>JACRBA010000036.1 GCA_016213265.1 Burkholderiales bacterium | reverse complement strand
CGGCCGCTCCAGCGCCCGGCCAGCAGCGGGGTGCCCCCGTCGGCGTCGGGCTGCCAGCGCCCCGGGGCCGACAGGGAGAGGCGGCTGCCGCTGCCGGTGCGTGCGCCCAGCAATTGCTCGAACCAGGCCGGCGGGCGCACGGGGCTGTCCGCCTGCAGGCTGAGCTGGTGCTCGCGCAGGCTGCCGGTCAGGTCGGCCCGCACGGTGTTCACGCGCGCCTGCTGCCAGGCGAGCGCCTCGCCCGTGAGGCCGAGCGACAGTGCGTCCTCGCCCCAGCCGCGGCCGCTGGCCTGGGCCTGCAGGCGGCCCACCTGCCACTGGGGGTGCGACAGGCGGCCCGCCTGGGCCTGCACCTGCCATTGCGCCTGACGCGGCTTGTCGGCAGGCCATTGGCCCTGCACCCGCGCCTGCACCGTGCCGCTGCGGGGTGCCCAGGCCAGCGCGTCGCCCGCGGGCAGGCTGGCCAGCCAGGGGGCGAGCCGGGCCATGTCCGGCGCCTCCACGGTGGCCTCCAGCGACAGGTCGGACGCCGCCTGCTGCAGCCGCGCGTCCAGCCGCTGGCCGGCCACCGCGAGGCGGGCCTGCACCCGCGGCGCCGCGCCGGCGGCGCGCTCGGCCTGCAGGCTGCCGTCCAGCGGCAGGCCGGCCCACTGGCTGGGGGCCAGCACCACGTCAAGCCGGCCTTCCAGGCGGTCCAGCGCCGAGGCCGCAGGGCCCGCAGGGGCGGCGCGCCAGGCGCCTTCGGAGGCGAGCGTGGCGTTCAGGCGGTGCGCGCCGCGGCGGGCGGCCGCGGGTGCGTCGCGCCACCACTGGGTGGGGTCGAAGTCCTGCAGTTCGCCCTCGGCCTGCCAGCGCCAGCGGGCACCGTCGTCGGCGCCCGGCCAGGCGAGCCGGCCGGTGAGCCGGGCGCTGGCGCCACCCACCCGGGCGAGTGCCTGTTCCAGCTGCAGCTCGGCGGCGTCGGCGCGGCCGCGCAGGGCCAGCGTCACGTCGGCGGGGCCAGGGGGGGCGCCGTCCAGGCGGCCCTGCAGCTCGGCACGCAGCGCGGCACGCCAGGGCACGGGGCGGTCCGCGCCGGGCGCCGGTGCGGCGGATGACGCGGACGACGCGGCGCCGGCTGGGGCGGCCGCTGCGGCCGGTGCCGGCCAGCCGTCCAGCGTGAGCGCCAGCGGGCCGCTCAGGCGCATGGCGGGCAGGCGCGCGTCCAGGGTGGCGGGGCGCCAGCCGTCGAGGGTGAGATCCAGCCGGCCGCCCGCCTGGGGGCCGGTGGCCTGCAAGGTGCCCTGGCCCGACAGGCGGCCGCCGGTGGCGTCGGCGCCCAGGTCCAGCGCGAAGGCCTCGAGGCGCACGCTGGCGAGCTGATCCGGGCGGGCCTGGGCGCGCAGGCGCAGGGCCCGCAGGGGCAGGGCGCCCTCGTCCCAGCGGCCGGGGGCGCTGTTGTCGATGCGCGCATCGATGTCGGCCGGCACATCGGCCGCCCGGGTGCGGATCTCGGCATTCGCCTGCAGCCGGGTGCGTGGGGCGCCAGGGTGCAGGGCGGCCAGATCGAGGTGCTCGGTGCGCAAGGTGAGGTCGCCGAGCGGCCACGGCGCGAAGGGCAGCAGGGTGGCCTGCGCGTCCAGCGACGGGGGTGGCGTCGGCGGGGCGTCTCGATCGGCGGCTGAGGCCGCCGTGGCGCTTTCGGCCGCCCCAGCCAGGTGCGCCCGCGCCTGCAGGCGCGCCAAGGGGCCCTCGGCGCTGGCCTCGGCGCGCCATGCAGGCCCCGCACCATCGGCGCTGTGCAGTTGCACCCGCGCCTGCACCGGCATGGGGGCGTCCGCGCCGACCTGCAGCGACCCGTCGGCCCGCCAGCGCGCGCTGCGCAGCGTGACGCCGTCCAGCCGGTGCACCGGCCCACCGGCCGGCTGCGCCGCGTTGAGCGCCACGCGGGCGGCGATGTCTTCCAGCGGCAGGCCGCCGTTCACCTGCAACCGGCCGATGCGGGCCTGGTCCACCGTGAGCGCGAAGGGCAGCCGCAGGTCGGTGGGCGGTGCCGAGGCCGGCTCGGGCGTGGCTGGCGCCGGGGCCGACGTCCAGCGCGCCTGGCCCGCCTGCAGGCCCGCCAGGCGCAGGCGCAGCCAGGGCTCGCCGGCCGCTGGCCAGAGATGCCACTCGCGCTGCAGGCCGTCCAGGCGAACGTCCTGCAGCTCCAGCACACCGGCGCCCAGGGTGTAGCGCAGGCGCTGCGCGCGCAGGGTGTCGCTGAACAGCGCGCCGCCCAGGCCCTGCACCTCCAGCCCGGGCACCTGCTGCAGCAGCCAGGCACTGCCGCGCTCGCTGCGCACCAGCCACCCGCCGGTGACACCGGCCACGCCGACCAGGGCCGCCACGCCGCCGGCCAGCAGCCAGGCCCATGCGCGCCGGCGCGGCGCGGCCGGGCGGGCGACGGTCGGGGTGGGGGGCGTGGCGGTGGGCGGGGTGTCGGCCATGCGGCGCCTCAGAAGGCGATGCCCACGCTCAGGTGCAGGCGCCACTGCTTCAGCTCGTCGCCGTAGGCGATGTCGAGCTTGAGCGGGCCCACCGGGCTGCGCCAGCGTGCGCCCACGCCGTAGCCCAGCGCGGGGTCGCCGATGCCGGGCAAGGTGCGCTGGCGCTCGGGGTCGGTGGGGTCGAGGGTGCGGCCCACGCTGTCGGCCGCGCGACCGGCGTCCACGAAGGCGGCCCACCACACGCTGGGCAGGTCACGCGAGACGGGGCGCGCGATCTCGGCACTCGCCGTGAACAGCAGCTTGCCGCCGGTGACGCCGCCGTCGGGCGTGGTGGGGGCCAGGGTGCGGAAATCGTAGCCGCGCACGGAATCGTCGCCACCGGCGCGGAAGCGCTGCGAATCGGGCACCACCACGCCGTTCTTCACCAGCACGCCGCCCAGCTCCAGCCGCGCCTCGCTGAAGAAGTTGTTCGGCAGGGGCCAGTAACCCGTGGCGCGCACGTAGGCGCGGCCATAGGGCCCGGTGGCGGGGCGGTCGCCCGGGTCGCGTGCGGGCGCCTCGCCCCAGGCCCAGCCGGCGCCGGTCTGCAGGCTCAGCGTGTAGCCGCGGGTCGGCAGCACGGCGTTGTCGAGCCGGCGCCAGGTGTGGTTGACGTGCGCCGACCCGGCCTTGAGCGTGAGCTCGTCGATGCAGGCCGAGCCGGCGTAGGTGCACTCGCGGCTGCGCTCGAATTCGGTGTAGGCCAGGCGCTCCAGGCCGGGCAGGTCCTCGGCGCGGCCCAGGCGCACCCGCTGCGAGATGACGCGGTCGTCGTCGGTGCGCAGCAGCTCGTAGGTGCCGCCCACCAGCCAGCGCTGCATCTTCTCGTTGGCATGGGTGGACAGCTCGCCGTCGAACGAGCGCTGGTCGCGGCCCAGCGCCACGCGGTTGCGCGCGGTGAGCGCATAGCCGAACAGGCGCCTGTGCGTGTATTCGCCGGTCACGCGGGGCCCGGTGGAGGTGCCGTAGCCCACGCCCAGCGTGGCGTTCTGCAACGGCGCCTCCTTCACCTGCACCCGCACCACCGATTGCCCGGCGGCGGCGGCCTCTGCGTCCAGGCTCACCGCGGCCTGATCGAACAGGCCGGTGCGCAGCAGGCGTTCCTGGTAATCGAGCAACCGGGTCTCGGTGAGCGGCATGCCGGCGCGCAGGCCCGACAGGGCCTGCACCCGCTCAGCCTCGTGGTGCACGGTGCCCTCCACCACCACACTGTCGGCACCGCCGGCCAGGAAGCGTGGCCCGCTGTCGGCCACGGCGAAGATCTGCACGCGGGGCGCCTCGCCCGGCGCCAGCTCGTCGCCCGCCAGCACCTCGGCGCTGGTGCCGCTCCAGCTGGCGGCGGCGTAGCCCTCGGCCCGCAGGCGGGCCATCACGCCGTTCTTGGCGGCCGACCAGTCGGCCTGGCGGAAGGGCTCACCCTCCTTCAGGGGCCAGGCGTCGAGCAGGTCGCCGTGCAGGTTCACGGCATCGCGTTCACGCCGTTGCAGCGCCTCGCCCAGGTCGCCCTGGACGTCGATGACCAGCCGGTCGACACGGGCCACCGGGCCGGGCTCCAGGGTGAGCCGCACCAGGTCGCCTTCGCGCTCCACGCGGGCCTGGGCGGCGAAGTAGCCGGCCGTCTGCACCAGGCTGCGCGCCTGGGCGGGGGCGGCGGCGATCAGGCGCGACCACTCCACCTCGCTGATCTCGATGGTGGACTCGCGCGCCGGTGCGCTGGCGGGCACGGCCGGCAACGGCGCGGAGGCGCCCAGCGCGGGCGGCGGCGGCGCCGCGCCGGGCTGTGGCGCGGTGGGCGGCTTCTCCGCGTTGGCGGCCAGCTGGTCGCCGATGGCGCGCGCCAGGTCGAGGTGGCGGCGCAGCAGCTCGCGCAGGTCACCCGGCGCTTCGATCTCCAGGCGCGGCACCCGGCCGGCGGGCGCCGCGGGCACGGGCACCTGCTCGGGCGGCACGGCAGACGACGCGGCGGCCTCGGCCGCAGGCGGCGGGCTTGGCTGAGCCCACGCCGCCATCGGCGCGAGGGCGCCCAGCGCGCCGGCGCACCCGAGCGCGCACCACAGCGCGCGCAGGGCCGCGGCG
>JACRBA010000034.1 GCA_016213265.1 Burkholderiales bacterium | reverse complement strand
TCATCAACATCGCCTACCTGCGACTGAGCAAGCTTACGCACCTGCCGGCCTCGCCATTCGCACCCGCCGCATCCCGCTGATCACGCCGCAACTTCACGCCAGAGATGTGCTGTCGCGTTCCACACGAAACGACGCGGAGCCATGACGATCACCGTGGGCGTGGCGGCGTCACAGCAGGGGGGCCAGCCGGTGACGGTGCAGGAGCTGATGGTGCGTGCCGCGCAGGCTGCGATGCGGGCCAAGGTGCAGGCGCAGCGCAATCGGGTGCACGCGGCCTGACCTGCGTCGGGCGCACCCCCACGCCGATGGCTGGCCGGGCGCGGGGCGGCTAGTAGCTCAGTTTCGGGTACCAGTCGGTTCCCCGCCCCTCGGGCGTCAGGTCCAGCACGTTCCACAGCGGTGCGAGGTCGGGTGCCCCGCGTGGGTCCTGCCCGGGGTCGGCCATCTCGCCCGTCATGCCGCCAGCCCAGAACAGGCGCACGCGATCGCCGTCGCGCTGGAAGACCACGAGCGCGGGGTACTCGCTGCCATCGGGCTGCAGCGCGCCCAGGTCGAGCGCGTAGTCGTCGCCCACGGTCTGCACGAAGCTCAGGCCGCGCCAGCCGCGTTCCACCGCGAAGGCGACCTGGCGCTCCACCGTGGAGCGGCCCAGCACCTTCAGGGCGACGCGCTGGCGGATGTCGGCGGCGTTGCCGTTCAGGCCGCCGAGCAGGTTGGTGCACATCGGGCACGGGCGCGCGCGCTGCGGCCCGAACATCCAGAAGTAGGTCACCAGCGTGTCGTGGCCGTCGAAGAGGTCGAGCAGGCCGACCTCGCGGCCCTGGGTGTCGATGAAGCGGTAGTCCTTGCTGATGACCGGCCCCGGCGGCAGGGCACGGCGCTGCTCGGCGACGCGGGCGAGGTGGCGGCGCAGCTCGATCTCCTCGGCCAGCAGGCGGCGACGGGCCGCCTCGTACGCGTCGGATGCGCCGGGGAAGGGCGTGTGGCCCAGGGCGGCGAGCTGGTCGGCCGGGGTGAGGGTGGGGGGCATGGGGACTCCTGTCAGTGAGAGGGGGCCTGTGTCCCTCACGACGTTCGAGTCACCGCGGCATCGACATCGGCAGTCGCCGTGGCCCGCCCCAGGGGTGCCTCACCCCTCGAACAGCGCGGTATAGCGGCGCTGCATCTCGTCCGGATCCAGCTTCTCGATCGAGTGGCCGAGCAGCCACGCATGGCCGAAGGGGTCGCGCAGCCGGCATGAGCGCTCGCCGTAGAACTGGTCGGTGGGCGGCATCAGCAGGGTGGCGCCGGCGGCCACGGCGCGCTCGGCCATGGCATCGGCGTCGTCCACATGCAGATGGAGCGTGCAGCCGGTGAACTGCCCGCCCTGCGGGCCCACCATGCCGTACTCGGGAAACTCGTCACACACCATCAGCACGGCCGGGCCGAGCTGCAACTCGGCGTGGCCGATGCGGCCGGACGGTTCGACGAGGCGGAACAGCTCCACCGCGCCGAAGGCCTGCTGGTAGAACGTGATCGCAGCGGCGGCATCGCGCACCATCAGGTAGGGGAACACTTCGTGGATGGCGGTCATCGACAGTCCTTGGTGCGCAAGCCCACATCGGGGCGGCAAGCGCTGTGCCGGTGCCCGTGTCACCCCGGCGCCCGCAACCAATCCAGCACCGGCAGCGCATGCGTGGATTTCAGTTCGCGCAGCGAGAGGTGCGAGCGGATGGACGACACGCCGGGCAGTTTTCTGAGCACGCGCTCGACGAAGTCGCTGTAGTCGTCCAGGTCGCGGGCGATCACCTGCAGCAGGAAATCGGCCTCGCCGGTGGTGTTGTGGCAGCTCAGCACCTGGGGGCAGGCCTGGATGAGGCGTTCGAAGGCGGCGGTGACTTCCTCGCCGTGCTGGGTGCAGCCGATCTGCACGAAGGCGAGCACGCCGCCGCCCACCTGCCGGCGGTCGAGCACGGCCTGGTAGCCCTTGATGACACCGCGCTCTTCCAGGCGCTTCTGGCGCCGCCAGCACGAGGCCTCGCTGAGGGCCAGCTCGTCGGCGAGCTTGGCGATGGACAGGCGGCCATCGCGCTGCAGCCGGTCCACGATGGCGGCGTCCACCTTGTCGAGTGGCGTCATGGTGAATGATTCCTTCAGATCGGTGGAGAAGACTGGGTGAGTGCTTCGTTTCTGGCCGAACTGTAGGCGCAATCAGAAAGGCAATTTCAGCCGCTCTGCGTACAGTGGCGCGGGCTGACCAGGAGCCTGAGCCATGAAAGCCGTCATCTACGAAGCCTTCCGTGCCACCCCGCAGGTGCGCTCGGTGCCCGACCCCACGCCCGCGCCCGACGGTGTCGTGGTGCAGGTCATGGCCAGCGGCGTGTGCCGCAGCGATTGGCACGGCTGGGTGGGCCACGACACCGACATCGTGCTGCCCCACGTGCCGGGCCATGAGCTGGCGGGCACCATCGTCGCCGTCGGGCGCGAGGTGCGGCGCTGGAAGATCGGCGACCGCATCACGGTGCCGTTCGTGGGGGGCTGCGGCGCCTGCCCCGAGTGCCACGCCGGCCACCAGCAGGTGTGCGACCACCAGTTCCAGCCCGGCTTCACGCACTGGGGCTCGTTCGCCGAGTACGTGGGCATCCACCACGCCGATCTGAACCTGGTGGCGCTGCCTGACACGCTGGATTTCGCCACCGCCGCGAGCCTCGGCTGCCGCTTCGTCACCTCGTTTCGCGCCGTCGTCGACCAGGGCCGCGTGTCGGCCGGCCAGTGGGTGGCCGTGCACGGCTGCGGCGGCGTGGGCCTGTCGGCCATCATGATCGCCCGCGCCGTGGGGGCGCAGGTCATCGCCATCGACATCGCCGAGGACAAGCTCGCGCTGGCCCGCGCGCTGGGCGCGGTGGCCACCGTGAACGCCAGCCAGGTGGACGACGTGGCGGCCGCCGTCATCGACATCAGCCGCGGCGGCGCGCATGTGTCGCTCGACGCGCTGGGCCACCCCACCACCTGCTTCAACTCCATCAGCAACCTGCGCAAGCGCGGCAAGCATGTGCAGGTGGGCCTGATGCTGGCCGAGCACAGCACGCCGGCCATCCCGATGAGCAAGGTGATCGCCCACGAGCTGGAGATCCTGGGCAGCCACGGCATGCAGGCCCACCGCTACGGCGCCATGCTGGCCATGGTGCAAAGCGGCCAGCTCACCCCCGCCCAGCTGGTGGGCCGGCGCATCAGCCTGGCGCAATCGGTCGAGGCGCTGATGCACATGGACCGCTTCGAAGGCACGGGCGTCACGGTCATCACCGAGTTCTGAGCCCCCGGCGCGTGGCGGATGCGGCGCCGCGCGTGGGCAGAATGCCCGGTCCGCCCGCGCACGCCACCATGCTCGACATTGCCGCCCTCTGCCTCGTCGCCACCGCCGTGCTGGCGTACCTCAACCACCGGTTCGTGCGGCTGCCGACGACCATCGGGGTGATGGCCATCGCGCTGGGGCTGTCGCTGCTGCTCGTGGGCCTGAACGCGCTGGGTCTCGACGGCGGGCTGCGCGAGTACGAGGTGTCTCTGCTGAGGTCCATCGATTTCTCGGCGGTGCTCATGCAGGGCATGCTGTCGTTCCTGCTGTTCGCGGGCGCCTTGCATGTGGACCTGAGTGAGCTGCGCGCCTACCGCTGGCCGATCGGTGTGCTGGCATTCGCTGCCACGCTGGCATCGACGCTGCTGGTGGGCGTCGGCATGTGGCTGGTGCTGCCCTGGCTGGGCGTGCCGCTGTCGCTGAGCTACTGCCTGCTGTTCGGCGCGCTCATCTCGCCCACCGACCCGATCGCGGTGATGGGCATCCTGAAGTCGGCCGGTGCTCCCCGGCAGCTGGAGCTGGTGATTGCCGGCGAGTCGCTGTTCAACGACGGCGTGGGCGTGGTGCTGTTCCTGCTGCTGCTCGGTGTGGCGGTCAGCGGGGGCGACGTGCCGGCGCCGCAGGCCGCCGCGCGCTTGCTGGTGCAGGAGGTGGGCGGCGGCCTGGCCTTTGGGGGCGTGCTGGGCTGGGTGACGTACCGCCTGCTCAAGAGCATCGACCAGTACCAGGTGGAGGTGCTGCTCACGCTGGCCGCGGTGGTGGGCGGCTACGCCCTGGCCAACCACCTGCACGTCTCCGGCCCGCTGGCCATGGTGGTCACCGGCCTCATCGTGGGCAACCACGGCCGGGCCGAGGCGATGTCGCAGACCACGCGCCGCTATGTCGACATGTTCTGGGAGCTCAACGACGAGATCCTGAACGCGGTGCTGTTCGTGCTCATCGGCTTCGAGGTGCTGCTCATCGCCTTCACGGGCCCGCTGCTGGTGGCGGGCGCGGCGGCCATCGGTGTGACGCTGCTGGCGCGGTGGGTCACCGTGGGGCTGCCGGTGGCCGGTCTCCACGACTTCTTCCGCCTGCCCCGCGGGTCGTCACGGGTGCTGGCCTGGGGCGGCCTGCGTGGTGGCATCTCGGTGGCGTTGGCCCTGTCTCTGCCCGCGGGCGAGCACCGTGACACCGTGCTCGCGCTCACCTACTGCGTGGTGGTCTTTTCCATCCTCGTGCAGGGGCTGACGATCGGCCGCGTGGTGCGGCGCTCGGTGCCGCCGGAAGCACCTGCCCCGCATTGACGGCCGGCGGCGTCACTCGCCGTCGCGCACCAGCAGCAGCTTGCCGCCCCAGTGGTCGCGCGCCATGCTGCCGTCGGCAAACTGGATGCGCCAGTTGAACACCGCGTTCTCGGTCCAGTGCGTGGCCGAGTGGTAGCTCTCGGTGACGAAGCCGGGGAAGGCGGCGGTGTCGATGGCCGGCCGCTGCACGCGGGATTCGGCCAGGCTTGCCAGCTCCTTGATGTTGGGCACGCGCCAGCCCTGGCCGCTGGACGCGGCCTGGCCTTGCGCGTGGGCCACCGCGTCGCGGATGGTGAGGAAGGTCGTGGGTGAGCCTGCGCAGGTGCTGCCCGTCCAGGCCTGGCCTTCGGCGCAGCGGCGCCACACCAGGCCGGTGGATTTGTCGCGCAGCTCGGCGCCATTGGCCTGCCAGCGGCGCTTGGGCAGGACAGCGCCGTCGCGCACCAGGCGCACGGCGAATTCGCCGTACTGGCCGCCGTACCAGAGTGTGCCACCGCTGTAGAAGTTCACCGCCCAGCGGTAGGCGGGGCTGCCGCCGTGCACCTCGGCCGGGGTGGCGCTCCAGTGCAGCGCGGCGGGGGTGTGGGGGAACCAGCGGTGGTCGATCAGCGGGCCGCCCTCGCGCACGGAAAAGTCCATGAGGCTTTCCAGCTCGCGCCGCGTGGGCAGGCGCCAGTCGCTGGCGCCGCACAGCGCCGAGGCGTTGGCCTCGGCCACGTAGGCGCTGGCGTCACCTGCCTGGCCATCGCCCAGGTTCAGGAAGCGGCGCGCTGCGTCGCGCGGGCCGCCGTCGCTGGTCTTCACCTCCCACATGGCGCCGGTGACCCGGTCGCGCACGCAGGACCAGACCGGCGCCGTGCGGGGCAGCGTCTCGCCGGCCGGGCCGATCTTCTCGAAGCTGAAGCCGGCATGGCCATCGCCGTGGCCGGGGCGGGCCACGTCACGGCCGAATTCGCCGTCGTGGCCGGTGCCCGCACAGGCGGGGGTGAAGACGTAGCCGACCTCGGGGTCGAACACCACGCACTGGGTGAGGCCCGTGTCGTTCAGGCGCCAGGTGCCTTGGCCCGCCGAGGCGGGCATGGCGGCGGTGAGGCCGGCCAGGGCCGCGCCAGTGAGCGCCACCAGGGCCGGGGGGGAGGCAATGCGGGCGGGGCGGGCAGCAAGGCGGGCAGAGGGTGTCATGGCGGGGCGTGCACGGTGGCGGGGCAGGGCGCCGCAGTATCTGGCTGCCCTGTGTCGCCGTGTGCGGTGCCCGCCCCCTAGCCCAGCAGGGGGTGCCCGCCCGCCGCGTGGCAAGCGGCACACACGCCGGCCCCGCAGGCCGACGCGTGGTGTGGCTCAGCGCCCGTCGCGGTCGGCGTCGCCGGGCATGGCGCGCTCGGCGGTGTCCTTCATGCGCTCCCAGGCGTCACGGGTGGCGTGCTTGGCGCGCTCCCATTCGAGCGAGGACGTGCCGCGTGCGCTGGCCCAGTCACGGCCGAGGTCGCCCTCGATCTCGTCGTAGGGGCGGCCGGGGTAGCGGGTGTGCGCGTCCAGGCCGTGGCGGTAGGCGGGCTCGTAGTCGTCGTAGCGCGTGCCAGGCTGCACGTACGGGCGGGTGTTCCAGTTGTCGCGCCAGTAGCTGTCGTGGTCGGCGCGGGAGCGCCCGGCCAGGGCGCCCACCACGGCGCCGGCGGCGGCGCCGATGGCCGCGCCCACGGGGCCGGTGACGCCGCCGGCCAACGCGCCGGTAGTGGCCCCGGCGGCGATGCCGCCCACGGCGGCGCCTGCCACGGCGCCCTTGGCGGTGGCACGGTCATCTCGGTCGATGCTGCGGTCGTTCTGCATGCAATGCTCCTGTGTGGGGGCGCGGCGGCGGGCACATCGGCCCGCCGGTGGCGCCCGGTGGATGGGGTACCCAGGCTTCGGCAAGCCGCATGCCGCGCGACAATCGGGCCACGCCAGCACGGCGCGGGCCGCATCGGCGCGGCGCGCGTCCTGGCGCCGGGACAAGGGAATCCATGCGGGGGGCAAGGGGAACGCAGGCGCCAGGCACGGGCGTGCCGGTGGCGCGGTGGCCGGGCGCTGGCCGGCGGCCGGGGCGCGCCCCGGCGTGGGGGGCCTGGGTGCACCTCGCGCGCCTTGTGGGCTGCGGCAGCCTGGCGCGCACCGTGGCCTTGGCGTTGCTCGCGCTGCCGCTGTCGGCACCCGCCTTGACGCTCGCGGTGCTGGCCTATCGCCCCGAGGCAGTGGTGCAGCATCGCTACCAGCCGCTGGCCGACCACCTGGCGGCCCAGTTGGGCCACGAGCCCGTGCACCTGCGCGTGCTGGATGCCCCCTCGCTGGAGCGGGCGGTCGCCGCGGGCGAGGTGGACCTGCTGGTCACCAACCCCAGCCACTACACGCTGCTGCGCACGCGCCATGCGTTGTCGGGCGCGCTGGCCACGCTCGTCAGCGTGGAAAGCGGCGTCGCCACGGCCCAGCTGGGCGGCGTGGTCATCACCCGGCGCGAGCGGGCGCGCGGCGGCGGGCTGGATCAGCTGCGCGGCCAGCACATCGCCGTGCCCGGCACCACCTTCCTCGGCGGCTACCAGGCGCAGGCCTTCGAGCTGCTGCAGCGTGGCATCAGGCTGCCGCGCGACGCGCGGCTAAGCATGCTGGGCAGCCACGACCAGGTGGTGCGGGCTGTGCTCGACGGCCGCGTCGACTATGGCTTCGTGCGCACCGGCGTGCTCGAGGAGATGGCGCGGCAAGGGGCGGACCTGCAGCCGCTGGTGGTGCTGAACCCGCAGCACCCGGCGCAGTTTCCCTACCGCGTGTCCACGCGGCTGTACCCGGAGTGGGCGGTGGTGGCGCTGCCCCATGTGCCACCGCGCCAGGTGCGCCGCATCGCCAGCAGCCTGCTCGCGATCGATGAGGACTCGCCCGTGGCACGCGCCGCGGGCATCGGCGGCTTCGCCCCGCCCGGCGACTACCTGCCGGTGGAGGCCCTGGCGCACTCGCTCGGGCTGCCGCCGTTCGACGAGCAGCCCGCCTTCGGCCTGCGCGACGTGTGGGAGCGCTGGCAGCCTGTGTGGGTGCTGCTCATCCTCGGCGCGGCCGCCGCCTCCACCGCCGCCGCGCTGCAGCTGCGGCGCCGCAACCGTGCGCTGGAATGCGCCCAGGCCCGCCTGCACGAGAGCGAGCTGCATTTCCGCCAGCTGGCCAACGGCGGCCCGGCGCTGCTGTGGACGTCCGACGTGCAGGGCTGGCCCGACTACTTCAACGAGCCCTGGCTGCAGTTCACCGGCCGCACGCTCGGGCAGGAAGTGGGCGAGGGCTGGCAGCAGGCGCTGCACCCCGACGAGCGCGAGGCCTGCCTGGCCATCTGCCGCGCCGGCCTGGCCCGGCGCCAGCCGTTTCACACGGAGTTCCGCCTGCGGCGGGCGGACGGCGTGTACCGCTGGTTCCACATGGACAGCCGGCCGCGCCACGACAGCCAGGGCCGGTTCACCGGCTTCATCGGCCAGTGCTACGACGTCACCGAGCGGCGCGAGGCCGAGCGCCGCCTGTCGCTGGCCGCCAGCGTGTTCACCAGCGCACGCGAGGGCATCCTCATCACCGACCCGGCGGGGGTGATCGTGGAGGTCAACCGCGCCTTCTGCGAGCTGTCGGGCTTCGCGCCCGAAGACGTGGTGGGCCGCAACGCGCGGGTGCTGCAATCGGGCCGCCAGGGCCCCGAGTTCTATGCGCGCATGTGGGCCGAGCTGCTGGCCAGCGGCCACTGGAGCGGCGAGGTGTGGAACCGCCGCAAGAACGGCGAGTACTACGCCGAGAGCCTCACCATCACGG
This sequence comes from Burkholderiales bacterium, assembly GCA_016213265.1. Lineage (GTDB taxonomy): Bacteria > Pseudomonadota > Gammaproteobacteria > Burkholderiales > Burkholderiaceae_C > Ideonella. The sequence goes on along the minus strand of JACRBA010000034.1, from coordinate 23,844 downwards.
CCGTGTGCGCCCCCGACGGCCGGGTGCTGCACTACGTGGGCCTGTTCACCGACATCACGCCGCAGAAGGAGCACCAGCGCCAGCTCGAGCGCCTGGCCCACTACGACCCACTGACCGGCCTGCCCAACCGGGTGTTGCTGGCTGACCGCCTGGAGCAGGCCATGGCCCGCGCGCGGCGCAATGGCACACGGCTGGTGGTGGCGCTGATCGACCTGGACGGATTCAAGGCCGTCAACGACCAGTACGGCCATCAGGCGGGCGACGAGCTGCTGGTGGCGCTGGCCGGCCGCATGCGCGACGCGCTGCGCCAGTCCGACACCATCGCGCGCGTGGGCGGCGACGAGTTCGTGGCCGTGCTCACCGACCTGGAGCGTGACCACGACTGCCTGCCCATGGTGCAGCGGCTGCTCGCGGCGACGGCAGGCCCCGTGCCCCACGGTGCGCAGATGCTGCAGGTGTCGGGCAGCATCGGCTTCACCTTCTTCCCCCAGGACGAGCCGCTGCCGGCCGACCAGCTGCTGCGCCAGGCCGACCAGGCCATGTACCAGGCCAAGCTGGCCGGCCGCAACCGCTACCAGGTTTTCGACGCGGCCCTGGACCGCGACGTGCGCAGCCGGCACGAGGCGGTGGAGGAAATGCGCCGCGCCCTGGTCGCCGGGCAGTTCGAGCTGCACTACCAGCCGCAGGTGAACATGCGCACGGGCGCCGTGGTGGGCATGGAGGCGCTGCTGCGCTGGCGCCACCCCGAGCGTGGCCTGCTGCGGCCGCACGCCTTCCTGTCGACCATCGAGCACCACCCGCTGGAGCTGGACCTGGGGCGCTGGGTGATCGGCGCCGCGCTGCGGCAGATGCAGGCCTGGGGCGCGCAGGGCCAGGCGCTCAAGGTCAGCGTGAACATCTCGGCGCCGCACCTGCAGGATCCCGCCTTCGTGACGGAGCTGCAGGCCATGCTGCGGGCCCACCCAGACGTGCCGCCTGACCGGCTCATGCTCGAGGTGCTCGAGACCAGCGCCCTGGCCGACATCGTCGGCGTCTCGGGCGTGATCGCGGCGTGCCAGGGGCTGGGCGTGGGCGTGTCGCTCGACGACTTCGGCACCGGCTACGCCTCGCTCACCTACCTGAAGCACCTGCCGGTGCGCGAGATCAAGATCGACCAGAGCTTCGTGCGCGACATGCTGCACGACCCCGACGACCTGGCCATCCTGCTGGGCGTGCAGGGGCTGGCGCGCGCCTTCCGCAAGGAGGTGGTGGCCGAAGGCGTGGAGACCGAGTCGCACGGCACGCTGCTGCTGCGCCTGGGCTGCGAGCTGGGCCAGGGCTACGGCATCGCGCGGCCGATGCCGGCGGCCGAGGTGCCGGCGTGGGTGGCGGCCTGGCGGCCGCCCGAGGCATGGGCCCTGGCGCGGCCACTGTCAGGCGATGCGCTGCCGTTCCTCTACGCCTGCGTGGACCACCGCGCCTGGCTGCGGGCGCTGGACGGCTACCTGGATGGCGAGCGGCACGAGCCGCCGCCGCTGGACCACACCGCCTGCCGGTTCGGCGCGTGGCTGCACGCGGTGCGGGCCGACACGGGCGATGCGACGCTGGCCAGTGGCCTGGCGGCGCTGGACGAGCTGCACCGCGGGCTGCATGTGCAGGCGCAGGCGCTGCTGCAGCTGCACGGCCAGGGGCTGGCCGACGAGGCGGCGCAGCGGCGGGGCGAGGTGCGTGCCCACAGCGAACGCCTGGTGCGCCTGCTGCACGCGGTGGGCCGCATGGAGCCCACGGCGCCGGTCGATGACGGCGTCGATCAGGGCGCCGATGAGGGCGGGGTCACCCGCGGCGGCGCGCCGGACGCGCGCGCCGCGGGCTGAGGCCAAAGGGGGCTGGCGATTCAGCCCCGGCCTGTCACCACCAGGCTTCGGCCTGGATGCCGATGGAGGTGCCGGCCTTGGCGTCGCCGTAGACCTGCTTCAGGCGCTCGCCGTTGACCCAGTTGTCGCCCAGCACCTGGCGCGTGGCTTCGTTCCACATGGCGTGCGTGACGAACAGGCGCAGCGTGGGGCGCGACCACGAGTCGGCGCCCGCGGAGATGGCACCGGCCAGCGTCAGCTTGGTCATCTGGCGGGTGGGCGCGTTCTCGGGCTTGACGATGTCGGTGCCCAGCTCCGCCAGCACGCGGAAGGGGCCACCCAGGTGGGTGTCGGTGCGGCCGCCCACGGCCGTCCAGGTGCTCTTCACGCCAGCGTTCTCGTTCACGCGGTACTCGGCCAGCAGGTCGTAGTGGGTCGACTTGGTCAGCATGCCGCCCTGCTGCAGCACCAGGCGGTTGTTGGTGACGTCGCCGGTCTTGTCGTGCTTCAGGCCCACCAGGGTGTCGCCACCGAACACGCCCGTCAGCGTCTGGTACACGCCCACGGCCAGGCCGCTGTCCTGCTTCTCGGGCTCGGTGCCGTCGTTCTGGTCCTTCGTCTTCAGCTGGGCCGACGGCGTCACGTAGAAGGCCAGCTCGCCGTTGGGCAGGTCCTTGATGTTGGTGAGCCGCACCGGCAGCGCGTAGCGGTTGTTGTTGGCGGCCTGCAGGCCGCTCATCATGAACGCCACGCTCAGCTTGCCGACGCCGACGTCGACGTTCTCGATGCCGGCGCCGTCGCCGTCATTGTTCTCGAGGAACTGGTCGTTGATGCCGGTCTGCAGGCGGTTGTAGAAGCGGCGGCCGGCCCAGGCGGTGCCGTTGCCCAGCTGCGAGATCTTGTCGCCGAACACGTACACCTGGCCGAAGTGCGTGGTCAGGTCGTCGGTGCCCTTCTCGCTCTGGCCCCAGGCGCGGTAGACGCTGGGCATCACGCGCACCTTCCAGCTGGCGCCCTCGTGCTCGGCCACCTTGGCGGTGAGGGTGGGCTCGATGACGTAGTCGCACTCGTTGCCGAGACGCCATTTGGTGTCGGCGCCCGGCAGGCCGAAGCAGACTTGCGTGCCGCCGCGGGCGTTGATGCCGGTGCCGGCGCGCATGTAGCCGGAGAAATCGACATCCATGGCGTGGGACGCGCCACAGGCCGCGAGGGCGGCCGCGGCCAGGGAAAGGCGAGCGAACTTCATGAGGTCTCCATCAGGGTTGGATTGGTTCGGGCGAGTTGTGGCGGCGCACGCGGCTGCCCATGGCCGCGGGCTCTTCAGCGCGCGCGCTGGGGAAGAAACAGGGGGAAGACGCCTCAGCGGTTGAAGACGATGCGGCCGACGCGGAAGGCGACATCGCGCCGCGCGCCGGACACCTTGGCGTCGGCCACTTCCACCGTGGCCACGGCGGGCTGGGTGGCGGCGATGCTGCGGGCGTTGCCGCCGCAGTAGCCCTCGGGCGCGAAGCGGCTGAGCTCGATCGTGTACTCGCGCAGCTCGGTGGTGACCGGCTGCATGACGATGGGGTAGCAGCCGCTGTCGCGCACGACCTTGTCGGCGCCCATGATGCGCAGGCGCAGGCTCGGCAGGTTGCCGGCCAGTTGCAGGGTGACCGACTTGTAGCCGGAGAGGTCCACGGTCTTGCCGGCGGCGCCCGCGTTCACGCTCAGCGCCACGCCGGCCCAGGTGCTGCCCTTCTGCGGCCAGATGACGCCGGTGACCTGCGCCACGCCGTCGGCCACGCTGAGCTTGCCCAGCTGTGCGTCGCCCGGCTTCTCGGAGTAGGCGAAGGGGTCGAGCGTGCCGCCCTGCTCGGTGAGAGCGCCCTTCATCGTGGCGAAGGGCAGGGTGCCGGTGTCGGTGCGTGTGGCGGGGGCTGCGGCGGCCGCGGGGGCCGGCGCGGGGGCGGGGGCCGGTGCCTTGGCGGCGGGTGCCGTCAGGCCGGGCGTCGTGCTGCAGCCGGCGGCGGCAGCGGCCAGGGCCACCACGGCGGCCAGGCGCACGGCGGCGAAGGGAAGGGGCACAGAGGTCAACGCGGTCTCCTCGAGGGAACGATGGACAGAAGCGCACGGCCGTTGCCCCGCACGGTGGGGCGGCGCAGGCCGTGGATGGCAGCCAGCCAGGCGGCATCACTGGTGGTCAGTGACCAGCTGGTTTCCTTGACGATGTCGAACCAGGTGAAGGCCCGCACCGAGGGCATGGCCTCCAGGTCGAGGAACATGCGTTCGATCCAGGCGGCCTTGTCGCCGCCGGTCTCCGAGCAGCCGGTTTCGGCGATCACCACGGGCTTGTCGGACGCTAGCTCCTTGGCGAGGCTAACGGGGCCACTGAACGCATGCTCGAAGCTGATCCAGCGTGACCAATCCCGGCTGGTGCCGAAGTTGTAGCCATCGATGCCGATCCAGTCGACGTAGTCGCTGCCGGGCCAGGCGGCGCGCGGGTCGTTCCAGGCCGCGGCCGGCACGCTGTCGTTGTTGAAGCACCAGACCCACTGCACCTGGTGGGCGCCGGCCTGGCGGAAGCGGTCGACGACGCGGCGGTAGGCGCGCACGTACAGGGCCGGGTCGCGCCCGTTGTGCACGGTGCACCAGGGGTACCAGTCGCCGTTGAACTCGTGGCCGAAGCGCAGCATGAAGGGCAGGCCCAGTCGCGCCGCGGCGGTGGCCCAGCTGTCGATGTAGGCGTCCCAGTGGCCGGCCACGATGTCGGCCAGCGGCACCGGCCGGTTGCCCGCTGCCCAGGGCTCCCAGGTCACCTGGGCGGCGGTGCCGCGCTGGGCCAGGAAGCGCAGCTGCGATTCCGGGAAGGCGGATTCGAAGCGGGTGAACCACATCGCTGCGGCCGGCTGGCGCCGCAGGTCGGACTCGGCGGTGGCCAGCACGTCGGGCAGCGAGTCCTCGCGGAAGATGCCGAAGAACACGCCGCGCTCGGGCGATTCGTCGGTATCGGCCAGCACCGGCAGCAGCAGCGCCGCATCCAGCGGCGAGGCCGCGCGCGCGGCCAGCATGGGCCAGCCGCAGCCCATGGCGGCGGCGCCGGCCAGCCAGCGGCGTCGAGCCGGCATCACCGCGCCATCTCCAGCGTGACCAGCGCCCTGCCGCGGGCGGGCAGCACGACGCTGCCGTCGCGCACGGGCAGCTCCAGCAGCGCGGCCTCGGCCTCCACGGTGGCGGCGTCGAAGCCCCGGGCGCCGGTGGCGCGCCAGCCCGGCGCGTCCAGGCGCACCGGCTGCGCGGTGGTGGCCGTGTTGATCAGCACCACGCGCGTCCGCTCGCCGGCGCGGGCCGCGTGGGCCCACACCGCGGGGGAGCCGCTGGTGGCCGGCACGAAGTGACCCTGCAGCGTGCTCAGCAAGCCGAAGCCGTAGTAGGTGGGCCGCGGCACGCCGCCCACGTCGAGCAGGCCGTGGAAGCCGGTGCCCTGGTAGGCAAAGTAGTGCGCCAGCGACACGCCCTGCCGGGCCATGCGCAGCGCCGCCTCGGCGGCCCACAGCGCGGCGGTCTGGTCGGCCAGGAAGCGCGGCCGGTCGGTCTTCCACGACAGACCGAACTCCGTCACGCCCAGGCGCACCGGCCGGGTGTGGCCGCGCGGGTTGCGGCGCGGGTCGGACCAGATCGCCCGGTAGCGGGCGATGTCCTGGTCGACCTGCGCCACCGTGGACAGGGCCCACTCTTCGGTGCCGTCCCCTTCGGTGGGGTAGATGTGCCAGGTCAGCACATCCACCACGTCACCGCATCCCTCCACGAACTCTTCGAGAAACTTGGCCGCGCCGGGCAAGGCGCCGGAGACCGCCGGGCCGGCGACGAGCGCCGTGGGGTCTTCGCGCCGGATGGCGGCGGCCTGCGCGCGGAACACCTCGCAGTAGCGCTGGGGTGTCCAGCTGGCGTCGCCACGCGTGACGCTGAACAGGTCGGGCTCGTTGCCGATCTCCCACACCTGCACCGACAGGCCACGCTCACGCGCCATGCGCACGGCCAGCGCCGCGTCCTCGGGCGTGTTGGCGGCGGGGCGGTCGGGGCGGCCGCGGAACACCCGCGTCTGCACCATCAGCTCGGGCTGCCCGCGCACCAGCGTGAGCAGCGCGCGGAAGGTGTCGAGCGAGGGGGCGTCCATGTCCTGCTCGTCGCCGATGTTGCCGCCCGGAAAGCGCAGGGCGCCCGCGGGCACCTTGGCCAGCTCGTCCTTCCACTCGGCCACGGCCATCCAGTTGCCGAAGTTGTAGCCCGCGGTCACGGCCCGGTTCACCGCGGGCCCGGTGGCGCCGGGCTGCACGTGCACGACGGTGTCGGCCTGGGCGATGCCCATGCCGAGTGCAGTGTCGGCCTGGGCGATGCCCATGCCGAGTGCGCTGCCCACCAGCGCGGCCAGGCGGGCGATGCGGCCCCAGCTGCGCCGGCTCATGGGCGGCACCCGTTATCGGCGATCAGCTGCCGGTACCAGTGGAAGCTGTCCTTGGGCGTGCGCTTCAGGGTGTCGAAGTCCACATGCACCAGGCCGAAGCGCTTGCTGTAGCCGAAGGCCCATTCGAAGTTGTCCATCAGCGACCAGGCCATGTAGCCGCGGATGTCGCAGCCCTCGCGCAGGGCGCGGTGCACGGCCAGCACGTGGCGGTGCATGTACTCGACGCGCAGCGCGTCGTGCACCTGGCCGTCGGCGCCCACGCCGGTGTTGTCGCAGGCGCCGTTCTCGGTGATGAACAGCGGCGGGTTGCCGTACTCGTCGCGCAGCCAGCGCAGCACGCCGTAGAAGCCCTGCGGGAATATCGCCCAGCCGATGTCGGTCTGCTTGAAGCCCGGCACGTCGACCGTGTCCAGGTTGCGCAGCGCGTCCATCTGCCGGGCCGCGCTGGCGGCCGGGTCCAGCGGCAGGGGCTGGGCGGGGGCCTTGGCGTAGCTGCCGCTGTAGTAGTTGATGCCCAGGATGTCGGGCGCCTGGGCGATGGTGTGCATGTCGCCCGGCTCGACCGGCGGCTTCACGCCCAGCTCGGCGTAGCGGGCCTGCATCCCGGCCGGGTAGCGGCCGTGGTACACGGGGTCGAGGAACCAGCGGTTGAACCAGTCCAGGCCGCGCTCGCAGGCCGCGATGTCGTCGGGGTGCCGGGAGTAGGGCTCGCGCCAGTCCACGTTGGGGGCCATGCCGATGAGGCCGCCCGGGCGGCGACGCCGGAACTCGCCCACGGCCAGGCCGTGCGCCAGCAGCAGGTGGTGCGCCACCGTGATGGCGCGCTGCATGTCCTGCTCGCCCGGCGCGTGTTCGCCGATCGCGTGCGAGAGGATGGACGCGCACCACGGCTCGTTGATCGTGAACCAGTAGGGCACGCTGTCGCCCAGCGCGTCGAACATCGTGGCCGCGAACTGGGCGAAGGCGTGCGCCGTGCCACGCACCGCCCAGCCGCCTTCGTCGTGCAGTGCCTGCGGCAGGTCCCAGTGGTAGAGCGTGACCATGGGCGCGATGCCCGCCTCGCGCAGCAGCGTGACCAGCCGCTGGTAGTAGGCGATGCCCTCGGGGTTCACCGGGCCGCGACCGCTCGGCATGACGCGCGGCCACGCGATGGAGAAGCGGTAGGCGCGCGCGCCCATCTGGCGCAGCAGCGCGACATCCTCTTCCAGCCGGTGGTAGGAGTCGCAGGCCACGTCGCCGGTGTCGCCGTTGTGCACGCGGCCCGGCGTGCGGGCGAAGGTGTCCCAGATGCTGGGCGCGCGGCCGCCCTGGTCGTGGGCGCCTTCGATCTGGTAGGCGGATGTCGCGGTGCCCCAGAGGAAACCGTCGGGGAATCGGAGGTGGGCGCTGGATGGCATGGGCGGCACGATATCGACCGCTGCAAGCGCTTGCAAGATTGCCACCTTGCCGATCTTGCGATTGCGCGCAAACATCGCGTTTTACCTAGGATGGCGCCAGGGTGCTTCGTCACGGGTGCGGCGGTGACAAGCGCTATCCTGCGCACATGTCCATTGACAACACCGTCACGCTGAAGGAGGTGGCCCGACTGGCCGGCGTCTCCACCAGCACCGTTTCCCGCTACCTCAGCGGCACCCACCCCGTGTCGGGCGACAAGCAGCAGGCCATCGAGCTGAGCATCAAGCGCCTGAACTACCGCCCCAACCTCGTGGCGCGTGGCCTGGCCAAGGGGCGCACCATGACCGTGGGCGTGCTCACGCAGGAGATCGCGAGCACCTACTTCAATGAGGCCATGCGGGGCGTGGAGCTGGCCCTGGCCAGCCACGACTACGAGACCATCTTCGTCAACGGCCACTGGAACAAGACCGAAGAGGAGCGGCGCCTGCTCTCGCTGATCGGGCGGCGGGTGGACGGTGTCATCCTGCTCGTGGCCGACCTGGACGACGAGGCCCTGGACCGCCATGCGCAGAGCGTGCCGATGGTGCTGCTGGGTGGCCAGTCCGCGTCGATCCACGTGCATTCGATGGGCTTCGACCATGTCGCCGGCGCGCGCCTGGCCGTGCAGCACCTGCTGGAGCAGGGGCATCGTCGCATCGCCTTCATCCGAGGGCCGGACGGCCGCCAGGACGCCGAGGACCGCCTGCGCGGCTACCGCGAGGCGCTGCAGGCCGCTGGCATCGACTACGACGAGCGCCTGGTGGCCAACGGCGGCTATGTCGAGGGCGGTGGCGTGACGGCGATGAACACGCTGCTCGACCGGGGGCTGCCGTTCACCGCGGTGTTCGCCGCCAACGACGACTCGGCCTACGGTGCCATCCTGGCCCTGCACCGCCGGGGCCTCAAGGTGCCGGACGACATCTCCCTGGTGGGCTACGACGACCTGCCGCACTCGTCCTTCACGGTGCCGCCGCTCACCTCCGTGCGGCAGCCGCTGGCCGACCTGAGCCGCGAGGCGGCCAACGCGGTGGTGGCCCTGATCGAGGGGCGCAAGCCGCCGCGCACGGCGCCGCCGCGCGTCGAGCTCGTGGTGCGCGAGTCCACGCGGGCCGTGCCGGCGCGCAGCGCTGCGCGCCGCTGAGGCGCCGCGCCCACGCGCCTCGGTGAGGCCCCGCGCAGGGGCCCACGCGGGGCTCCGCGACGACTGAACGATCGCACCGCAAGCCTCTGCAGAGCGCTGACAGCGATTGCAAAGCAATGTTCACGAATCGCAAGATTCGCCAGATTCGGTCGGGGTTCCCCCGTAGATTCCGCCTTCATCCGCCTTCTACACTGCGTGCAAGCGGTTGCATAACGCCGCCAAGCCTGCGCAGCCGAGGGCGGCTGCCGGCGCGAACACCAGGAGACCGACATGAAGATTGCGTTCAAGCTGGCCGTGATGGCGGGCGTGCTGGCAGGGGTGTCTGCCGCGCAGGCCCAGACGGTGATCACCGTGGCCGCGTTCAAGGACCTCGACCGTTCCGTGCAGGCGGCGATCCCCCTGTACAAGAAGCTGCATCCCGAGGTGGAGGTGAAGCTGGTGGCGCTGGGCTACGGCGACCACCACAACGCGATGACCACTGCGCTCGCCACGGGTGCCAACGTGCCCGACGTGATGGGCATCGAGATCGGCTACGTGGCCAAGTTCGCCGAGGGCGGCGGTGTGGAAGACCTCTCCAAGGCGCCCTACAACGCCCTGCAGCTGCGCGACAAGTTCTTCAAGTTCGCCGCCGCGCAGGCCACGAGCCGTGGCGGCATCTTCGCCGCCATGCCGGCCGACATCGGCCCGGGCGCGCTGTTCTACCGCAAGGACCTGATGGACCAGGCGGGCGTCACCGAGGCCCAGCTGACGGGCTCGTGGTCGTCCTTCATCGAGGCCGGCAAGACGGTCAAGGCCAAGACCGGTGCCTACCTGATCCCGCACGCGGCCGCGATCAAGGACATCCTCATCCGCTCCGGCCTGAAGGACGGCGAAGGCATCTACTTCGACCACAACGGCAAGGTGCTGGTGGAATCGAAGCGCTTCGTCGACGCGTTCGAGACGGCCAAGCAGGCCCGCGCGGCGGGCATCGACGCCAAGATCGGTGCCTGGAGCAACGAGTGGAGCGAGGGCTTCAAGCGCGGCACCATCGCCTCCGAGATGATGGGTGCCTGGCTGGCCGGCCACCTGAAGAACTGGATCGCGCCCGAGACCAAGGGCAAGTGGCGCTCGGCCGCCGTGCCCGGCGGCGTGAGCGCCTCGTGGGGCGGCAGCTTCTACGCCATCCCCAAGGCGGCCAAGAACAAGGCCGCCGCCTGGGACTTCTTGAAGTTCATGACCACCAGCAAGGACGTGCAGATCGCGGCCTTCCGCGAGCTGGACGCCTTCCCTGCGCTGGTCGAGGCCTCGGCCGACCCGTTCATCGCCCAGCCCATCGAGTTCCTCGGCGGCCAGAAGGCGCGTGAGCAGTGGAAGGCCACGGCCGCGAAGATTCCCGCCATCGAGGTGGACAAGCTCGATCCCGTGGCCCAGGAAGTGGTGAACGCCGAGTTCGACAAGGTGCTCGAGCAGGGCAAGGACGTGAAGCTCGCCCTGGCCGACGCCCGCAAGGCGATCGAGCGCCGCGTGCGCCGCTGACCGCGCGCACTGCCCACCCGGCAGCCGGCTGAGCGCTCTCGCCGGCTGCCGACCTGCACCCCACCCGCCCCACCGTGTGCTCCGATCCGCACGCCCCAGCCGGCGCGCCCGCACCGCGCCGGGCCGCGCGGCGCCTGCAACCGTGGCAGTACATGCCCTACGTGTTCGTGGCGCCGTTCTTCATCCTCTTCATCACCTTCGGGCTGTTCCCGCTGCTGTTCTCGGCGTACGCCTCGTTCTTCCGCTGGGAGCTCACCGCCGGCCTGGCCGGCATGAAGTGGGAGGGCTGGGGCAACTACGCCTACGTGCTGCAGCTCGACGGCCTGCCGTGGGCGCAGGTGTTCTCCGGCGAGTTCTGGGCCGAGCTGTATGCGCGCGACTTCTGGCGCGCGCTGTACAACACCTTCTGGCTGGGCCTGGCCTCGGGCGTGCCGCAGCACCTGGTGGCGGTGCCGCTGGCGTACTACCTGGACACGCGCTTTCGCCGCTCGCGCGACGTGGTGACGGCGATGTACTTCCTGCCGTACATCACCAACACGGTGGCCATCACGCTGGTGTTCTCGTCGCTGTTCTCGCGCGACTTCGGCGTGGTGAACCAGGCGCTCACCGGGCTGCACCACCTCGAGGTGTTCGGCGTGCAGCCGCTGGCCTGGCTGTTCCCCGGCGAGAACATCGACTGGGGCCGCCCGGAGTACACCAAGCCCATCGTCGCGTTCATCGTGTGGTGGCGCTACGTGGGCTGGAACACGGTGCTGTACCTGTCGGCGCTGCAGACCATCCCGAAGGACCTGTACGAGGCGGCGACCATCGACGGCGCCGGGCCCTGGGCTCAGTTCCGCCACATCACCGTGCCGCTGCTGCGCCCGATGATGCTGTTCGCCATCACGCTCACGATCATCGGCAACCTGCAGCTGTTCGAGGAGCCCTTCATCCTCACCGGCGGCTCCGGTGGCGTGGGGCAGGTGGCCGAGACCGTGGCCATGCAGATGTACAAGATCGGCCTGACCGACGGTGACTTCGGCACCGCCTCGTCGGTGGCCTGGCTGATGTTCATGGTCATCGCCGGCCTCACCTGGCTGAACAACCGCACGCTGGGCCGCAAGGACAAGCCATGACCGCCGCCGTCAACTCCACGCCGGCGGTGGGCCGGCGTGCCCCGCGCCGCGCCGCGGCACCGCGCCGCCCGGGCGTCGCCGCCGCGCTCAGGAAGTGGGTGCCCTACGCCATCGTGGTGGCGGGCGCGCTGCTGATGCTCGCGCCGTTCTACTTCATGTTCGTGTTCGCCACGCACACGAACACCGAGATCCTGTCGGTGCCGCCGCCGCTGTGGTTCGGCTCGGCACTGCTGGACAACCTCAACGAGCTGGTGACGCTGCGGCCGGGCTTCTGGCACAGCGTGGCACTGTCGCTGTGGATCGCCATTGCCACCACCGCGCTGAACCTGTTCTTCTGCTCGCTGGCCGGCTATGCGTTCGCGCTGTACGAGTTCCCTGGCCGCAATGCGCTGTTCGGCGCGCTGATGGCCACGATGCTGCTGCCGGCCTTCGTGGGGATGATCCCCTTCGTGCTGCTGATGAACGAGCTGGGCTGGCTGAACACGACGCGCGCGCTGATCGTGCCCGGCGCGTGCTCCGCGTTCGGCGTGTTCATGATGCGGCAGTACATCGGCTCGGCCATTCCGCGTGAGCTGGTGGAAGCCGCCCGCATGGACGGCTGCGGCGAGTTCGGCATCTATTGGCGCGTGGTCGCGCCGCTCATCGGCCCGGCCATGGGCACGCTGGGCCTGGTGACCTTCATCGGCGCCTACAACAACTTCGTCGGCGCGCTGCTCGTCATGAGCCAGGCGGAGATGTTCACTGCCCCGCTGGTGCTGCGCTCGCTGCAGGGCACGGGCCAGACGCCGTGGGGCGCCATCAGTGCGGGCTCGGCCATCACCGTGCTGCCGCTGCTGGTGCTGTTCATCGTCTATTCGCGCCGCCTCATTGCGGGCCTCACCGCGGGTGCCGTCAAGGGCTGACCCTCGAGAACAAGAACATGACTCAACTCATTCTCAGTGGCGTGGAGAAGCAGTTCGGCGACGTGCGGGTGCTGCACGGCGTGGACCTGCAGATCCAGTCGGGCGAACTCATGGTCTTCGTCGGCCCGTCGGGCTGCGGCAAGACCACGCTCATGCGGTGCATCGCCGGCCTGGAGCAGGTCAGCGCCGGCCGCATCGTCATCGGCGACGAAGAAGCGCAGGACCTGCCGCCGGCCGCCCGGGGCGTGGCGATGGTGTTCCAGAGCTACGCGCTGTACCCGCACATGACGGTGGCGCAGAACATGGGCTTCGCGCTCAAGTTCAGCGGCGCCACCAAGGCCGGGGCCAAGCAGGCCGTCGAGCGGGCGGCCGCGGTGCTGCAGATCCAGTCGCTGCTCGAGCGCTACCCCAAGGAGCTCTCCGGCGGCCAGCGCCAGCGCGTGGCCATCGGCCGCGCCATCGTGCGGCATCCCAAGGTGTTCCTGTTCGACGAGCCCCTGTCCAACCTGGATGCGGCACTGCGCGTGCAGATGCGGGTGGAGCTCGCCAAGCTGCACCGCGAGCTGGGCACCACCATGGTCTACGTCACGCACGACCAGGTCGAGGCGATGACGCTGGGCACGCGCATCGCGGTGTTCAACGGCGGGCGCATCGAGCAGGTGGGCCGGCCCCTGGACCTGTACCGGCGGCCCGCGAGCCAGTTCGTGGCGGGCTTCCTCGGCTCGCCGCAGATGAGCTTCATGCCCGCCCAGGCCCACCGCGACGGCGATGCGCTGCACGTCACCGTGGGCGAGGCGGGCACGCTGCACCTGCCCGGCCGCGCGCCCGTGGGGGCCTCACCCGGCGAGGTGACGCTGGGCGTGCGCCCGGAGCACCTGGGCCTGTCGCCCCATGGCGCCGGGCTGCGCGCCAGCGTGGACCAGGTCGAGCACCTGGGCGACTGCGACATCGTCTATGCCCGCCTGGCGGGCGTGGCCGAGCCGGTGGCCGTCAAGCTCGCCAGCGCCAGCCACGCCCTGGCGCGCGGCGACCAGGTCTGGCTGCAGGCCGAGGCGGCCAACTGCCACCTCTTCGACCGACAGGGCCGCGTGGTGGCCGCCTCATGACCCCGCAGCCGCACGACGCCCGCCCCGAGGCGTGGCTGCCCGCTGCCCCGCCCCCCTGGCTCACGGCCGGTCCCGCGGCGGCCCGCCGGCCGCCGGCGCCCGTGGGGCGCTCGCCCGCATTGCGCCAGGCGCATGAGCGGCGCATGCACGCCGTGCTGGCCCACATCGAGGCCAACCTGGCGGCCAACCTCAGCCTGGAGCGCCTGGCGAGCCTGGCGGCGTTCTCGCCCTTCCACTTCCACCGCGTGTTCGTGGCCTGGACCGGCGAGACGCTCAAGACGCACGTGCGGCGGCGTCGCCTGGAGCAGGCGGCCGAGCGCCTGGCCCAGTGCCCCCACGACAAGGTGGCCGACATCGCGCAGTCGTGCGGGTTCGCGTCGCCGGAAGCCTTCGCCCGGGCCTTCCGCGAGCGCTACGGCGTGTCGCCGTCGGCCTGGCGCACGGCGCCTTCGCGCCGTGAAGGGGAGAACTGACATGGCGCCGCGCACCGCACCCACCACGCCCGCGATGGGCCGGGCCCGATGCCCCCGCCCCCCGCTGCGCTGGGCGGCCCTGTCCCTGGCGATGGCGCTCGGCGGTGGTGCCTTGCCGGCCGGCGCGGCGACCGATGGCGGCATGGTCTGGGCCGACTTCGGCGGCGAGGCCGCCGAGGCCGCCGCGGCGCGTGTCAACGTGATCGCCCTGGCGGACAAGCCGGGCGACGTGCGTGCCGAGCCGATGGCGATCACCGACCGCATGGCGCGCGTGAACGGGCGCCTGAGCCGCAGCGCGGGCAGCCAGTGGAGCACCCTGGGCCTGGAAGTGGCCGCCAGCGACACGGCCCGGCCGGTGGACCTGTCCGGCTACGACAGCCTGCGCATCCACGTGTCGTCGAACCAGGCACGCGACGTGCGCATCCGGCTCAAGGGCCCCGATGCCGCCACGCAGAGCACGGGCTGCTACCCCGTGGTCTTCCAGCGCGTGGGCCGGGCCGAGCAACTGGAGATCCCGCTGTCGGCCTTCAGCCCCGAGGGCTACTGCGGCGCGCGCGGGGCCTCCATCCAGCAGACGCTGCCCGCGGTCGTCTCGGTGGAGGTCACCTACAACGAGCCCGCCGAGGCACCGCTGAGCCTGGGTGTGGGCCGCATCGAATTCGTCCGCGCGGGCGCGGCCGAGGCGGCACCGGCGCGCACGGCGGCCGCCCCCGGTGCGGGGCCCTACGTGGTGTGGGCCGAGGATTTCAACGCCGCGGCCGGCACGCACCTGGACGACACGCGCTGGCATGTGGAGCCCGCGGCCGCCGCTGCGGCCACGGCCCTGGACGGCAAGGGCCACCTGGCCGTGCCCGGGCGGGCCACCCTGCGCCTGGACGACGACCTGGCGTGGGTCTATGGCCGCATGGAGCTGCGCCTGCGCGTGCCCAAGGGCGCGGCGATGCGTGCGTCCCTGCGCGGCGCGCCCCTGGCCCGCCTGCCGTGGCCCGAGGACGGCGAGTTCGTGCTCGTCGAGGTGGACAAGGGCAGCGCGCAGGTCGGCGCCAACGCGCCGGGCCTGGAGGCTGGCCACCCGCCCATCCCGCTGGCGGCCAACCCCTGGCAGGACGGCGGGTTCCACACCCTGGCGCTCGATTGGGCGCCGCAGCTGATCCGCTGGCAGATCGATGGCGAGACGGTGCACAGCGCCGTTCCCACCGACTGGCCGGAGCCGGCGCGCCGCGCCGTGGACCACTGGCCCGTCGTGCTGGACATCGAGTCCGCCGGGGGCGGCGACGGGCCGCTGCTCATCGACCACATGCGCCTGGTGCAGACGGCCGACCAGCAGGCCGCCGGCCGCGAGCGCCTGGCCAAGTGGCAGCTCGCGCGGGCGGCCCTCGAAGACGCCGATGCCGTCTCGCCTGCCGCCCAGGCCAAGCCCAGGCCCGCGCGCCGGCCCCCGCCGCCTGCGCGGCCGGCCGAGCCGACTCCCCCTCCCCGCGTCGTCAAGTGCGAGCGAAACCGGCTCGGTTTGATGATGTGTTACTGACCCGCCGGGTCCCCGTCCACCGTCCCACAGGAGAACTCCGAGTGAACTCTCACCCCACCCTGTCACCCAAGACCCGGGCCGCCCTGGCGGCACTGTTCAGCGCCGTGGCGCTGGCTGCCTGCGGCGGCGGCGACAGCACCACCGAGCCGCCGCCCCCGCCGCCCCCGCCCGCCCCGGTGGACACCCCGTTCGCCACGCCCGACTCGGCCACCACCACGGCCGAGGCGGGCGCCATCGAGACCTACAGCTTCGCCGAGAAGGCGGGTGAGCAGACCACCACCGACGTCGTCTACGACGCGGGCACGGTGTCGGTCGGCTCCACGCTGGCCGCTGACCAGGCCTACGCCGGCCTGGGCCTGCGCTACTACGCCCCGGGCAACACCCCGGAGGGCACGGCGGCCCCGTTCGACGCCACCGGCTTCACCAAGATGAAGATCACGCTGGCCTCGACCACCGACGGCACGCTGAACATCAAGCTGCAGCCCAGCCCCGTGTCGGCCGACGGCTGCACCGCCACGGCGACGGCGCTCGTCAGCGCCACCGCCACCGAGGTGGAGATCAACCTCGACGACACCAGCTTCCCGCTGCCCGGCTACTGCACCAGCGGCACCACCGTGGACGCGGTGAAGGCCGGCCTGTACGCCATCGACATCGTGAATGCCGGCACCACCGCGGGCGACCACGATGTCAAGGTCGGTGCGGTCGCTTTCGTCGAGTAAGCCCACCCGCCCACCCAACCCTTTCAGGAGACAACGGTGATGACAAAGAACATGTGGGTGCGGGCGGCCCTGGCGGCCGCCGTGGTGGTGGCGGCGCCGGCCCAGGCCGCCCAGTTCTTCGATGGCTTCGATGGCAGCGGTGGCCCCAACAGCAGCGTCTGGGAAACGGCCAACTGGGCCAACGGCGACATCTTCGGCTGCACCTTCGCCTACAGCGAGGTGTGGAAGTCAGGCTGGGGTGCGCTGACCCTCAACGTCAATGGCGGCACCAAGAAGTGCAGCGAGGTGCGCACCTGGCAGAGCTTCAAGTACGGCAAGTTCGTGACGCGTCTGCAGCCCGGCACCATCGCGGGCGGCAACAGCTCGTTCTTCCTGTACACGGGCAATGCCGGCACCTCGAACCACTTCGAGATCGACCTGGAGTTCATCAACTCCGGCCGCACCCTGCACACCAATGTGTGGACGGCCGGGCGGCAGAACTACCAGCAGTTCTCCATCGCCACCGGCTGGCGCACCATTGGTTTCGAGTGGCGCCCGACCTACGTGCGCTTCTTCTCCGTGACCGACTCGGGCCAGGAGCAGGAGTTCCGGCGTGTCAACACGTCGATCTCGGCGCCGATGCGCCTCATGATGAACCACTGGGTGGGCAACAACTCCGCCGGGGCGAAGAGCTTCGTGGGCACCTGGTACGGTGCGGGCGGCCCGGCCTACTACGACTGGGTGCGCGTGTCGGACTGACGCGGGCCCATGACCCACTGCCCTGGGTCGAGGGGCGGGCCATGTGCCCGCCCTTTTTTCTTTGTCAGCCCAGGCGAACGCGCAGCAGGTTCTGCGCGCCCCACAGCGGGGCCAGCTCGGCCCACGCCAGGCGGGCGCCGCCGGCGCGGTAGGGGTGGGCCTCGGGCGCCAGGCGCAGCGGGGTGCCGTTGAGTTCGGCCTGCTGCACGCCGTGGCCGCGCGGGCCGGGCTCCAGCACCAGGGTGAGTGCATGGCCGGCCAGCTGGGTGTCGGCGCGCAGCACCCCCAGCGAAGGCGGCACCACCGGGTCCAGCACGCAGGCATCGGCCCGCGGGCGCAGGCCCAGCAGGCAGCGCTGCACCAGCCCCAGGGCGATGCCGGCGCCGCTGGAATACACGCGCCAGCCGCCTTCCAGCGGCACCCGTCCCGCGATGGCCTCGGCATAGCGCGCGCTGGCGTCGTCGCGGTCGGCGAAGGCCGCGTCGGAGCTGCTGGTGTAGCAGTTGGCCTGGCGCGGCGCGGCGGCGGGCACCCGCAGGGCGAGCTGCACGGCGTGGGCCTGGCCGAGGGCCTGCCAGAAGGCCTCGGCCTCGCCCAGGTGGGCCAGCGCCTCGGCCCAGCGCAGGTGGGCGTGGGTGTACATCAGGCCGATCTCGCGGCCGAAGTAGCTGCTGCTCTCGGCGCGCTGGAACAGCGTCATCGGCCCGCCCCGGTAGGCGAAGGGCGCATCGAACAGGCGCGCGCCGTCGGGACCGGTGAGGTGCTGCCGCACCAGTGCCACGTGCCGCGCCGCCTCATCGGGCGTGAAGAGGTTGGCCAGCACCGCATGCACCATGGGCAGCAGGCTGTGGTGCACGCCGGTGCGTGTGTCCTGCGGGTGCAGCAGGGGCTGCGGCGCGCGGCCGGTGTCGGCCGCGTCGAACAGGGCGTAGCCCGTGACCACGCCGCCCGGCATCAGCCAGCGGTGGAAGTCGGCATCGATGCGGGCGCGCTCGTCGCGCAGGGCCTTGGCGGGCGCCGGCCGGCCCCCGCGGTCCAGCGCGTCGGCCAGGGTGTCGAGCACCTGCACGTGCAGCGTCACCGTCCAGGCGCTGCACAGGTGCTCGCGCAGGTGCGGGTCGGCCGGCTGCAGCGAATCGTTCCAGTCGCCGTGGCCGTAGGCGGCCAGCGTGGTGCCGGCGATGCGGCGCTGCGCGATCACGCCGAGCGCCCGCTCCACGTGCTGCCACAGCGTGGACGTCTCGGCCGCCGCGCCGCGCGGGGCGTGGAAGGGCAGGGGCTCGTCCAGCAGCGTGGTGTCGCCCGAGGCCACCAGGTACTGCGCCAGCGCCAGCAGGGGCCAGAAGACGATGTCGCCGTGCGAATCGCCGGCGCGGATGTCGCGCTCGCGCTCGAAGAACATGAACCACTGCGGCCAGTCGCCGCTGGCGTCCTGCGCCGCGAACACACGCCGCAGCAGGTCGCGCACGGGCGCGGGCCGGCCGGCGGCCAGCAGCAGCTCCACCGGGCCCTGGCACACGTCGCGCGTGCCCCAGCCACCGCCGGAATACTGCTCGAGCCCGCGCGGGGCCAGGTAGTGCACCAGCGCGTTGTGCTGGAACCAGGGCAGGGCGCTCGACAGGGCGGCCGCGTCGTCGCTGCGCGCCTGCAGGCGGGGCGCGACGAGCGTGCCCGCGTGGGCGGCGGGCAGCGCCGCAGGCGCCACCAGCGCGCCGCGCAGCGTGAGCGACCAGGCCGGCGCGGCGGCCAGCTGCAGGGTGAGCATCGGCACGCCGTGGTCCTGGCCATCGTCGAACACGCGCTCGGCCCCGCCCACCGCCTGCACCGGGGCCGCGTGGGTGTCGAGCACGAAGCCGCCGTCGGGGAAGCGCTGGTGCAGGGCGCTGCCTGGCGCCGGCGCCAGCCACACGCTGCCGTCGGCACGCACCTGCCGCACCACGGGGCCCGGTGCCTCGCCGTCGTCGCCGTTGAGCGCCAGGTGCAGGGTGACCAGCGCCGGGCGTGGCGCGCCGGCCAGCACGCGCAGCGTCAGCCCCAGCGACGGGGCATCGGCCGCGGCCGTGGCGCGCAGCTCCAGCAGCGTGTGGCCATCGGCGCTTTGGTAGAGCCAGCGGGCCTCGCGTTCGGCCATGACGAAGGCGCTGGGTTCCCCCAGCAGGCACCAGGCGCCATCGTCGCCCTGCAGGAACACGCGCAGGCCCTGCGAGCGGTACTGGCCCAGCAGGCCATGCACGGTGGAGCACAGGCGGTTGATGCTCACATGGCCCTGGCACACCATGCTGTGGAACACCCCGCCCATCCAGCAGGTGCTGGTCATCGCGGCTTCGTCGGGCACCAGGTGCTGGCCGGTGCGCAGCAGGTGGCCATGGGGCCGCAGCACGGCCCGCTCCTTCGCGGGCAGCACCAGGTGCTCGCCTGACGGCAGGAAGGCCGACCACAGCGCGCCATCGGGGCCGTGCTCGCGGTGCAGGAGGGCGGGGCTGACGAGCCGCTCGCATGCCGCCTCG
Source organism: Burkholderiales bacterium (assembly GCA_016213265.1). Classification (GTDB taxonomy): domain Bacteria; phylum Pseudomonadota; class Gammaproteobacteria; order Burkholderiales; family Burkholderiaceae_C; genus Ideonella. Next base: position 4,390 of record JACRBA010000034.1, on the reverse strand, counting down.
TCCAGCGCGGCGCTGGGCCACAGCGGTGCGCGGCTGAACAGGCTGTGCAGCGGCGCATGCCAGGTGGCGGGGTCGGCGCCCGGTGCGTCCTGCGGCGGCAGGGCCTCGGGCAGGGCGCGCAGCCGGTCGGCCCAGGCCAGGTCGGCCGGGCCGCTGGCGGCGGGGTGGTGCGCCTGCAGGCCGCCGAAGAAACCCAGCGTCGCGCGTTCGCCGGCCGCCAGCGCCACGGGCGCGTGCTGCAGCGCAGCCAGGGCATGCTCGCCCTGCCAGCGCTGGCCCGGCAGGCCGGTGGCCCAGGCGGCAGGCGCGGCGCCATGGCGGTGGCCTCGGCCCAGCACCTGCAGCGCGTCGGTGGCGTGCGACACGGCGCGGCCCGTGGCCCCCACGGCACCGAGCAGCGCCCACGGGTGGCGGCCCTGCACCGGCAGGTTCTGCCGCACGGCCAGCAGGTGGCCCGCCTCGGGGTGCATGAGCGGCGCCATGTCGAGGTAGTGGCTCACGTAGTACTCGTTGAGCCGCAGCGCGGCGTGCGGGCTCAGCCCCACGTCCTGCTGCAGCAGCAGGTCCACCACGCAGGGCCCGCCGGCCGTGTGCGCCAGCGCCAGGTGCCAGAACCACGCGGGCTCGCTGGCGGCCAGCCGCAGCGTGAGGGTGAAGTCCAGGCCCTGCCACTGCCCGCGCGCGGTGAGCCGGTCAGCGGCCGCGTGCCAACGGGCCGGGCTGGCCGGCCCCAGCAGGGGCAGGCACTCGGGGGCGCCGTCGGGGGTGGCGCCGGGCCAGCGACGCAGCACCAGCTGCGTCTGCCCGGCTTCGAGCGGGTTGCCCGGGAACAGGTGCACGCACAGCGGCTCGGCGCCCGCCAGGGGCGGCTGCCAGGTGAGTGCACGCAGGCTGCCGTTGGCATTGAACTCGGCGGCCAGGCCGGTGGCGCGGGAGAGGCGGATGGGGGGCATGGTCATGGGCGCTGCTGCGCGAGCAGCCAGGGCACGAGGCCGGGGTCGGCGTAGGCGGGGGTCCAGGCGTCGTGGCCGACGCCGGGGTAGACGGTGAGCTCGGCGCGCCCGCCGGCTGCGCGCAGGGCGGCCACCAGGTCCTGCTGCGCCTGCGCGGGCACGACCGTGTCGTCGAGGCCGTGGTAGGCGCGCACCGGCACCTGGCGCATGCGCGCCACGCGCAGCCAGCGGCCGAAGCCGCACACCGGCGCGATGCCGGCCAGGTCCTGCGGGTAGGCCGAGGCCCAGTCCCAGCAGCCGGCGCCGCCCATGCTGAGGCCCGTGGCGGTGACGCGCGCCGGGTCGATGCGCAGGCGCTGCTGCAGGTCACCCAGCAGGGCGTGCAGCCAGTGCGGGTCCCAGTCGTGGTCGGCGGGGCACTGGGGCGAGACCACGATGGCGGGCACCGCCTCGCCGGCATCCAGGTGGCGCGGCAGCCCGTGCACGCGCACGCGGGCCAGGTCGTCGCCCCGCTCGCCCGAGCCGTGCAGGAAGACGATCAGCGGCCAGCGGCGGCCGGGGTCGTCGGCATAGCCGGCGGGCAGGTCCACCCAGTGGCGCAGGCGGGCGTGCAGGGTCAGGGTGAGGCGGCTGTCGGCGGCCTCGCGCGTGGCGGGCGTGGGCCCGGGGGTGGCAGGGGGCATGGCGGGGCGGAGGGGGGCGCAGCCGCCCAGCCCGGTGGCGAGCAGGGGCAGGCCGATGAGGGCACGGCGGCCGGGCAGGGCGGGTGGCGTGGGGGTGGCAGGCATGTCGGCGGTCGGTGGTGCGCTCAGTCCACGAGGCGGCGCCCCTGGTCGTCGAAGCGCAGCCGCTGCCCGGCGCCCACGCGCAGCGGCTGGCCGGGCCTGCCCTGCCAGTCGGGCGCCACGCGGGCGACGAGGGGCTGGCCGTCCGGCGCACGCAGGTGCAGGTCGCTCACGTCGCCCAGGGGTTCCACGGCCAGCAGCGTGGTGTCCAGGCCCGGTGCGTCGGCCGCCACGGGCGCCAGGTGCTCCGGGCGCACGCCGAGCGTGGCCACCTGCGGCTCGCCCAGCCAGGCGCCGGGCAGCAGGTTGATGCGCGGCGAGCCCAGGAAGCCGGCGACGAAGGTGTTGGCCGGCTCGCGGTACAGCGCCATGGGCGGGCCCACCTGCTCGATGCGGCCGGCGTTGAGCACCACCACGCGGTCGGCCAGTGTCATGGCCTCGGCCTGGTCGTGCGTGACGTACAGCGTGGTGCTGCGCAGCTCGGCGTGCAGGCGCGCCAGCTCCACCCGCATCTGGCCGCGCAGGGCGGCGTCCAGGTTGGACAGCGGCTCATCGAAGAGGAAGGCACCGGGCTGGCGCACGATGGCCCGGCCGATGGCCACCCGCTGGCGCTGGCCGCCCGACAGCGCCGCGGGCTTGCGGTCGAGCAGGTGGGTGATCTGCAGCGTCTTGGCGGCGCGCGCCACGGCCGCGTCGATCTGCGCGCGCGGCGTGCGGGCCATGCGCAGGCCGAAGCTGAGGTTCTCGGCCACCGTCATGTGCGGGTAGAGCGCATAACTCTGGAACACCATGGCCAGGCCGCGCTGCGCGGGCGGCGTGTCGTTCACGCGCCGGCCGTCGATGAGCAGCTCGCCCGCGTCGATGGTCTCCAGGCCCGCCACGCAGCGCAGCAGGGTGGACTTGCCGCAGCCCGAGGGCCCCACCAGCACCACGAACTCGCCGTCGGCCACGTCGAGGTCGATGCCGTGCAGGATGGGCTGGCCGGAGAAGGCCTTGCGGATGCCGCGCAGGGTCAGTGCAGCCATGGCGTCAGTGGATCACGGTTCGAGGGTGAGAGAGGCGGGCAGGCGGTCGATGCGCTGTTCGCGGCCGTGCCAGCGCACACGCAGGCCGCCCGGCGGTGGCTGCAGGCCGGCGTCGATGTCGATGTGCAGGCCGCCGGGGCCGCGCTGCAGGCGGTAGCTGAGCAGGCCGTGCGGCGTGGGCAGGCCGCGCACGGCCACGCCCGCGCCGTCGAACCAGGCCTCGGGCAGGCCGGCGCCCAGCACCAGCGCCTCGCCCTCCTCGTGCACGAACAGGTCGAGCAGCGAGCGCAGGGCGTCGCTGGCCACCCAGGCGTGCGGCATGTCGCCCAGGAAACGCGGCACGCGGTAGCCGTTCATCACCACCTCGGCCCACTGGTTCCAGCCGGCGGGCCGCTGGTCGGCGAAGAAGAAGTCGAGCACGGCCCAGGCGCGCGCCGGCCGGCCCAGGCGCACCAGGGCGCCCACGCTGCGCAGCTCGTAGGGCGTGTAGTCGGCCCAGGCGAGCGTGCCGCGCGCGCGCTGCTGGGCCTGCTGCCAGTAGCGCTCGAAGGTGGCCTCCAGCAGCCCCGGCGGCAGCAGGCCCTGGGCCTGGGCCGGGTTGAGCGCCACCGTGGTGGAGGTGGCGTCGAAGTCGCCCAGCTCGGCCGCGCCGGGCAGGTAGTCGATGCCATGCCGTGCCACCGCGGCGCGCAGCGAGGCCGAGAGCTCGCTGGCGAACTCGTCGCGCCACGAGGCGAATTCGCTGGCGGCGGCCGCGTCACCCGCGGCACTGGCCAGCGCCACCGCGTCCTTGTAGCCGCGCAGGGCCCAGAAGTCGTCCCAGTACGAGTGCATGGGCTTTTCCGAGTAGCCCTCGTGGCTGATGGAGGCCGGCATCAGGCCGAAGAAGGCGGCGCGGTCGGGCGTGCGGTTCTCCGCGGTGCGGGTGCGCTGGCGCAGGCTCTCCATGTAGCGCGTGGCGCGCGCCACGGCCGGCCAGCGCCGCTGCAGCGCGGCGCGGTCGCCGGTGAAGCGCCAGAGCTCGGCCACGGCGTAGATGAACTGGCCATGGCTGTCGTTCTCGGGCACCGGGTCGGCGCCGCGTGCGTCCACGCAGCAGGGCACCTTGCCGCTGTCGAACAGCTGGGTCTGGTACCAGTCCACGAACTCCTCGGCCGCGGCGCGCTCGCCCAGGCGCAGCAGGCCCGCCACCATCATGGCGCCGTCGCGCACCCAGCTGCGGGCGTACGAGCGCGTGCCGGGCTGCAGCGCCGGCCCGTCGCGCGACAGCAGGATCTGCGCGAGCATGCTGCGCAGGGTGTCGTGCACGCGCTGGCCCGCCGCGGGCAGCTGCAGGCCCACGCGGTTGAGCCGCTCGCGCCAGGCAGCGGCGGCCTCGGCGAACTGCGCGTCCACCGCCGCGGGCGTGGGCGGCGGCACGAAGCCCGCCGCGCCACCCTGGCCCATGGGCCACGCCAGGGCCACCTGGGCCTGGCCGCCCGCACGCAGTGCCAGCGGGTAGACGAGCGCGGCTTCGCCCTGGGCGCCCGGCACCTCTCGCACGGCGCCCTCGGCCAACGTCGTGGCCGGCAGGCCCCGCGCCAGCGCCTGGGCCAGCGGCCAGTCGGCGCCGCCGCCGGCCACCACG
>JACRBA010000038.1 GCA_016213265.1 Burkholderiales bacterium | reverse complement strand
GCGACGACGGAAGGCGTGGTGCGTGCGCCTTCGGAGTTTTCGATGACCTTGGGCTTGCAGCCTTCCATGATGGCGACGCAGCTGGTGGTGGTGCCGAGGTCGATGCCGATGATCTTGCCCATGAGGTGCTCCTGGTTCTGAGGGATTCGAAGGGTTGTCCGTTGTTCTGTGATGTGCGGCCGGCCGGGCCGGCTTCAAGACCCGGCCGCCAGCCGGGGCTTCACTTCGGGGCGGCCACGGTGACCAGCGCCGGACGCAGCACGCGCTCGGCGATCAGGTAGCCCTTCTGCAGCACGGCCACGACGGTGTTGGCCTCCTGCTCGGCCGGCACCATGCTGATGGCCTGGTGGTGGTGGGGGTCGAACTTGGTGCCGGCAGGCGGGTTGATCTCCACCACCTTGTTGCGCTCCAGCGCCTGCTGCAGCTGGCGCAGGGTGGCATGCACACCCTCGAGCACCTTTTCCACCGGCGCGTCAGGCATGGCGATGGCCGCCTCCAGGCTGTCCTTGACGGGCAGCAGGGCCTCGGCGAAGGACTCCACCGAGAACTTGCGCGCCTTGCTGACCTCCTCGTCGGCACGGCGGCGCACGTTCTCGGTTTCCGCCTTGGCGCGCAGGAAGGCGTCCTGCGCCTCACTCAGCTGGGCCTGCAGGCTGGCCAGCTGGGCCTCGGGGGAGGCGCTGGCCGTCTCGGGCGCTGCGGCGGGGGCGGCCTGGTCAGGGGTCGGATCGGTGGGGTTGTCGTTGGTTTGCATGGTGGAAATCGGTCCGAAAGCAGGGTCGAAAGCCGGAATCCGCCCGCAGATGGGGGCGATCCGGCAGGCTTCAAGGGGCCGTCAGCGGCCGCCGCCGTCGTCGAGCGTGGCGCTCCAGCGCTGCCAGTCGGCCAGGTGGCGGCGGTCGCGCTTGGTGGGGCGGCCGTGCTCGATGGTCGCCGCGGGCTCCACCCCCTGGCGCCGGGCCTCGCGGGCGGCCTCGCGGGCGGCCAGGCTCTCCGGCGTCTCCTCGTACAGCTGCTGGGCCATGGGCGCGGGGCCGCGCACCTCGCTCAGGCCCAACACCCGCACGGTGCGCGCCGGCAGGCCGGGCTCACGCAGGGTCAGCCGGTCGCCCACGCGGATGTCGCGCGAGGGCTTGGCCGGCTGGTCGTTCACATCGACCCGGTTCTTGCCGATGGCCTCCACGGCCAGCGCGCGGGTCTTGTAGAAGCGGGCGGCCCAGAGCCATTTGTCCAGGCGCACCGGGGCGGTGCTCAGTGGCAGTTCCTTCACGGAGGCGATTGTCCTTCAGCGGTGTCGGGGTCGGGCGGCGGCGCGGGCTCCAGGGGCAGCCGCGCGGTGGCGTCCAGGCCGATCACCCGGCCCTGCAGCTCGCGGTTGTCCAGGCTGAGCTGGCCGCCCAGGCCCGTCACGATCCCCTGGCAGATGGCGAGCCCGAGCCCGCTGCCGGCCGCCGGGCCGCGGGCGGCGAAGGCCTGGAACAGGCGCGCGCGCGCCTCGGCGTCCAGGCCGGGGCCGCTGTCGGACACGGTCAACGCGGCGTGGTGGCGGTCGGTCTGCAGGCGGATGTGCAGCCGGCCCCCGGGTGGCCCATGCTGGATGGCGTTGTGGATGAGGTTGCGCGACAGCTCGCGCAGGGCCCACTCGTGGGCGCGCACGCGGGCCGGCTGCAGCGCCAGGTCGAAATCCAGCTGCCGGGCGACGATCAGCGGTGAGAGGTCGAGCGCGACCTGGCGCACGGCGTCGGCCCAGTCGGTCACCGGCGCGTCGGCCTGCTCGCGGATCTGCTCCACCTTGGCCAGCGCCAGCAACTGGTTGGCCAGCAGGGTCGCCCGGTCGACGGTCTCGGCCACCTCGACCAGCGCCTGCGAGGGCGCCACGTCGCCCCGCGCCGCCGACTGCAGCTGCGCCTTCAGCACCGCCAAGGGCGTGCGCAGCTGGTGCGACGCATCTCGCACGAAGCGCTTCTGGTGTTCCAGCAGCCGGGCCAGGCGCGACATCACGCTGTTGGTGGCGTCGATCAGCGGCAGCAGCTCGCGCGGCGCCTGGCCCGTGGGCAGGGGAGACAGGTCACCGGCCGGCCGGGCAGCCAGCAGGGCGCCGAGCGCACGCACCGGGCGGGTCGCACGCTGCACCACCCACACCACCACCGCGGCAATGAGCAGGATCTGTAGCGCCTGGCGCACCAGCGTCTGCGTCAGCAGCTCGTCGGCCATGCTGCGACGCAGCTCGAAGGTCTCCGCCACCTGGATGGTGGCCATGCCCAGGCCCGTGGGGCCCGACACCGGCTGCAGCAGCACGGCCATGCGCACCGGCTGGCCGCGGAACTCGTCGTCGTAGAAGTGCACCAGCGCGGCGGAGGGATTGCGGCCGGCGCCCGGGGGGCGCGGGCCGGGCAGGTCGTCGAAGCCGGACACCGTCTCGCCCTGGAACCCCAGGATGCGGTAGTACATGCGGCTGCGCATGTCGGCCTCGAAGGCCTCCAGGGCGCTGTAGGGCAGGTCGGCCGTCACCCGCACGGCGGCACCCTCGCCCTGCACGCGCAGCTGCTCCCCGATGGTCTTGGCCGAGGCGAGCAGGGTGCGGTCGTACGCCGTGTTCGCCGCGGCCAGGGCCGACCGGTGAGCGGCCACGGCCGTGAGCGCGACGAAGGCCAGCACCGGCACCAGCACGCCCACCAGCAGCTGCCACCGCAGCGACGACGCACGCCGGGCGTTCAAGGCGTCTCGCCCGGGATGTCCGCGGCGTCGGCCGCCGCCCGGTCGACCAGGTAGCCCAGGCCACGCAGCGTCACCAGCCGCACGTCGGTGGCAGCCAGCTTCTTGCGCAGGCGGTAGGCCACCACCTCGATCGCATCCGGCTGCACCTCGGCGTCGTCGCGAAAGACGATCTCGGTCAGCCGTGCCTTGGCCACCGCGCGGCCCGGGCTGGCCAGCAGCGCCTGCAGCAGCGAGGCCTCGCGCAGCGTGAGGTCCAGCGGGCGTCCCTGGTGGTAGACGGCCAGGCTGTCCGGGTCGACCTGCAGGCCGCAGTAGCCCGGGGTGGGCAGCTCGGTGCCACGCCGGCGACGCACCAGGGCGCGGATGCGGGCCTCCAGCTCGTCCAGGTCGAAGGGCTTGGGCAGGTAGTCGTCCGCGCCGGTGTTCAGGCCCAGCACGCGGTCGCCCACCGTGCCGCGCGCGGTGAGGATGAGCACCGGCGTGTCCAGGCCTTCCGCGCGCGCCTGGGCCAGCACCTCGAGGCCGTCGCGGCCGGGCAGGCTGAGGTCCAGCACCACCACATCGGGTGCGCTCGCACGCCAGCGGTCCAGCGCGCGGTCGCCATCGGTGCAGGCGACGATGCGCATGCCCCGGCGCTCGAAACTGCGCTGCAGCGTGAGCTGCAAGGCAGCCTAGTCTTCGACGAGTAGCACCTTCATGGGGCTGCCGATTATGCGCATCGGACGCTGCGGGTTTACCCCGCCGGCAGCGACAGCGGTTTGACAGCCTCGCTGTCGAGCATCGCCTTGGCCACTGTGGCCATCGAGAGGAGACAACCCCATGAGATTCCTGCGTTCCGCGGCTGCTGTCGCCGCCACCCTGTGCGCCGCCACGGCGTCCGCCCAGTCCACCGTCACCGTCTACGGCAAGCTCGACGTGGGCCTGCGCCAGGCCATCGGCAGCGAGGACCGCGAGGTCGCCACCGGTGGCGACAGCCGGCTCGGCTTTCGCGGCACCGAGGACCTCGGCGGTGGCCTGAAGGCCTTCTTCCAGATCGAGCACCGCTTCTTCGGCGACACCGGCGGCCAGGACGGCGCGCAGTTCTGGAAGGGCATCTCGCACGTCGGCCTGGACACGCCGTGGGGCCGCCTCGCGCTGGGCCGCCAGTATTCGGCCGCCTTCTCGCTGGTGCAGAACCAGATCGACCCCTTCGGCGGCGACACCGTGGCCCAACTGCGTGACGTGAGCATGCGTGTGGGCGGCATCACCAAGGTGCGCGTGGACAACTCGGTGCGCTACGACATCAGTGCCAACGGCTTCAGTGCCGCGGCGTCGGTGGCCGAGGCCCCGTCCGACGGTTCGGCGCCGGACAAGCACCTGTCGGTGGCGGCGCTGTACCGGCAGGGCGCATGGTTCGTGGCCGCCGGGGTGGAAGACCCCAGTGGCGCCGAAGACAAGCAGTGGAACGTGGGCGCGGGCTACACCTTCGGCCCCGCGGCGCTGACGGTGGGCTACTCGTCCGGCACCACCGCGGCCGGCGTCGATGCGAACGGCTGGATGCTGGGCCTGAACTGGACCGTGGGCAGCGGCGTGGTGAAGGCTGCCTACGGCCAGCAGGAGCGTGACGACGAGACCTACGCGCGCAAGCTCGGCCTGGGCTACCACCACGCGCTGTCCAAGCGCACCACGCTGTATGCCGACATCGGCCACGACGCCGAGGCGGCCACTCGCCGCACCGGCTACGACCTGGGCGTCATCCACACGTTCTGAGCGCCCGACCCCGCGCCACCAAGGAGACACACATGCGCCGAGACCACTTCCTCAAGAGCCTGGCCGCGTTGGCCGCCGCCTCCGGCCTGCCGCTGCACGCGCTGGCCAGCGGGGCCAACCTCAAGATGATGATCCCCGCCAACCCGGGCGGTGGCTGGGATCTCACCGGCCGGGCGTTCGGCAAGGCCTTGCAGGACGCGGGGGCGGCCGCCACCGTGGCCTACGAGAACAAGGGTGGCGCGGCCGGCGCCCTGGGGCTGGCGCAGTTCGTCAACGCCAACAAGGGCGATCCGAACGCGCTGCTCGTCATGGGCGCGGTCATGCTGGGCGGCATCATCACCGGCAAGCCGCCGGTGAGCCTGTCGCAGGCCACACCCATCGCGCGGCTGACCAGCGAGTACAACGTGTTCGTGCTGCCGGCCGACTCGCCCTTCAAGACCATGAAGGACGTGGTCGAGCAGATGAAGCGCGACCCGGGCAGCGTGAAGTGGGGCGGCGGCTCGCGCGGCGCCACCGAGCACATCGCGGCAGCGATGATTGCCCGCGCGGTGGGGGTGGACGCGGCCAAGGTGAACTACGTGCCGTTCCGGGGTGGCGGCGAGGCGATCGCGGCCATTCTGGGCGGCAACGTCACCATCGGCGGCAGCGGCTTCAGCGAGTTCCAGCCCTACATCCAGGCCGGCAAGATGCGCGCGATCGGCATCACCGCCGACACGCGCATCAAGGGCATCGACGTGCCCACGCTCAAGGAGCAGGGCATCCCGGTGGTGATCGGCAACTGGCGCGGGGTGTACGCGCCCGGTGGCATCACGCCCGAGCAGCGCAAGGCCATCACCGACATGGTGGTGCGCGCCACGCGCTCCAAGGCCTGGGCCGAGGCGCTGGAGAAGAACGGCTGGACCCCGGCCTTCCTGGCCGGCGAGGCCTTCGAGAAGTTCGTCGACGACGAGTTCGCCAGCCTGCGCGCCATCATGGCCAAGGCCGGCATGGTCTGACGCGGTCGAACCGGGAGATGCCATGAATGCCCAGGCCCGACAGTCGGCGATCGCCGCCGGGGTGCTGCTGACCGGCGGCGGCGTGGTGCTGGCCGCCTTGCAGATGTCGTCCGATGCCGGTTATGCCGGCGTCGGACCCAACTTCCTGCCCCTTGTGGTGGGCGGGCTGCTGGCGCTGTGCGGGCTGGGCCTGCTGCGCGAGGCCTTCACCGGCGGCTGGCGCGACATGGAGGAGCCACCAGGCGCCGCGCGCGGCGACTGGATCGGCTTCGCCTGGGTGAGCGCCGGCCTGTGCGTGAACGCGCTGCTGATCACCCGCATCGGCTTCGTGCTGGGCTGCGCGCTGTGCTTCGTGCTGGCGGTGCGCGGCCTGCGCTGGTCGCGCGGTGCGCGGGGCCTGCGTGTGCGGCAGCTGGCGGCCGACGTGGCCCTGGGGCTGGCCATCTCGGCGCCGGTGTTCTGGATGTTCGGCCAGGGGCTGGGCATCTCGCTGCCTGCGATCACCTCGACAGGATGGCTGTGATGGAAACCCTCGACCTGCTGGCGGCCGGCTTTGCCACCGCGGCCACCCCCGTCAACCTGCTGTGGGCCCTGCTGGGCTGCCTGATCGGCACCGCGGTGGGCGTGCTGCCGGGCATCGGCCCGGCCACCGCGGTGGCGATGCTGCTGCCCATCACGCTGAAGGTGGAGCCCACCGCGTCGATGATCTTCTTCGCGGGCATCTACTACGGCGCCATGTACGGCGGCTCGACCACGTCCATCCTGCTGAACACGCCGGGTGAGTCGGGGGCGATGGTGACCGCGATGGAGGGCAACCGCATGGCCAAGAGCGGCCGGGCGGGTGCGGCGCTCGCGACGGCGGCCGTGGGCTCCTTCGTCGCCGGCACGCTGGCCACGCTGGTGGTCACCTTCTTCGCCCCCTGGGTGGCCGAGCATGCCGTGCGGCTGGGCCCGCCCGAGTACTTCATGCTCATGCTGCTGGCCTTCACCACGGTGTCGGCCGTGCTGGGCAAGAGCATGCTGCGTGGGGTGACGGCCCTGGCCGTGGGGCTGGCCTTCGGCCTCGTGGGGCTGGACCAGATCACCGGCACCCCGCGCCTGACCGGCGGCGTGCCCGAACTCATGGACGGCCTGGAGGTCGTGCTGGTGGCGGTGGGCCTGTTTGCAGTGGGTGAGGCGCTGTACCACGTGCTCTACGAGGGCCGGGTCGTGGAGGCGCAGCACCCCATGAGCCGCGTGCACATGAGCCGGCAGGACTGGAAGCGCTCCTGGCCCGCCTGGCTGCGCGCCAGCGCGATCGGCATGCCCTTCGGCGCACTGCCCGCGGGCGGCAGCGAGATTCCCACCTTCCTCAGCTACGCCACCGAGAAGAAGCTCTCGCCGCACAAGGAGGAGTTCGGCACCACGGGCGCCATCGAGGGCGTGGCCGGCCCCGAGGCGGCCAACAACGCGGCCATCACCGCCACGCTGATGCCGCTGCTCACGCTGGGCATCCCTACCTCCAACACCACCGCCATCCTGCTGGGCGCGTTCCAGAACTACGGCATCCAGCCCGGGCCGCAGCTGTTCGACACCAACGCCGGCCTGGTGTGGGCGCTCATTGCGTCGCTGTACATCGGCAACGTGATGCTGCTGGTGCTGAACCTGCCGCTGGTGGGCCTGTGGGTCAAGCTGCTCAAGCTGCCCAAGCCGCCGCTGTACGCGGGCATCCTGGTGTTCGCCACCGTGGGCGTCTACGGCATGCGCCAGTCGGCGCTGGACCTGGTGCTGCTCTACGCCATCGGCGTGCTGGGTGTGCTGATGCGGCGCTACGACTTCCCGACCGCACCGGTGATCGTCGGCATGATCCTGGGCCCGCTGGCCGAGGCGCAGATGCGCAATGCCCTGGCCATCGGCGAGGGGCACTGGACGGTGTTCGTGCAGCGGCCCATGTCGCTGGCGCTGCTGGTGGTGGTGGTGTGTGTGCTGGTGCTGCCGCGCCTGGTGCGCTGGCTGCGCCCGCCGACCGAGCCGGACGCGGTGGTGCGCGTGTGAAACGTGCGCTGGCGCGCCGCGGTCAATCCGCGGCGCCGAGGGCCAGGGCGCGCTCGCGCGCGGCGCTGCGCTCGGCGGGGGCCTCGGGCGGCGCGGGCAGCCAGCCGGCCAGGTGGCGCTCGGCCAGCGACGCCAGGGCCGCCATGCCGGCCGCGTCGTCGTTCAGGCAGGGGATGTAGGCATAGGCCTCGCCACCCGCGTGCAGGAACTCGTCACGGCCCTCCTGCGCGATCTCCTCCAGCGTCTCCAGGCAATCGGCCGAGAAGCCGGGGCACAGCACGTCCACGCGCCGCGTGCCGGCCCGTGCCAACGCGACCAGCGTCTCGTTGGTGGCCGGGCCCAGCCACTTGGCGCGGCCAAAACGGCTCTGGAAGGTGATGCGCCACTCGGTGGGCCCGAGCCCCAGCGACTCGGCCAGCAACCGCGCGGTCTTCTGGCACTGGCAGTGGTAGGGGTCGCCCAGGTGCAGGGTGCGCTCGGGCATGCCGTGGACGCTCATCACCAGCACCTCGCCGCGACCCGCGCGTGCCCAGTGGGCCCGCACGCTGGCAGCGAGCGCGGCGATGTGGGCCGGGTCGTCGTGGTACTGGTGCACGAAGCGCAGCTCGGGCACCCAGCGCGTGCGGCGGCCCCAGGCCGTGACGGCATCGAACACGCTCGCCGTGGTGGCGCCGGAATACTGCGGATAGGCCGGCAGCACCAGCACGCGGCGCACACCTTCCGCCGCGAAGGCCGCCATCGCGGCGGCGATGGAGGGGTTGCCGTAGCGCATGGCGGGGCGCACCTGCACGGCATGGCCCGCTGCGGTGAGCCGCGACTGCAGGTCGGCCGCCTGGCGCTGCGTCCAGACCAGCAGGGGTGAGCCTTCGGGCATCCACACGCTGGCGTACTTGGCCGCCGACTTGGCGGGCCGGGTGCGCAGGATGATGCCGTGCAGGATGGGCCACCAGGCCAGGCGCGGGATCTCCACGACGCGCGGGTCGCTCAGGAACTCGGCCAGGTAGCGCCGCAGCGCCGCGGGCGTGGGCGCGTCGGGTGTGCCCAGGTTGGCCAGCAGCACGCCCACCGGGGCGGGCGGCTGGCCATGGCGAAAGGCAGGGGAGGGCAGCAGGGCGGCCATGGGGCTCAGAAGGGGCCGGCGGGCGGGGTGAGCCGCATCGGCAGGGTGTCGTCCAGGCTGGACATGATGCTGAACTGCAGCACCGGCACGCCGACCTCGTTGGGCGTGCCGCCCAGGCCGATCTCGCCGCTGCCGTGCAGCGTGCAGGCGCCGCGCCGCAGGCTGATCACCTCGTCGTCGCCCGAGAAGCGCACGTAGGTGCCGTTGATGCTGAGGTCGGTGACCTGCAGGCCGCCACCCATCCAGTCGATGCGGGCGTGGGTGCGCGACACGCGGGCCTCGTCGATGAGCAGGCCGCAGGTCGAGCCACGCCCGATGAGCAGCGGCAGGTCGTGCCGGGTGAAGCGGTACAGGCTGTCGTGCCACACGAGCTGCAGGCCCTCGGGCTCGGCCAGGTCGATGCGCGTCTCCATCAGCGTGGCGGCGTTGTCGCCCCCGCGCGGCGGCAGCATGTGCACCTCCACCGGCTCGGCGCGGCCACGCAGGCGCATGCGGTCGAGCGAGCGGTAGTTGGCCTGCGCCTCGGGCGCCAGCTCCTCGAAGACCTCGCTGGTGATCAGCGTCTCGTTGTCGCCGGCATGGTCGAGCAGGCGCGCGGCCACGTTCACGGCGTCGCCGAAACAATCGCCATTGACCTCGACCACCTCACCCAGCGCCAGCGCGATCTGCAGGCGCAGCCGCGCCACCGCGGGGGCGGTGTGCGGCGCCGCCGCCGTGCTTTCCAGGTGGTCATGCATCTGCATGGCGCAGGCCACGGCCATGGACGGCACCGAAAAGACGGCCATCAGCCCGTCACCGAGCGTCTTGATGAGCTGGCCGCCCATGGCCGGCACCTTCTGGGCCAGCGCGTTGATCGTCTGCGTGACGACCGAGGTGGCCTGGGCGTTGCCAAGCGTTTCGTAGAGCCCCGTGCTGCCGCGCAGATCCGCGAACAGGACGGTGCGGCGCTTGATGGTGGCCATGCGTCAGGCAGTGTAGCTCGCCCACGTGGCACCGGCCGCAGTAGCGGCCGGTGTTCAGGGGAGGCGGGCACCGGTGGGCGCGCGGTGACGCCCGCCCGGCCGTCACGTCAGATGTTGTCGAGGTAGGTGCGCAGCTTGTCCGAGCGGCTCGGGTGCTTGAGCTTGCGGATGGCCTTGGCCTCGATCTGGCGGATGCGTTCGCGCGTGACGTCGAACTGCTTGCCCACTTCCTCGAGCGTGTGGTCGGTGGACATCTCGATGCCGAAGCGCATGCGCAGCACCTTGGCCTCGCGCGGGGTCAGGCTGTCGAGGATGTCCTTCACCACGTCGCGCAGGCCGGCCTGCATGGCCGCCTCGATGGGCGCGGTGTTGTTGGTGTCCTCGATGAAGTCGCCCAGGTGCGAGTCGTCGTCGTCGCCGATCGGCGTCTCCATGGAGATCGGCTCCTTGGCGATCTTCATGATCTTGCGGATCTTGTCTTCCGGCATCTCCATC
>JACRBA010000033.1 GCA_016213265.1 Burkholderiales bacterium | reverse complement strand
TCTCCAGCGCCGACGACGCCGAGCAGCAGCGCGCCAGGCTGGCCCTGCAGGGCTTCGGAGCCAAGGTGCACGAGCGTGAACAGAGCGGCCGGGTGGTCCACCGCGTGCGGCTGGGCCCCTACGACACCCAGGCGGAGGCCACCACCCAGCAGGAGCGGCTCAAGGCCGCCGGCATCGACGCCGCCCTGGTGCGCCTGGAACGGAACTGAACCGGCCCGCGCCGGCTCCATCGCCCCGTCCACATCCCCTGAACCCACCCGAAAGCCCGACCCGATGAACCGCTCGATCACCCGGCGCCACTTCCACTGCCTCGGCCTGGCCGCCGCCGCCCCCGCCTGGCTGCCGCTGGCGGCGCAGGCGCCAGGCGGGCCGGTGGAGGGCACGCACTTCGTGCGCCTGCCCCAGCAGTTGAGCCAGGCGGCTGCCGGCAAGTGGGAGGTGGTCGAGTTCTTCTGGTACGGCTGCCCGCACTGCTTCTCGCTGGAGCCCTTCGTCGAGCAGTGGCTGGCCAAGCTGCCGGCCGACGTGAGCTTCCGCCGCGTGCCGGCCGCCTTCACGCCGCAGTACGAGTTCCACCAGAAGGTGTTCTACGCCTTCGAGGCCCTGGGGCTGCTCGGCAGCCTGCACCGCAAGTTCTTCAACGCCATCCATGTGGACCGCAAGCGCATGGTGACCGAGGCCGAGGTGGTGGCGTTCGTCACCGCCAACGGGGCCGACGGCGCCAAGTTCGCTGACGCGATGAAGTCCTTCAGCGTGATCGGCAAGGCGCGCCAGGCCAAGCAGCTGGCCGACGCGTACGGCGTGGACAGCGTGCCCATGCTGGGCGTGCAGGGGCGCTACCGCACCTCGGCCGCCATGGCCGGCGGGGTGGACAAGGCGTTCGCCGTGGTGGATTACCTGGTGGACGTGTCCCGCAAGGGCTGAGCCCGGCGCGCGAGCCGTGGCGGCCGTCGCGGCCGGCACGGATGCGCAGCTTTCCTCACCCGCGATCACCGGCTGGGGCTAGAATCGGCATGCAAGTTTCATGCCGATATCCATGCACCCTGCCCCCGCACCGCGCCCCACCCGCCTCACCGCCCGCCTGCTCACGGGGCTGGCCGTGCTGGTGCTGGCCGCGCCCGCCGGCGCCGAACGCGCCGACCGCAGCAAGCCGATGGAGATCGTCAGCGACGGCCAGCAGTCGGCGACGGTGGACCTGAAGTCGCGCGTCACGGTGATCAGCGGCAACGTGGTCATCACCCAGGGCACGCTGCAGATCAAGGCCGACCGGGTGGAAGTGCGCGAGGACACGCCCGGCCGCTTCCACGCCACCGCCATCGGCTCGTCCGGCCGGCCGGCCACCTTCCGCCAGAAGCGCGACCGGGTGGACGAGTACGTGGAGGCCGAGGCCGCCCGCGTGGAGTACGACGGCGCCGCGGAGCGCGTGCGCTTCGTGGGCGACGCCCAGCTGCGCGTGCTGCGCCCCAGCGGCCCGCCCGACGAAGCCAGCGCCGCGGTGATCACCTACGAGCAGCGCAGCGACACCATCACCTTCGAAGGCGGCGCCCCCGCCACGCCGGGCGCGGCCCCCGGACGGGCGCGCCTGGTGTTCATCCCGCGCGCGGCCGAGCCGGCGGCCTCGGAGCCGGCCCGGTGAGCGCCGCACCCGCCACATCCGCGGCCCCCGCCCCCGTGCCCGCCGGCCCGGGCGGCAGCCGCCTGGAGGCCGCCGGCCTGCGCAAGAGCTACGGCGCGCGCACCGTGGTGAAGAACGTTCACCTGGCCGTGGGCGCGGGCGAGGTGGTCGGACTGCTGGGCCCCAACGGCGCCGGCAAGACCACCACCTTCTACATGGTGGTGGGCCTGGTGCGCTGCGACGCCGGCACGATCCACATCGACGGCACCGCGGTGGAACACAAGCCCATCCACCAGCGCTCGCGCCTGGGCCTGAGCTACCTGCCACAGGAGGCCTCCATCTTCCGCAAGCTCACGGTGGAGGAGAACATCCGCGCCGTGCTCGAGCTGCAGCTCGACGGCGCCGGCAAGCCGCTGCGCGAGGCGGAGATCCAGCGCCAGCTCGACGCCCTGCTGCACGACCTGAGCCTCTCCGGCCTGCGCGAATCGCCGGCGCCAGCACTGTCCGGCGGCGAGCGGCGCCGCGTGGAGATCGCCCGCGCGCTGGCCACCCAGCCGCGCTTCATCCTGCTGGACGAGCCCTTCGCGGGCGTGGACCCCATCGCCGTGATCGAGATCCAGCGCATCATCGGCTTCCTGAAGGCCCGTGGCATCGGCGTGCTGATCACCGACCACAACGTGCGCGAGACGCTGGGCATCTGCGACCGCGCGTACATCATCAGCGAGGGCTCGGTGCTGGCCGAAGGCACACCCGAGCACATCATCGAGAACCCGGACGTGCGCCGCGTGTACCTCGGTGAACACTTCCGCATGTAGGGCTGGCCATGAAGCCCACCCTGCAGGTCCGCCTGTCGCAGCACCTGGCGCTCACGCCGCAGCTGCAGCAATCCATCCGCCTGCTGCAGCTGTCCACGCTGGAGCTGCACCAGGAAGTCGAGCAGATGCTCGAGCAGAACCCCTTCCTGGAGCCGGAGGAAGACCATTCGCCGTTCGAGTTCGTGGCGCCCGAGCGGGCCACGCGCGACGAGCAGGAGGCCGCCTCCGGCACCGCGGGCGACACGGCCGACGAGCCCGCGGGCGTGGACGGCGCCGAGTTCGGCACCACCGAGCGCGACGACTGGGAGAACGGCACCGAGCGCGACGACTTCGACGGCATCCGCGAGCTGCCTTCGTCCAGCAGCGCCGGTGCGGGCGGCGACGAGGACGGCCCCGACGCGCAGGACCGCAACAGCCTGGCACCGTCGCTGCAGGACCACCTGCGCGGCCAGCTGGCCGGCATGCGCCTGGCGCCCGCCGATGCGGCGGCCGTGCACGTGCTCATCGAGTCGCTGGACGACGACGGCTACCTCGACGGCTCGCTCGACGAGATCGCCGAGCGGCTGGCGGAGTCGCTCGGCATCACCACGCCCGAGGGCCGCGAAGAGCTGCTCGACCAGCTGCGTTGCGGCCTGAAATGGCTGCAGAGCATGGAGCCGGCAGGCGTGGGCGCCTCGTGCCTGGGCGAGTGCCTGGCACTGCAGCTGCGCGACAAGCCCGCCTGCGCTGCGCGCGAGTGCGCCATCGCCATCGCGGGCGCCCACCTGGAGCTGCTCGCCCGGCGCGACATGAAGAAGCTCGCTGCCGCCACCGGCTGCGACGAGGCCACCGTGAAGGCCGCGCAGGCCCTCATCGTCGCCTGCGAGCCCAAGCCCGGCCGGCCCTTCGCCCGCTCGGACAACCGCATCGTCGTGCCGGATGTCATCGTGCAGAAGGCCGGCCGCCAGTGGAAGGCCGTGCTCAACCCCGACGTGATGCCCAAGCTGCGGGTGTCCGACCTGTACGCGCAGGCCGTGCGCGGCCAGCGGGGCAACGGCCAGAGCGGCCTGTCGGCCCGGCTGCAGGAGGCGCGCTGGTTCATCCGCAACATCCAGCAGCGCTTCGACACCATCCTGCGCGTCAGCCAGGCTATCGTCGAGCGGCAGAAGGCCTTCTTCAGCCACGGCGAGATCGCCATGAAGCCGCTGGTGCTGCGCGAGATCGCCGACGAGCTGGGCCTGCACGAATCCACCATCAGCCGGGTGACCACGGCCAAGTACATGGCCACGCCCTTCGGCACCTTCGAGCTGAAGTACTTCTTCGGCTCCTCGCTGAACACCGATGCCGGCGGCAATGCGTCGTCCACCGCGGTGCGCGCGCTGATCAAGCAGTTCGTCGCGGCCGAAGACAGCAAGAAGCCGCTGTCGGACAGCCAGATCGCCGACATGCTCGAGGAGCAGGGCATCCAGGTGGCCCGACGCACCGTGGCCAAGTACCGCGAGGCCCTGAAGATCGCGCCCGCCAACCTGCGGAAAGCCTTGTGACCTTGCCCTCTCCCGTGCTGCAGCCGGGCACGCTGTTCCTTCCCTGCGCCGCGGGCGTGGAGCCCTACCTGGCGGCCGAGTGCCGCGCGCTGCTGGGCGAAGGCGTGCCCGTGGACGAGGGCCGCGGCGGCGTGTGGGTGCAGGGCGATGCCACCGCCGCCATGCGCCTGAACCTGGGCAGCCGGCTCGCGCAGCGTGTGCTGTGGCAGGTGGCCGACGGCCCCTACGCCAGCGAGCAGGACATCTACGCCCTGGCGCGCCGCGTCGCCTGGCCGCAGTGGATCACCCCGCGCCACACGCTGCGCGTGGACGCCTCGGCCTGGCGCTCGCCGCTCAAGAGCATCAACTTCGCCGCGCTCAAGGTGAAGGACGCCGTGTGCGACACCCTGCGCGAGGCCACCGGCGAGCGGCCCAGCGTGGACACGCGCCACCCGGACCTGGGCCTGGTGCTGCACCTGGGCCCCGAGCACGCCAGCCTGGCCATCGATCTCTCCGGCGAGGCGCTGTTCAAGCGCGGCTGGCGCAACGCCCAGGGTGGGCAGGTGCAGGTCAAGGGCGAGGCGCCTCTGAAGGAGACGCTGGCCGCCGCCATGCTGGCCGCTGCCGGCTGGCACGGGCGGCCCGAGGACGGCGGCCTGCTCGACCCGTGCTGCGGCGCCGGCACCATTGCCATCGAGGCGGCCCAGATCGCCTGCGGCATGGCGCCGGGCCTGCACCGGCGCTTCGCCTTCGAGCGGCTGCTGCCCTTCGGCACCCCGGCGCTGCGCAGCGCCTGGGCGCAGATGCAGCAGCGGGCGCGCCAGGCGGTGCATGCGCCCTCGGTGCCGGTGTGGGCGGGCGACGTCTCGTTCCGCATGACCGACTTCGCCGCCCGCAACGCCGAGCGCGCCGGGGTGCGCCACGCCATCGAGTTCAAGACGGCGGACGTGCTGCAACGCCCTGCCCCGGCCGGGCACGGTGTGATCGTGATGAACCCGCCCTACGGCGAGCGCATCGCGCCCAAGGGCCAGGGCCAGGGGCCGGGGCAGCGCCCCGCGGGCGGCGAGCGCTTCGAGGGGGCCCAGGACGCGGCGGACTTCTACGCCCGCCTGGCCAGCCACTGGAAGAAGCACTACGGCGGCTGGACCGCCCACGTGCTCACGCCGGAGGCGAAGCTGCCGCAGCTGCTGCGCCTGAAGGAAAGCCGGCGCACGCCGATGTGGAACGGCGCCATCGAGTGCCGCCTGTTCCGCTTCGAGCTCGTCAGCGGCTCGGCGCGCTGACGGCCGGGCCCGCCCGCCGCGCCGGCAGGCGCCACAGCAGCACGGCCAGCAGCGCCAGCGGGAGCAATGCGCCCAGGTTCATCGCCTGCCAGCCGCCCGTGGTGACCAGGGCCCCCGAGCCGAAGGACGTGAGCGTCATGGTGCCCAGCACGCAGCGGTCCATCAGGGCCTGCGCCCGCACCTTGTGCTCGGGCGCATAGGTCTCGGTGTACAGCGTGGTGCCGCCCACGTAGAGGAAGTTCCAGCCCACGCCCAGCAGCAGCAGCGCGCCCGTGAAGTGCATCAGGTCCACGCCGTGCAGCGCCACCGCGATGCACGCCGCGTTGAGCAGCACGCCCGCCAGCAGCACCGGCTTCACGCCCACGCGGCGGATCACGCTGCCGGTGAAGAAGCTCGGCAGGTACATGCCCAGCACATGCCACTCCAGCACCCAGGCCACCGCCGAGAACGGGTGGCTGCACACCTGCATGGCGATGGGCGTGGCGGCCATGAGCAGGTTCATCACGCCGTAGCCGAGCGCCGAGGCCGCGATGGCGGCCACCACCGGCGCGCGCCGCAGGAAGTCGGCGGGCAGGTGGCCGGCCGCGCCGGCCGGCACCGACGGCAGTGCCGGGAACTCGATGCGCGACAGGCTCAGCATGGACAGCGCCGCCACCGCCACCAGCGTGGCATAGGCGCCGGCGAACGGCACCGCCAGCGCGTCGCGTGTGGCCTGGGCCAGCTCGGGCCCGAGCACACCGCCCACCACGCCGCCGGCCAACACCCAGGAAATCGCGCGCTCACGCCCCGCCGGGCCGGCCACCTCGGTGGCCGCGAAGCGGTACAGCGCCGCATTGGCGTTGTAGTAGCCGGCCAGCAGCGTGGCGCCCACCAGCAGCCAGAAGCTGCCCACCAGCGCCGCCACCGCGCACAGGCCAGCGGCCACCATGGCCACCGCCAGGCCAGCCTGGAACGCGCGCCGGCGCCCCACCCGCTGCTGGTGCCGCGCCACCAGGCCGGTGGACAGCGCCCCGCCCAGCACGTAGGCCGTCAGCGGCAGCGTGGCCAGCCAGCCGCTGGGCGCCAGCGACAGGCCCACCAGGCCGTTGACGGCCATGAAGACGACGTTGTTCAGCAGGAACAGGCCCTGGCAGACCGTGAGCCAGAGCAGGCCGTGGCGGGGCGTCGGGGGCGGCAGGGGCGCGTCGGTGGTGGGCATGTGGGTGCGCAAGCGGGGGTCGGTGGGGCAGGATGGGGGCTGCCCCCGGGGCAAGCTCAAGCGCGGCGGAACGGCGCCGCCGCTGCCGAGGCGCGCTTCAGCAGCCGGCCCCCAGCAGCACCAGCGCCGCCAGCGGTGCAGTGTCGGCACGCAGCACGCGCGGGCCCAGCGACACGGGGAAGAAGCCGTGCTGCCGCGCCATGGCCTCCTCCTCCGGCGTGAGCCCGCCTTCCGGCCCACTCATCACCACCGCCGACCCCGCGCTGCCGGACAGCACGCTCGCGGGCCGCGCGTCGGCGGCAAAGCACAGCATGTGGCGCTCACGGTGATCGGCCGGGGGCAGCGTAGCGAGCCACTGCGTCGGCGTGCACACCGGCTGCACGCGCGGCACCTGGGTGCGCCCACTCTGCTCGGCCGCCGCCACGGCCACCGCCTGCCAGTGCGCCTGGCGCCGCTCGGCCCGCTCACCCGCCAGACGCAGCACGCTGCGCGCACACTGCAGCGGCTGCAGCACCGCCACGCCCAGCTCGGTGGCCTTCTCGACCAGCGCGTCCATGCGCTCGTTGGCCGGCATGCCCACGGCCAGCGTCACGGCGCGGGGCAGCTCGCGCGACACGGCGTGGCGGGCCAGCGCGCGCACCTGCACCTGCTGGCGACCGCCCATGTGCAGCACCTCGGCCTGCCACTCGCCGCCGCGGCCGTCGAACAGCGTGAGCGCGTCGCCGGGCTGCAGCCGCAGCACCTGCACATGGCGGGCCGCCTCGGGCGGCAGATCGATCGCGGTGCCTGCGTCCAGCGGCACATCCAGGTACAAACGTGGGGGCATGGCGCAAGTGTGCCGCAGCCACAATCGGCGCCCACGCCGCGCCGCCGGCAACCGCCAGGAGACACGATGGACGCTTCCCGTGCACACGCCCCGGCCCGTGCTGCCGTGCTGCTGCAGACGGCAGACGCCTGCCACGACGACGACCCGCCGCGCGCCGCGGGCCTGCTGCAGTCGCTGGACTTCGCCGAGCTGGACGCGGGCCAGCGGCCGCGCGTCGCATTCCTGCTCACCCATGTGTTCGCCGAGCGCCTGGGCCAGCCCGGCGAGGCGTGGCGGCTGCAGCAGGCGCTGCTGGCCACCTGCGGGCCCGAGGCGCCGCTGCCGCTGCTGCGGCACGCCGCGGCGGCCGCCCGCCTGGCCGGCGACGGGGCGGGAGAAGCCGCACTGACCTCCCGGCTGGCCGACACCGCAGGCGTGCCGCCCGGGCAGGCCGCGGACCTGGTCACGCTGGCCGCCACGGTGTTCGGGCTGTCGCGCCTGCATGCCGCGCAAGCGGGCGAGGCGGCGCTCGCGGCGCTGGCGCCGCTGCACGGGCCGGCCTGGCAATCCCCCAGCGCGCTGGACGGGCCCGCCGCCGCGCTGACCAACAACCTCGCCAGCGAACTGGCCGAACGCCCCCTGCCCGAGCTGGACGTGCCGGCCGTGCGCCGGGCCATGGACGAAGGGGCTCGCCTGGCCCAGGGTTTCTGGCACCGCGCTGGCCAGTGGGTGCAGCACGAACGGGCCCACTACCTGCGGGCGCTGGTCGCCAATGCGCTGGGTGAATCCGCGATGGCTGCCGAGCAGGCGAGCGCCGGCCTGGTGCTGCTGGCCAACCACGACACCGACGGGCAGCAGCGCGTGGACGAGGCCTTCCTGCGCAGCGAGCTCGCGCACGCGCTGTCGCGCCTGGGCCGCGGCGCGGACGCTTCGGTGGAGCGCGGCATGGCCGACGCCCTCGCCGACGCCTTCGACGACGCGGAGCTCGTGGCCTGGTACCGCCGTCGCCTGGCGCGGCAGGTGGCGCTGGACGCGATGGCGGGCGGCGCCCAGGCGCCCGTCAGGCCTTGACCGCGCCGATGGCGTAGGTGAGCTCGCCGACGGCGGCCATGCCGTGCTCCTGGCGCAGCTGCTCGGCAAAGCGCAGTGCCAGCGTGCGCAGTTCGTCGATGCCGCTGCACTTCTCGATCTCGAGCGCGAAGCGGTAGCCGCGCATCAGGCCCAGCTTGGCCTTGCCTACCGAGTTGAGCGCGTCGTACAGCGGGGTGTAGGCCGCCGCGCGAATGACCTGCTGGGTGCGGTCCCAGTCGGCGCTGTCGGGCACGGCAGCTGCGGCCGGGGCCGGCGCGGGTGCACGCGGGGCCGGGTCGCGCAGGTCCGCAGATGCCGAAGATGCTGCAGGTGCTGCGGAGGGCGCCGGCCGCGCGGCGCTGGCGGCCGCGCCGCCGGCCTCCGCAATGAGTCCGTTGTCGCGCAGCATGGCCACGTCGTCGGGCGTGAGGCCCTGCACCTGCGTCAGCCACTCGTCGAGGCTGCGCGAATCGTTGATGACCAGCAGCAGGTTGCGCGCCGGCCGGCTGAGCTTGAGCCCGCGGGCCTGGATCTCGGCCTGCCCCGCGGGCGTCCTGACAAAACGAGACGGCATGCTCGATCCCGATGGCGATGGGCCCCAAACACGGCCGGGTGCGCCTGTGTCGGCGCCCTGACCACCCTTTTGTGTGGCCGCCTCCGTGAACGGGCCGGAGACAGCTCGGCGACCCCGCACTCCCTACGAGGTCGCGCACCCGCCGCCGTGATCGGCGGTCAGGTGATCATTTCTTGTCGCGCAGCTCGCGGCGCAACACCTTGCCCACCGGTGTCTTCGGCAGTTCGGTGCGGAATTCAATCACCCGAGGCCGCTTGTAGCCGGTCAGATTCGACTCGCACCAGCTTCTCACGTCGCTTTCGGTCACGGACGGGTCTTTTTTCACGATGACGACCTTCACCGCCTCGCCAGCCTTGTCATCGGGCACGCCCACGGCGGCGCATTCCAGCACGCCGGGCATCTGGGTGATGACGTCCTCGACCTCGTTCGGATACACATTGAAACCGGACACGAGGATCATGTCCTTCTTGCGGTCGACGATGCGGAAGTAGCCGCGCTCGTCCATGATGCCCACGTCCCCCGTGCGGAAGTAGCCGTCGGCCGTCATCACCTTGGCGGTCTCGTCGGGCCGCTGCCAGTAGCCGGCCATCACCTGCGGCCCGCGGATGGCGATCTCGCCGGCCTGGCCGGTCGGCACCTCGTGGCCGTCGTCGTCCAGCAGGGTGAGCTCGGTGTTGCTCACCGGCAGGCCGATGGTGCCCGTGTAGGCCGTGGCATCCACCGGGTTGCAGGCCGCCACCGGCGAGGTCTCGGACAGGCCATAGCCTTCGCAGATCGGGCAGCCGGTCTTCTCCAGCCACAGCCGGGCCGTGGCCTGCTGCACGGCCATGCCGCCGCCCACCGAGATGACGAGGTGGCTCCAGTCCACGCTGTCGAACTCGGCGTGATTGGCCAGCGCATTGAACAGCGTGTTCACCGCCGGGAAGCTGTGGAAGCGCTCGCGCGACAGCTCCTTGAGCACGGCCGGGATGTCGCGCGGGTTGGGGATGAGGATGTTGCAGCCGCCCATGCGCAGCCCCAGCATCATGTTCGTGTTGAAGCCGAAGATGTGGTACAGCGGCAGCGCGCAGATGGTGACCACCTGCTCGCCCGCTGGCACCTTCTTCAGCGCCGGTTGGTACCAGGCCTCGGACTGCAGCACGTTGGCCACCAGGTTGCGGTGCAGCAGCACCGCGCCCTTGCTCACGCCGGTGGTGCCGCCGGTGTACTGCAGCACCGCGATGTCGTCGGGGCCCATCTTGGGCGCGGTGAACGCCTTGCCGCGGCCCTGGGAGAGCGCGTCATTGAAGCGCGTGGCGGCGGGCAGGCTGAAGGCCGGCACCATCTTCTTCACCTTGCGCACCACGTGGTTGACGATGGCGCCCTTGAGCAGGCCCATCATGTCGCCCATGGCGGCGAGCACCACGTGCTTGGTGGGCACGTGGTCGGCCACCTGCTGCAGCGTGGCGGCGAAGTTCTCGAGGATGACGATGGCCTTGGCGCCCGAATCCTTGAGCTGGTGCTCCAGCTCGCGCGGCGTGTACAGCGGGTTCACGTTCACCACCACCATGCCGGCGCGCAGCACGCCGGCGACCGCCACGGGGTACTGCGGCACGTTGGGCAGCATGATGGCCACGCGGTCACCCCGCTGCAGGCCCAGACCCTGCAGGTAGGCGGCGAAGGCGCGCGACAGCTCGTCGATCAGCTCGAAGCTGAAGGACTTGCCCATGAAGCGGTAGGCCGGCAGCTTCGCGTGCTGGCGGAAGCTCTCGTCGAGCAGCGCCACCAGCGAGGGGTAGACATCGATCTTCACTTCGGCCGGCACGCCGGCGGGGTACTGCTTCAGCCAGATCTTTTCCATTCGTGTGCTCTGTCGTGTTGCGCGCGATTGTCCCCGCCGGCCTCGGCCGGCCCCATCAGGGGATTCGATAGCGAGTGACCCGGGCGGTCACTCGATGGCCTTGACCATCTCCTCGACCACCTTCTTGGCGTCGCCGAAGACCATCATGGTCTTGTCCATGTAGAACAGCTCGTTGTCCAGCCCGGCGTAGCCAGCCGCCATGGACCGCTTGTTCACGATCACCGTCTTGGCCTTGTAGGCCTCGAGGATGGGCATGCCGTAGATGGGGCTGCCCTTCTGCAGCGCGGCGGGGTTGACCACGTCGTTCGCGCCCAGGATCACGGCCACGTCGGCCTGGCCGAACTCGCCGTTGATGTCCTCCATCTCGAACACCTGGTCGTAGGGCACCTCGGCCTCGGCCAGCAGCACGTTCATGTGGCCCGGCATGCGACCGGCCACCGGGTGGATGGCGTACTTGACGGTGATGCCCTTGTGCGTGAGCTTCTCGGCCAGCTCCTTCACCGCATGCTGGGCCCGCGCCACCGCCAGGCCGTAGCCCGGCACGATCACCACCGTCTCGGCGTTGCCCAGGATGAAGGCGGCGTCGTCGGCCGAGCCGCTCTTGACGCTGCGCTGCACACCGCCACCGGCCGCAGCCGCACCGGCGTCGCCGCCGAAGCCGCCCAGGATCACGTTGAGGAAGGCGCGGTTCATCGCCTTGCACATGATGTAGCTGAGGATGGCGCCGGAGCTGCCCACCAGCGAGCCCGCGATGATGAGCATGCTGTTGTTGAGCGAGAAGCCGATGCCCGCCGCCGCCCA
This sequence comes from Burkholderiales bacterium, assembly GCA_016213265.1. Lineage (GTDB taxonomy): Bacteria > Pseudomonadota > Gammaproteobacteria > Burkholderiales > Burkholderiaceae_C > Ideonella. The sequence continues at coordinate 8,362 of JACRBA010000033.1, read as the reverse complement.
GCCCGAGTAGCTGTTGAGCATGGACACCACCACCGGCATGTCGGCGCCGCCGATGGGGATGATGAGCGTGACGCCCAGCACGAAGGCCAGCACCAGCATGGCGTAGAACGCCGCGTGGCTCTCGGTGCCCATGTACACCAGCCCCAGGCCAATGGTGACCAGGCCCAGCGCCAGGTTGAGCCAGTGCTGCCCGGCGAACACCACGGGCGCGCCCTGGAACAGGCGGAACTTGTAGGTGCCCGACAGCTTGCCCCAGGCGATGACCGAGCCGCTGAAGGTGATGGCGCCGATGGCGGCCCCCAGGAACAGCTCCAGCCGGTTGCCCGCGGGAATGGCGCCGCCCTTGGCCGTGATGCCGAAGGCCCAGGGCTCGACCACGGCGGCCACGGCGATGAACACCGCCGCCAGGCCGATCATGCTGTGGAAGAAGGCCACCAGCTCGGGCATCTTGGTCATCTCGACCGTCTTGGCGCGCCAGGCGCCGAACACGCCGCCCGCGACCAGGCCCACCAGCACCCACACCATGCCGTAGCCCACGCCACCGCCTTCGCGCACGATGAGCGCCGCCGTGGTGCCCACCGCGATGGCCATGCCGGCCATGCCGAACACGTTGCCGCGGATGGAGGTGGTGGGGTGCGACAGGCCCTTCAGGGCCTGGATGAAACACACGCTGGCGATGAGGTACAGCAGGGTCACCACATTGATGCTCATCGCCTCAGCCCTCCTTCTTCGCCGCGGGGGTCTTCTTCTTGAACATCTCCAGCATGCGCCGGGTGACGAGGAAGCCGCCGAAGATGTTGACGGACGCCAGCGCCACCGCCAGCACACCCATGGTCTTGCCCAGCACCGTCTCGGTGAGGGCAGCCGCCAGCATGGCGCCCACGATGACGATGGCCGAGATGGCGTTGGTCACGGCCATCAGCGGCGTGTGCAGCGCAGGCGTCACCGTCCACACCACGTGGTAGCCGACGTAGATCGCCAGCACGAAGATGATCAGGTTGATGATCGTCGGGGACACGGCATCCATGGTCAGGCCTTCTTCGTCACGGCGTGGTTCTGGGTCATCAGGCAGGCGGCGACGATGTCGTCGTCCAACGGCACCTGGAAGCTGCCCTCCTTGGTGATGACCAGCTTGAGGAAGTCCAGCACGTTGCGCGCGTACAGCGCGCTGGCGTCGGCGGCCACCATGGCCGCGAGGTTGGTCTCACCCACCAGCGTGACGCCATGGCGCACCACCGTGCGGCCCGGCTCGGTGAGCGGGCAGTTGCCGCCCGGGGCGCCGTGCGGGCCTGCGGGGCCGCGGCCGGCCGCGATGTCGACGATCACCGAGCCGGGTTTCATGGAACGCACCATCTCCTCGGTCACGAGGGTGGGCGCGGCCCGTCCGGGAATGAGCGCGGTGGTGATCACCACGTCGGCCTGGGCCACGCGCTTGGCCACCTCGGCCTGCTGGCGCGCCAGCCAGCCAGGCGGCATGGGCCGGGCGTAGCCGCCCACACCTTGCGCCGCCTCACGCTCCTCATCCGTCTCGTAGGGCACGTCGATGAACCGGGCGCCCAGCGACTCGACCTGCTCCTTCACGGCGGGGCGCACGTCCGAGGCCTCGATCACCGCGCCCAGGCGCTTGGCCGTGGCGATGGCCTGCAGGCCCGCCACGCCCACACCCAGCACCACCACGCGCGCGGCCTTCACGGTGCCCGCGGCCGTCATGAGCATGGGGAAGAACTTGGGGTAGCGGTCGGCCGCCATGATCACGGCCTTGTAGCCGGCGATGTTGGCCTGGCTGGACAGCACGTCCATGCTCTGTGCGCGCGTGGTGCGCGGCGCGGCCTCGAGCGCGAAGCTGGTCAGGCCGGCGGCGGCCAGCGCCTCCAGGCCGGCGCGGTCGAACGGGTTGAGCATGCCCACAAGCGCCGCCCCAGGCTTCATCAGGGCGAGCTCGTCCGCCGAGGGCCGCTGCACCTTGAGCACCAGCTCCGCGCCGAAGGCCGCGGCACGGTCCGCGATCCGGGCACCGGCGGCCTCATAGGCGGCATCGGTGGCGCTGGCGGCGACGCCGGCCCCCGACTGCACGACCACCGTGTGCCCCTGGGCCACGTATTTGCGGGCCGTCTCCGGCGTCACAGCCACGCGGGTTTCCCCCGCGGCCGACTCCAGCGGTACGCCGATCAGCATGCATCTCTCCTCACGCAACTCGCCCGACGGGGCTGGCAGCCCGTCATGGCAGGCCGTCCGACTGTCTGACGCCGAGCTTACCAGTGGAAACCATCAGCGTACCCGGGGAGTCGCTCTAACATCGCCGGATGGGAGAAGCACGCTGGAAACCGAGCGTCACCGTGGCCGGCATCGTGGCGCACGGGGGGCGTTACCTGCTCGTGGAAGAGCACACCGTCGACGGCCTGCGGCTGAACAACCCGGCCGGCCACCTCGACCCGGGCGAGGACATCGTGCAGGCCGTGGCGCGCGAGGTGCTCGAGGAGACCGCGTGCCCCTTCACGCCCGAGGCGCTGGTGGGCGTGTACCTCGCGCGCTTCCAGCACACGCGCAGCGGCGAGGACGTGACCTACCTGCGCTTTGCGCTGTGCGGCACCGTGGGCGAGGCGATCGCCGGCCGCGCGCTGGACGAGCCCATCGTGCGCACGCTGTGGATGACGCCCGACGAGCTGCGCGCCTGCCCCGAGCGCCACCGCAGCCCGCTGGTGCTGCGCAGCATCGAGGACCACCTCGCCGGCCGACGGGCGCCGCTGTCGCTGCTGCACGCCGACGCCAGCCTGTACCTGTAGCCTGTCGGCAGCGCCGCTCCCCGCCTTGCGGGGACAATCGCGCGATGGCAACACAACGCGTGGTCGTCGGCCTGTCCGGCGGGGTGGATTCCGCCGTGAGCGCCTGGCTGCTCAAGCAGCAGGGGCACGAGGTCGTCGGCATCTTCATGAAGAACTGGGAAGACGATGACGACGACGAGTACTGCTCGTCGCGCCAGGACTTCCTCGACGCCGCCAGCGTGGCCGACGTGATCGGCATCGAGATCGAGCATGTGAACTTCGCGGCCGAGTACAAGGACCGCGTGTTCGCCGAGTTCCTGCGCGAGTACCAGGCCGGCCGCACGCCCAACCCCGACGTGCTGTGCAACGCCGAGATCAAGTTCAAGGCCTTCCTCGACCACGCCATGCGGCTGGGCGCCGAGAAGATCGCCACCGGCCACTATGCGCGGGTGCGCGAGCGCGGCGGGCGCCACGAGCTGCTCAAGGGGCTGGACCCGCTCAAGGACCAGAGCTACTTCCTGCACCGGCTGACCCAGGCTCAGCTGGCGCGCACCATGTTCCCCGTGGGCGAGCTGCCCAAGACCGAGGTGCGCCGCATCGCCGCCGAGATCGGCCTGCCCAACGCGAAGAAGAAGGATTCGACCGGCATCTGCTTCATCGGCGAGCGGCCCTTCCGCGACTTCCTCAACCGCTACCTCAGCCACGCGCCCGGGCCCATTCGCGACGAGCGGGGCCGCCGCCTGGGCGAACACGTCGGCCTGAGCTTCTACACCCTGGGCCAGCGCCAGGGGCTGGGCATCGGCGGCGTGAAGGACCGCCAGGCCGGCCGGGGCGGCGGCGAGCACGCGCCCTGGTACGTGGCGCGCAAGGACCTGGCCACCAACACGCTGGTCGTCGTGCAGGGCCACGACCACCCGCTGCTGCGCTACCGCGCGCTGGTGGCCGAGGACGCCAGCTGGGTGGCCGGCGAGCCGCCGGCGGCCGGGCCACTGCACGCCAAGACGCGCTACCGCCAGGAGGACGCGCCTTGCGGCCTGTCGGAGCCGAACGCGAACGGGTTCGCGCTGCAGTTCCCGCCCGAGGCGCCACAGTGGGCCGTCACGCCAGGGCAGTCGGCCGTGCTCTACGACGGCGAGGTGTGCCTCGGCGGTGGCGTGATCGCCAGCGCGACGCTCGCCTGATCTGGTGCGCCGGTGGCGCGTCAGAACCGGCGGCGCCCGCCCTTCATGCCCTTCTTGGCGCCCTTCATGCCGCGGCCGGCCAGGCCGCCGAGCCCGCCCAGCCCACCGCCCGCGCCACCGCCCATCTGGCCGCGCATGAAGCGGCGGAACACGCCCATCAGGACGCGGCGCAGCAGCATGTTCAGCAGCTGGTTCACAGGCCCACCATCTGACGCAGCTGTTCGGCGCTGACCGCGCCCGAGTGCTGGCCGGCCTGGCCGCTGCCGCCGTGGCGGAAGACGATCAGCGGCACGCTGTCGGCGTCCAGGCGCTTGAAGATCTCGGTGTTGGCCTTGACCTTGGCCACCACCGCCTCGTCGGGCGTTCCCATGGCCGTGATGCCCCCGCCGTTGGCCAGCACGCTCTGCTCGTTCTGCTGCATCGCGGCCACGGGGTCCGGCGCCGACAGGATGGCCACGCCCTGGGTGAGCGACTGCGGACGCAGCAGGCCGATGGGCATCCACACCACCTTCACGCTGCTGGCCAGCGGCTGCAGGTTCTGCCACAGCTGGGCGCAGTGCGGGCAGGTGGTGTCGAAGAACACGTAGACCGTGTGCGCCGACATCATGGGGCCGGTGGTGAAGCCGTGCCCGGTGGCGGCCAGGGCGTACGGGTCGGCGACCGCGGCCTGCGTGGTGGCAGGCGCGTCCGAGCTGGACGAGGGCGACGTGGAGGTGCCGCCGTCACGCCCGCAGGCGGCCAGCAGCAGGGCGGCCGACAGGGCCGTCAGGAGGGAGGAAGCGCGGCGCATGATGCCGCTCAGTATGGCGCAGCCGCGGCCGGCCGCAGCGCCGCGAGGGATTTGTCCGGGCGGCGTGGCGCCGCCCGCGCCTCAGGCCGTCGGCGGCGCCGTTTCGACGAAGCTCGGGCGGGCCGACAGCTTGTCGTACAGGCGGGCGAGGTTGGGGTACTCGGTGCGCCAGTCGATGGCCGGGTAGCGGAAGTCGAGGTAGCCCAGCGCGCAGCCGACCGCGATGTCGGCCAGCGTGAAGTGGATGCCGCTGCAATGCGGCTTGTCGGCCAGGCCGCGGCTCATGGCGCGCAAGGCCGTGGTGACCCGCCCCATCTGCCGCTCGGCCCACGCGGGGCAGCGCTGCGCCTCGGTGCGGCCGGCCCAGTGCATTTCCATGCGAGCCAGGATGCTCGCGTCGAGCAGGCCGTCGGCCAGCGCCTCCCAGGTGCGCACTTCCACGCGCTCCCGCCCCGAGGCGGGGATGAGCTTGCCCACGGGCGACAGCGTGTCCACGTACTCCACGATGACACGCGAGTCGAAGATGGCCTCGCCACCGTCCAGCACCAGACAGGGCACCTTGCCCAGCGGATTCGCCGCCAGGATGGCCTCGCTGCCCCACACGTCCTCGAGCGCGAACTGGTAGTCGAGCTTCTTCTCGGCCAGCACGATGCGGACCTTGCGGACGTAGGGGCTGGTGTACGAGCCGATGAGTTTCATGCGGGATTGGGACATGCGGGCGGGTCGGATTCTAGCGAGCGGCCTTCCGGCCCGCCCGGCCCACCCGGCGAGGGCGGCCCCCTAAAATGGCGGGCTTTCCCGCCCCGCCTGGCACCCCCCTCATTTCCGATCCGCTGGAGACCTCAGGCCATGCCGAACCCGCTCTCGACCCTCATGGCCCTGTCCCCGCTCGATGGCCGCTACGCCGCCAAGGTGGCCGCGCTGCGCCCGCTGCTGTCGGAGTACGGCCTGATGCACCGCCGCGTGCAGGTGGAAGTGGAGTGGTTCATCGCCCTGTCGGATGCGGGCCTGGCCGGCTTCGCACCGTTTTCCGAGGCCGCCCGCGGGCTGCTGCGCGGGCTGGTGGTGCGCTTTTCCGAGGCGGACGCCCAGGCCATCAAGGACATCGAGAAGACCACCAACCACGATGTGAAGGCGGTGGAGTACTGGCTGAAGTCGCGCCTGGAGTCGCAACCCGAGCTGAAGGCCGCGTCCGAGTTCGTGCACTTCGCCTGCACCAGCGAGGACATCAACAACACCAGCCACGCGCTGATGCTCAAGGCCGCGCGCGCCGAGGTGCTGCTGCCCGCACTGGACCGCATCGTGGACAAGCTGGCCGGCATGGCGCGCGCCCACGCCGCCGTGCCCATGCTGTCGCGCACCCACGGCCAGACAGCCAGCCCCACCACCGTGGGCAAGGAGATCGCCAACGTGGTGGCCCGCCTGCGCACCGCGCGCGAGCGCATCGCCGCGGTGCCGCTGCTGGGCAAGATGAACGGCGCGGTGGGCAACTACAACGCCCACCTCATGGCCTACCCCGACAAGGACTGGGAGGCCTTCGCCCGCCAGGTGGTGGAACAGCGCCTCGGGCTCACCTTCAACCCGTACACCATCCAGATCGAGCCGCACGACTACATGGCCGAGCTGTTCGATGCGGTCACCCGCGCCGACACCATCCTCATCGACTTCGCGCGCGACGTGTGGGGCTACATCTCGCTGGGCTACTTCAAGCAGCGGCTGAAGGAGGGCGAGGTGGGTTCCTCGGCCATGCCGCACAAGGTGAACCCGATCGACTTCGAGAACGCCGAGGGCAACTTCGGCCTGGCCAACGCGCTGCTCACCCACCTGTCGCAGAAGCTGCCCATCAGCCGCTGGCAGCGTGACCTGACCGACTCCACCGTGCTGCGCAACATGGGCGTGGCGCTGGGCTACGCCGTGCTGGGCTACGACGCCCTGGCCCGCGGCCTGGACAAGCTGGAGCTGAACACCGAGGCGCTGGCGGCGGACCTGGACGACTCGTGGGAAGTGCTGGCCGAGGCGATCCAGACGGTCATGCGCCGCCACGCCCTGCCGCAGCCCTACGAGCGGCTCAAGGCCTTCACGCGCGGCAAGCCCATGACCCGCGAGCTGATCCAGGGCTTCATCGACGGCCTGGCCGGCGAGCTGCCCGAGGCGGAGATCGCCCGCCTGCGCGCCATGACGCCGGGCGCCTACACCGGCATGGCCGCCACGCTCGCCAGCCGCATCGGCTGAGCGGCACGACGCCGCTGCCGCTCAACCGGCAGCGGCCACCAGGCGATCGGACGGGAACGCCCCGTCGGCCAGCACCGACAGGCAGGCCCCCAGCAGACCCACCGAGGCCACGACCGACAGGCTCAGCAACAGCAGCGGCCCCCAGGCGGGGCGGCGGGACGGGCGATCCGTGCGTGGGGCGAGCGGTCGGGTCGGTGCGTGCATGGCGTTCTCCAGGGTCGCCTCCCCATAACGCGGTGCGGGCGCGAAAACCGACATGCCCTGCGACAGATGACCGCGGCATGACGAACCACGGGTCGAAAGGGCTGCCCGCGGCGGGGATGGCCCTCCTAGAATCGGCCCATGCACTTCCCGTCCCGGCTGGCCGAGGCCAGCGCACGCCACGATTCCCTGCTGTGCGTCGGCCTCGACCCTGACCCGGCGAAGTTCCCCGCTGGCTGGCAGGGCGACGCGGGCCGCATCCACGACTTCTGCGCCCGCATCGTGGACGCCACGAAGGACCTGGTCTGCGCCTTCAAGCCGCAGATCGCCTACTTCGCGGCGCACCGGGCCGAGGACCAGCTCGAGCGGCTGATGGCCTACATCCGCCGCGTGGCGCCCGACGTGCCGGTGATCCTCGATGCCAAGCGCGGCGACATCGGCGCCACCGCCGCGCAGTACGCCCGCGAGGCCTTCGAGCGCTACCAGGCCGACGCCGTCACGCTCTCGCCCTTCATGGGCTTCGACTCCATCGAACCCTACCTGGCGTACGACGGGCGCGGGCTGATCCTGCTGTGCCGCACGTCCAACCCCGGCGGCAGCGACCTGCAGGCGCAGACGCTGGCCGACGGCTCGCTGCTGTACGAGCACATCGCCCGCCTGGCTGCCGGCCCCTGGAACCGCGACGGCCGCCTCGGCCTGGTGGTGGGTGCCACGTTCCCGCGCGAGCTGGCCCGGGTGCGGGAGCTCGCGCCGACGCTGCCGCTGCTCATCCCCGGCGTGGGGGCGCAGGGCGGCGACGCCGCGGCCACCGTGCGCGCGGCCTGGGCGCCCGGCGCGCCGATCATCGTCAACTCCTCGCGCGCCGTGCTGTACGCCGGCCAGGGCGACGATTTCGCCAGCCGCGCACGGGCCGTGGCCGACGCCACCCGGCGCGAGCTCAACGCGGCGCGGCCCTGATGGCCCCGGTCGCGGCACCGTGCCCCCCCGCCGCCGCCCACCGGCCGGCCTGAGCGACGTGCGCCGCGACACCACCAGCCCCAGCCTGCCGCCGTTCGATCCGGCGATCACGCTGTCCACGCTCAGCGGGCTGGCCGATTTCGTGCACTCGCGGCCCTCGGGCGGCGAGCTGCCCGCCTACCCGTCCCTCTCCGGCCGGCGCACGGTGGCGATGTGCGGTGCCTCCGCGGCAGGCGCCG
>JACRBA010000029.1 GCA_016213265.1 Burkholderiales bacterium | reverse complement strand
GGCCGTGCGCCACCACGATGCGCGCCTCGGGCAGCAGCTCCTGCAGCTTCTGGCGGCGGTTCTCGATGGTCTCCACCTCGTTGTGCAGGAAGTAGACCTGGCCGCCGCGCTTGAGCTCGCGCAGCACCGCCTCGCGGATCACGCCCGTGCCCTCGTTGCGCACGAAGGTCTTGATGGCCAGTCGGCGCTGCGGCGCGGTGGCGATGACCGACAGGTCGCGCAGGCCCTCGAGCGCCATGCCCAGCGTGCGCGGGATGGGCGTGGCGGTCAGCGTGAGCACGTCGACCTCGGCGCGCATGGCCTTGATGGCCTCCTTGTGGCGCACGCCGAAGCGGTGCTCCTCGTCGATGATGAGCAGGCCCAGGCGCTTGAACTTCACGTCCTTGGACAGCAGCTTGTGCGTGCCCACCACGATGTCCACCGTGCCGGCGGCGATGCCGTCCAGGGCCGCCTGCACCTCCTTGGCGGTGCGAAAGCGCGAGAGCTCGGCCACCTTCACCGGCCACTTGCCGAAGCGGTCGGCGATGGTCTGGTAGTGCTGCTCGGCCAGCAGGGTGGTGGGCGCCAGCAGCGCCACCTGCTTGCCGCCGTGCACGGCCACGAAGGCGGCACGCAGGGCGACCTCGGTCTTGCCGAAGCCCACGTCGCCGCACACCAGGCGGTCCATGGGGCGCGGGCTCACCATGTCCTGGATCACGGCGTGGATGGCGGCGCGCTGGTCGGGCGTCTCCTCGAAGCCGAAGCTGGCGGCGAAGGCCTCGTAGTCGTGCGGCGAGAAGCGGTGCGCCAGGCCTTCGCGGGCGGCGCGCAGGGCGTACAGGTTCAGCAGCTCGGCGGCGGTGTCGCGCACCTGCTCGGCCGCCTTGCGGCGCGCCTTGTCCCACTGGTTGCTGCCCAGCTTGTGCAGCGGGGCCTCGTCCGCGCTCACGCCGGTGTAGCGGCTGATCTGGTGCAGCTGCGCCACGGGCACGTACAGCGTGGCGTTGTCGGCGTAGGTCAGGTGCAGGAACTCCGAGTTGCCGTCGCCCAGGTCGATGTGCACCAGGCCCTGGTAGCGGCCGATGCCGTGCTGCGCGTGCACCACGGGGTCGCCGATCTTCAGCTCGGAGAGATCCTTGATCAGCGCGTCGACGTTGCTGGTCTGCTCCTGCTTGCGCCGGCGCCGGGCGGTGGGCGCGCTGGCGAAGAGCTCGGTCTCGGTGACGAACTGCAGCGCGATGCCGGCCTCGGGCTCGTGCCAGAAGAAGCCCGCGGCCAGCGGGGCGGCCGCGATGGCGACCTTCTCGCTGCCCGCTTCGAACTCGGCCAGCGTGGCCACGCTGGGCACGTCGATCTGGTGGTCGCGCAGCAGCTCCAGCAGGCTCTCGCGACGGCCCTCGCTCTCGGCCACCAGCAGCACGCGGTGCGGCGTGGTGTCGAGGTGCTTCTCCAGCGCCGCCAGCGGCTCGGTGGCGCCGCGCTCGGTGGCCACGTCGGGCAACGGCCGCGCCCAGTCCACCGGCTCGTGGCCGCGCAGTGAGAGGGTGGCGTGCGCGCCCGTGCGGCCGAAGAAATCCTCGACACGCAGGAAGACCTCCTCCGGCGCCAGGATGGGCCGCTCGGGGTCGTGCTGCAGGAAGCGGTGGCGCTCGCGGGTGTCGGCCCAGAAACGCTGCAGCGCATCGTCCACCTCGCCGTGCAGGGCCACCATGGCGGTGTCGGCCAGGTAGTCGAAGAAGGTGGCCGGCTCGTCGAAGAACAGCGGCAGGTAGTACTCGATGCCCGCGGTGGCGATGCCCTGGGCGATGTCCTTGTAGATGCGCGACTTGGTGGGGTCACCCTCGAGCTTCTCGCGCCACCGCTGGCGAAAGCGCGTGCGGGCGGCCTCGTCCATGGGGAACTCGCGGCCGGGCAGCAGGCGCACCTCGGGCACGGGGTACAGGCTGCGCTGCGAGTCGGGGTCGAAGGTGCGGATGGAGTCGATCTCGTTGTCGAACAGGTCGACCCGGTAGGGCACGGTCGAGCCCATGGGGAACAGGTCGATCAGGCCGCCGCGCACGGCGTACTCGCCTGGCGACACCACCTGGCTCACGTGGCTGTAGCCCGCGAGCGTGAGTTGGCTCTTGAACGCCGCCTCGTCCAGCTTCGCCTTCTGCCGGAACTGGAAGGTGGTGGCCGCCAGGAAGGACGGCGGCGCGATGCGGGTGAGCGCCGTGGTGGCCGGCAGCAGCACCACGTCCACCTCTTTCTGGTGGATGCGCCACAGCGTGGCCAGGCGCTCCGAGATCAGGTCCTGGTGGGGGCTGAAGGTGTCGTAGGGCAGGGTCTCCCAGTCGGGGAACACGGCCACGCGCAGGCCCGGGGCGAAGAAGGGCAGCTCGTCGGCCAGGCGCTGGCTGTCGGCCGGCTCGGCGGTCACCACCACCAGCATGCGCTGCTCGGCCGCCCGGGCCTGGCCCAGGCGCGCCAGCAGCAGGGCATCGGCCGATCCGATGGGGCGGGGCAGGGTGAAGCGTTTGCCGGGGGCGATGACAGGCAGTTGCATGGCAGGAGCAGCGCACAAAGCACGGCACCCCGCGGCGGCACGACGGGGCCGGCGCGGGGCGGGTTCACGGGAGCGCGGATTCTAGAATTCACCCATGCATATCGCCTCCGCGGGCCACAAACCCCGCTGTTTCGCCCTGGTTCCGTGTGCCGGCGTGGGCACGCGCGCCGGCACCGCGGGCCCCAAGCAGTACGAGCCCGTGGCCGGGCAGCCCCTGGTGGCACACACGCTGCACGCCCTGCGCCGGGTGCCGCGGCTGGCGGCCACGCTGGTGGTGCTGTCGCCCGGTGACGCCCGTTTCGAGGACCTGCTGGGCCCGGTGGCGCGCGGCGACGAGCGTCTCTGGGTGGCCCAGGTGGGCGGCGCCACGCGGGCCGACACCGTGGCCGCCGGCCTGCGCGTGCTGGCCGAGCGCGGCGCGCAGCCCGAGGACTGGGTGCTGGTGCACGACGCGGCGCGCTGCCTGCTGCAGCCGGCCTGGGTGGACCGGCTGATCGACGCCTGTGAGGACGACGAGGTGGGCGGCCTGCTGGCCCTGCCCATCGCCGACACGCTGAAGACCCAGGGCATCGACACCCGCGTGGCCGGCACCATCGACCGCAGCGGCAAGTGGGCTGCGCAGACGCCGCAGATGTTCCGCCTGGGCCTGCTGTCCGGCGCGTTGGCCCATGCGGGGCCGGGCGTCACCGATGAATCCAGCGCCGTGGAGGCGCTGGGCCACGAACCGCGGCTGGTGCGCGGGGAGTGGGAGAACTTCAAGCTCACCTGGCCGGGCGATTTCGCGCTCGCCGAACGACTGTTGTCCACGAGATCCGCATGACAGACACCGCTTCGTTGCCTCCGCTGCCGCCCTTGCGGGTGGGGGAGGGTTGGGACACCCATGCCCTGGTGGTGGGCCGCCCGCTGGTGCTGGGCGGTGTGACCATCCCGCACGACAAGGGCCTGCTCGGCCATTCCGACGCCGACGCGCTGCTGCATGCCATCACCGATGCCGTGCTGGGCGCGGCCGGGCTGGGCGACATCGGCCGCCACTTTCCCGACACGGCGATGGCGTTCAAGGGCGCCGACTCCGCCGTGCTGCTGGCCGAAGCCGTGCGGCGCGCGCGGGCCGCCGGCTGGCAGGTGGTGAACGTGGACAGCACCATCGTCGCCCAGGCGCCCAAGATGGCACCCCACATCCCCGCCATGGTCGAGCGCATCGCGGCCTGTCTGGGCGTGGCGCCGGGCTGCGTGAACGTGAAGGCCAAGACGGCCGAGAAGATGGGCCCGGTGGGCGAGGGGCGGGCCATCGAGGCGCGCGCCGTGTGCCTGCTGGCAGCCGCCTGACCCGCCAAAGGGGCGGCACGCTGGCGTGCGTGTTTGCACGGGGAACAGGCGTTCAGACCCCCACGCGGCGCCGCGCGGGCCTAGCATGCCGGCAGCAGGCTGCGGAGGGCAGTCTGCGCGTCCCCCGGCGATGGAGAAGACCACGATGAAGATCGATCCGAAGCGACGTGCCCTGTCGGCGTGCCTGGCGTGCGGCTGGGCCGCGGCCGCCGCCCCCGCCGGGGCGGCCAGTGTGAACCCCTTCGAGCCGAGCACCATGTTGCAGGGCACCACCCTGCGGCTGAACGGCAGCGGCACGCGCTACCGGCTGATGTTCAAGGTGTACGACCTGGGGCTGTACCTGCCCCGCCGCGCCACGACGCCGGAGGAGGCCATCGACATGGCCGGGCCCAAGCGCCTGGCCTTCGTCGCGCTGCGTGAGCTGCCGGGCACCGACCTGGGCGTGGCCTTCATCAAGGGGCTGCAGGCCAACAACCCGGCCGACCTGGTGCAGCGCCATGCCGTGTCGTCCGCGCGCCTGATCGACATCTTCTCGGGCAAGTCCAAGCTCGTCAGCGGCGACACCTTCGCCATGGACTTCGTGCCGGGCAAGGGCACCCAGTTCCTCATCCAGGGCCAGCCCCAGGGCGCACCGGTGGGCGACGCGGAGTTCTTCGCCATGGTGCTTCGCATCTGGCTGGGGCCCCAGCCGGCGGACCGCGCCTTGCGCGACGCGCTGCTCGCGGGCGCCTGAGCCGGCCCGCCGCCCGCGGCGGCGCACTGTCAGGCGCGCTTGAGCCGGATGTGGGCCACCAGGCCGCCGTCGCGCGCGTTGGCCAGCTCCAGGTTGCCCTCCATGCGCTGCAGCGACTTCTTCACGATTGCCAGGCCGAGCCCCGCCCCCGTGGCGGCGGTGCGGGCCGCGTCGCCCCGGAAGAACGGGGTGGTGAGGTGCTCCAGCTTTTCGGGCGGCACGCCCTGGCCGTGGTCGCGCACGGTGACGATGACGGAATCGCCCACCTGCACGTGCGTCACCTTCACCTGCGCGATGCCGGTGTCCACCGTGCGGCCGTAGCGGCGCGCGTTCTCGAACAGGTTGGCGAAGATACGGCCCAGCTCCGTGTCGTCGCCCTGCACCATCAGGCCGGGCGCGAGCTTGAGCGAGATGCGGATCTGCGAGGTGTCGCGGAAGGCCGCGGCCTCGCGCACGATGACCTGGCTCAGGTCCACGGGCACGGTGCGCGAGTCCTCGGGCCGCGCGTAGTCCATGAACTTGTCGATGATGGCGTCGAGCTGGTCGATGTCGGCGGCCATGTTGCGGCGCGCCTCTTCGTCGGCCACGCTGATCTCGGCCTCCAGCCGCAGCCGGGCCAGCGGCGTGCGCAGGTCGTGCGAGATGCCGGCCAGCATCACCGCCCGCTGCTCCTCCACCTTGGCGAGCTCGCGGGCCATGCGGTTGAAGCCGATGTTCACCGCACGGATCTCGCTGGTGAGCGTGGATTCATCGAGCCGCGAATCGAACTCTCCCTCGCGGATGCGGCTGGCGGCGAAGGACAGGTCCTGCAGCGGCCGGTTGATCAGCCGCGCGATGCCCACCGAGCCCAGGACGGTGGCCACCAGCGCGATGCCGACCCAGATGAACCAGGTCTCGGCCGTCAGCAGCTGCAGGCGGGCCGCATCGGTCTGCATCCAGTAGGGGTCGCGCTCGATGTTGAAGCCCACCCACAGGGCGGGCACGCCGTTGACGGTGCGCGCGACGATGGTGCCCTCGCCCAGTCGGCTGCGCAGCTCGCTGGCCACCAGGCGCGTGAAGCGGTCGGTCTCGAAGGGCTCCCAGCGGTCGCCGGGCTCACGCGGGGTGAGCCGCACGGCCTCCTGGTCGCTCATGGTCTTGACCACGGCGATGCGGTTGATGCCGTCGGAGAACTGCAGCGCGGCGCGCGAGAGGTTCACCAGGCTGGCCACCTGGTGGGCCGCCTGCACCGCACGCGGCTCGAACTCCAGCTGGCGCAGCGTCTGCACCCAGGAGAACACGCCGCCGGCCAGCAGGATGCCCAGCAGGAAGAAGGTGCGCCAGAAGAGGTTCAGCGCAAAGGGCGGCCGCTTCAGGCTCATTCAGGCGCAGGTGGGGGCAGGCAAGGGCAGGCTACGGGGCGTCGCCGGGCACGAACACGTAGCCCACGCCCCACACGGTCTGGATGTAGCGCGGGTTGGACGGGTCGGGCTCGATCATCTTGCGCAGGCGCGAGATCTGCACATCGAGGCTGCGGTCGAAGGGCTCGAACTCACGGCCGCGGGCGAGCTGCGCCAGCTTGTCGCGCGACAGGGGCTGGCGCGGGTGGCGCACCAGCGCCTTGAGCATGGAGAACTCGCCGGTGGTCAGCGTGATCTGCTCGCCGTCCTTGGTGAGCCGGCGCAGCGACAGGTCGAACTCGAAGGGCCCGAAGGTGACGACCTGCGGGTCCTTGGCGGGCGCGCCCGGCGCCTCGGGGGCCGGGCGGCGGCGCAGCACGGCATGGATGCGCGCCAGCAGCTCGCGCGGGTTGAAGGGCTTGGGCAGGTAGTCGTCGGCGCCCACCTCGAGGCCGACGATGCGGTCGACGTCCTCCACCTTGGCGGTGAGCATGATGATGGGCGTCTGGTCATTGGCCGCACGCAGGCGCCGGCAGATGGACAGGCCATCCTCGCCGGGCAGCATGAGGTCGAGCACGATCAGGTCGATCGTCTCGCGGGTCTGCAGCCGGTTCAGGGCCTTGGCGTCCTCGGCCAGCAGGACTTCGAAGCCTTCCTGGGTGAGGTAGCGCCGCAGCAGGTCGCGGATGCGGGCGTCGTCGTCGACGACGACGATGCGGTCCGGGCGGGCGTTGGCGGGGGTGCTCATGGGCGGCCTCCTGATTTGTAACAGAGGCATTGTGCAAGCGGGATCAGGGGTTTCCGGGCGACCTGACCCTCTGTTACATATGTTGCCCTCACAGCGCTTCAGTGCCGTCGGCCGCGGGCATAGCCCCTGCCGTTGAAGCGGTTCCACCCTGACTGGACCTCTCCATGACCCTTTCTTCGCCCCGTCGTCCCCGCCCGCTGGCCCTGACCGCCGCTGCCTTGGCCCTGGTGGCCTCGACCGCCTCGGCGCACGCCGAGCCGCCCGTGCAGGGGCTGTTGAACCTGAGCGCCAGCGCCACGGCCGAGGTGCCGCAGGACTGGATGACGCTGACCTTGTCGGTGACGCGCCAGGGCACGGACGCCCGCGTGGTGCAGACGCAGCTCAAGCAGGCGGTGGACGCGGCCCTGGCCGAGGCGCGCAAGGAGGCCCGCCCCGGCCAGGTGGAGCTGCAGACCGCCGGCTTCTCCATCGAGCCGCGCTACGGCCAGAAGGGCCAGCTCATGGGCTGGGACGGCAGCACCCAGCTCATGATCCAGGGCCGCGACATGCCCGCCATCGCCCAGCTCAGCGGGCGCATCTCCACCATGACCATCGCCGGCGTGGAATACAGCATCTCCCGCGAGGCGCGCCAGAAAGCGGCCGACGAGCTGTCGTCGCAGGCGGTGGCACGCTTCCGGGCCCGCGCGGGCGACCTGGCCAAGGACTTCGGCTACGCCGGCTACACGGTGCGCGAGGTGAACGTGCAGACGCAGGAACACGGCGAGCCGCGCCCGCGCTTCTATGCCGCCGCCGCCCCCATGGCCGAGGCCGCCAAGGCCCTGCCGGTGGAGGCCGGCAAGGGCACGGTGAGCGTCACCGTCAGCGGCAGCGTGCAGATGAAGTGACGCGGGGCGTGGCGCTCACTGCGCCACCCAGCCGCCGTCCACGTTGATGGCGGCGCCGCGGATGTTGGCCGCGGCCGGTGAGCACAGGAACACCGCCAGCGCGGCCAGCTCCTCGGGCGTGGTGAACTGCAGCGAGGGCTGCTTCTCGGCCAGCAGCTGGCGCTTGGCCTCGTCCTGGCTGATGCCGGCCTGCTCGGCGCGGGCATCCACCTGCTTCTGCACCAGCGGCGTGAGCACCCAGCCGGGGCAGATGGCGTTCACCGTCACCGGCGTGGTGGCGGTTTCCAGCGCCACCGACTTGGTGAAGCCGATCACCCCGTGCTTGGCCGCCACGTAGGCCGACTTCTGCGCCGAGGCCACCAGGCCGTGCACCGACGCCACGTTGAGGATGCGGCCGAAGCCACGCGCCTTCATGCCCGGCAGCGCTGCGCGCGTGGCGTGGAACACCGAGCTGAGGTTGATGGCGATGATGGCGTCCCAGCGCTCGGCGGGAAACTCCTCCACCGGCGCCACGTGCTGGATGCCGGCGTTGTTCACCAGGATGTCCACGCCGCCGAACTCGGCCTCGCAGGCGCGCACCATGGCCTCGATCTCGGCCGGGCGCGACATATCGGCCCCGTGGTAGGCCACGCGCGCCCCGCCCGTGGCGACGGCGGCGACGGCGTCCTGCGCCGCCTGCGCGTCGCCGAAGCCGTTGAGCATGACGTGGGCGCCCTGGGCGGCCAGCGCCTGGGCAATGCCCAGCCCGATGCCGCTGGTGGAGCCGGTGACCAGGGCGGACTTTCCGTTGAGCATGAGGGTTCTCCCGTGGGTTGCTACAGTCGATTATCCGAACGCCGAGCTTGCTAGAACATGAACGCCACGCCCCAGCCCCGCCTGCACCGCGTGCCCTGCCTCGACGCGCGAGGCCTGCACCGCATGGCCTGGGCCGAGTGGGGCGACCCGGCCAACCCGCGCGTGCTGCTGTGTGCCCACGGCCTGGCACGACAGGGCCGCGATTTCGACACCCTGGCCCAGGCCATGAGCGGCGAGTACCGGGTGGTGTGCCCCGACGTGGTGGGCCGCGGCCGCTCGGACTGGCTGGCCGACCCGGCGGGCTACGTGATTCCCCAGTACGTGGCCGACATGGTGACGCTGCTGGCCCGCCTGGACGCCGACGAGGTGCATTGGGTGGGCACGTCGATGGGCGGGCTCATCGGATTGTCGCTGGCGGCGCTGCCGCACTCGCCCATCCGCCGGCTGGTGCTCAACGATGTGGGCCCGCGCATCGAGTACGGGTCGCTGGAGCGCATCGGCCAGTACCTGGGTGCGCCGCTGCGCTGGGCCACGGTGGAGGAGGCCGCGGACGCGCTGTGGGCGATCTCCACCAGCTTCGGCCCGCACACCCGTGAGCAGTGGCTGGCGCTCAGCCGGCCGCAATTGCGGCCCGACGGCGACGGCTGGAAGCCGCACTACGACCCGGCCATCTCGATACCCTTCCGTGCCGTCACCCCCGAGGTGGCGGCCGCGGGCGAGGCCATGCTGTGGCAGGCCTACGACGCGATCGCCTGCCCCACGCTGCTGCTGCGCGGGGCCGAGTCCGACCTGCTCAGCCGTGCCACGGCCGAGGAGATGACCCGCCGCGGCCCGTGCGCACGCCTGCACGAGTTCGCCGGCGTGGGGCATGCGCCCACGCTGGTGCAGCCCGACCAGGTGGCGGTGGTGCGGCAGTTCCTGCTCTCGCCATGAAGAGCACGCCGCTCGGGCACGACGAGCCGTCGGCGCCCATCGTGGCCCTGGCGGATGAGCTGAACGCCCCGCCGCCGCCTGCCGCCGGCCAGCCGCCCGCGTCGGCACAGGACGCCGGCGCACTCGCGCTGCAGCGTGCGCGTGCCTTTGCCGAGCCGCTGCTGCGCGGCCGCCCGCTGGACACCGGGGAAGACGCCTTCGCGCACGCCGAGGGCGTGGCCGCGGTGCTGGCGGCCATCGGCGGCGCCCCGGGGCTGCAGGCCGCCGCCTACCTGGTGTACGCGGGCGATTTCCTGCAGCGCCCCGAGGAAGTGGTGGCGCAGGCCTTCGGCGAGTCCTACGCCAGCCTGGTGGCGCTCACCCGCAAGCTGGTGCAGGTGCAGCGCGCCGCACGCGAGGCGCAGGTCGAGCAGGAGGTCCAGGCCCGCCAGACCGAGCGCGAGCGCAAGATGCTGCTGGCCTTCTCGCGCGATCTGCGCGTGGTGCTGCTGCGCCTGGCCTCGCGCCTGCAGACGCTGCGCTGGTACGCCGCCAGCAAGCGCGCCTGCCCGGCGGCGCTGGCGGCCGAGACGCAGCAGGTGTTCGCGCCGTTGGCCAACCGACTGGGCATCTGGCAGGTGAAGTGGGAGCTGGAGGACCTGGCCTTCCGCTTCCTGCAGCCCGAGGAGTACCGCCGCATCGCCCGCCTGCTGGCCGAGAAGCGCGTGGAGCGCGAGGCCGGTGTGGAGGCGGTGCGCCAGCAGGTCTCGGCCACATTGAACGGCCAGGGCATCGGCGCGCTGGTGTACGGCCGGCCCAAGCACATCTACAGCATCTGGAAGAAGATGCAGGGCAAGCAGCTCGACTTCGACCATGTGCTGGACGTGCGGGCCTTGCGCGTGATCGTGGCCGACGTGCCGGCCTGCTACGCGGCGCTGAGCCGCGTGCACGAGCGCTTCCCGCCGCTGAGCGGGGAGTTCGACGACTACATCGCCCGGCCCAAGCCCAACGGCTACCGCTCGCTGCACACCGTGGTGCGCGGCGACGACGGCCGGCCGATCGAGGTGCAGATCCGCACGCAGGCCATGCACGAGCATGCCGAGTACGGCGTGGCCGCGCACTGGGCCTACAAGGAAGCGGGCACCAAGGGCTATGCCGGTGTCTCGGCGGCCGGCGAGTACGAGGAGCGCGTGGCCGAGGCCCGCAAGGCCGTGCTGCGCCAGCTGCTGGCCTGGGAGCGCGATTTCAGCGCCCGCGGCCAGGCGCCCACCGCGGTGCCGGCCGGCGAGGCGACGGGGGCAGGCGAGGGCGCTGCCTTCGATGACCGCATCTACGTGTTCACCCCGCAGGCCACGGTGATCGAGCTGACCGCCGGCGCCACGCCGGTCGACTTTGCCTACGCCGTGCACACCGACCTCGGCCACCGCTGCCGCGGGGCCAAGGGGGATGGGGCCATGGTGCCGCTGAACACCCCGCTGGCCAGCGGGCAGACGGTGGACATCATCACCACCAAGGAGGGCGGGCCCTCGCTGGACTGGCTGAACGCCGAGCTGGGCTACCTGCGCAGCCCGCGCGCCCGGGCGAAGGTGCGCGCGTGGTTCAACGCACTCGCCCAGCGCGAGACGGTGGCCCGCGGCCGCGAGCTGGTGGAAAAGCTGCTGCAGCGCGAAGGCCGCACCGCGCTCAAGCTCGACGACCTGGCCAGCCAGCTCGGCTTTCGCGACGCGCCGGCGCTGTTCGAGGTGGTGGGCAAGGACGAGTACTCGCTGCGCAACATCGAGCAGCTGCTGCGCCCGCCCGAGCCCGCCGCCGCGACGGACGACCTGCCGCTGCTGCGGCGCCCGCGCGCCGAGCCCGGCGGCGGCCGCGGCGGCGTGCTGGTGGTGGGCGTCGAATCGTTGCTCACCAACCTGGCCCGCTGCTGCCGCCCGGCCCCGCCCGACGCGATCGGCGGCTTCGTCACCCGCGGCAAGGGCGTGGCCATCCACCGGCTGGACTGCACCAACTTCCGCCACATGGCCGAGCGCATGCCCGAGCGGGTCATCGCCGTGGCCTGGGGCGCGCCGCCGCAGGGCCGAGACGCGGCCTACCCGGTCGACGTCGCCATCGAGGCCAGCGACCGCCAGGGCCTGCTGCGCGACATCTCCGAGGTCTTCGCCAAGGAGAAGATGAACGTCACGGGTGTGCACACCCAGTCGGTGCGCGACGCCGAGGGCAAGACGGCGTGGATGACCTTCACCGTGGAAGTGGCCGACGCCTCGCGTTTGAAGCAGGTGCTCGCCCAGGTGGCGCGCGTCGCCGGGGTGCGCCACGTGCGCCGCAAGTAGACGGGCGCTGCGAGAAACATGCTATAGTGCGAGGCTTCGCAGGCGCGTAGCTCAGTTGGTTAGAGCACCACCTTGACATGGTGGGGGTCGTTGGTTCGAATCCAATCGCGCCTACCAGATCGGTAGATGAAAAGCACCTGGCGGCCACGCCAGGTGCTTTTTTCTTGCCGGTACGCAGCGCGCGGAAGCGATGTACCTGGCCGACTGGCCGACCGGCGGCCTGTGGCTTGAGCCGCTCGCCGGCCCGCGGCGCTGGCCCGTTCGGCGCCAGGCCAAGTCCCGCGGCCTGCTGTCCCGTTTGTCGCAAACCGCACAGCGAACCGAACGGGTCGACCTCGCCTAAGTCCATGATCCGCAAGGCTTCGTGCTCTGGCACAGCTCTCGCAATGGTGGCCTCGCATCCACCACGCGACGAGGGCCCGTCTCATGAGCAGCACCGCATTCGTGTCGATCGGCGACCTCCGGCGCGGTCGCTCTGCGGTCAGCCAGATCCTCGAGACGGCCGCGATGGGGGGCTGTGCGACCAGCGGCGGTGAAGGCAAGGCGGGCTGCGGTTCGTCCGGTGGGCCCCACGACATGCCGGCCGAGATCTGGGAGAAGGTGAAGAACCACCCCTGCTACTCGGAGCAGGCGCATCACCACTACGCACGCATGCATGTGGCCGTCGCGCCGGCGTGCAACATCCAGTGCAACTACTGCAATCGCAAGTACGACTGCAGCAACGAGTCGCGCCCCGGCGTGGTCAGCCAGAAGCTGACGCCCGAGCAGGCGGTGAAGAAGGTCGTCGCGGTGGCCAGCGAGATCCCGCAGATGACGGTGCTGGGCATCGCCGGCCCGGGCGATGCGCTGGCCAATCCGAAGAAGACCTTCGAGACCTTCCGCCTGCTCCAGGAGCAGGCGCCGGACATCAAGCTGTGCCTGTCGACCCACGGGCTGGCGCTGCCCGACCATGTCGACACCATTGCCGGTTTCAACGTCGATCACGTCACGATCACCATCAACATGGTCGACCCGGAGATCGGCGCGAAGATCTATCCGTGGGTGTTCTGGAAGCACAAGCGTTACACCGGGGTCGAGGCGGCCAAGCTTCTCACCGACCGCCAGCTCCAGGGCCTGGAGATGCTCACTGAGCGCGGCATCCTCTGCAAGGTCAACTCGGTGATGATCCCCGGCG
>JACRBA010000032.1 GCA_016213265.1 Burkholderiales bacterium | reverse complement strand
GCCACCGTGGCGTCGTCGGCGAAGGCCGACAGGAACATGAACGGCGTGCCCAGCGAACTGCTAAGGTAGTCGGCCACGTCGAAGCCCGACTTGCCCTCCATGCGGATGTCCAGCAGGGCCAGGTCGGGCCGGTGCTGGCGGGCCAGCAGGATGGCGTCGTCGCCGTTGTCCGCGTCGATCACCTCGTAGCCGGCGCGCGCCAGGCCGTGGGCCACCGTGGCCAGCACCAGGCGATCGTCGTCCACGACGAGGATCTTGCCCTTGCGGGGGGCCGCAGGGGGCGCGCTGGGGGCGACAGGCACGGATGACGTCATGACGGGGCCACGGAAAGGGCCATTGTGACGCACCCCGTGCTGGACGGTTGTCCGGCAAAAACACCGGTTTCACCCGGCATCCGCACGCATCGAGAGCCCAGGCGCGCCATCACAGCGGCTCGAGCAGCGACACCGCAGGCGGCTCCAGCCGCAAGGTGGCCAGCACCTGGCTGCCCTGCTGCTCGAGCGACATGGCCGAGCCCTTGCGCGGCAGCAGCGCGCGCACCAGCCCCAGGCCGGAGATGCCGGGCGGCACCTGCGCGAGGGTGAACCCCGCCGGCAGCGCACCGGTGCTGGCCACGCAGATGCGCAGCGCCGCGTCCTCGCACTCGAGCCGGCACCACACCCGCGCGTCGGGCGCCGCGGGGTCGCTGTGCTTGATGGCGTTGGTGAGCAGCTCGTTGACGGTGAGCGCGATGGGGATGGAATCGGCCTCGCTGAGGGCGAAACGGTGCGGCGCCGGGCCGCTCACCTCGCAGACGATGGTGCGGCCGAACATGCGCTGCACCGAGGTCGCGATGGCCTCGATGACGCCGCGCACGCGCAGCGGGCCGGTGATGCCCACCTGCAGGCCGTGCACCTGCGCGATGGCATGCACCTGGCCCACGGCCTCGGCCAGCGCCGACGCGGCCTCGGGGTGGCGCAGCGCGTTCTGCTGCAGCAAGCCGGCCACGCCCTGCAGGTTGTTCTTGATGCGGTGGTGCACTTCCTTGACCAGCATCTCCCGCTGGGCGATGGCGGCCTCGAAGCGCGCCTGCTCGGCCGCGCGCTGCTCGCTCACGTCGCTGGCCACCAGCAGCAGCTGCTCGGGCTGGCCCTCGCCGCCCGCCTGCAGCGCCACGATGCGTACATCCCACTCGCTGGAGGGCACGCCGTGCTCGGCATCGCCCTCGCGGTGCAGCTCGCGCCGCACCATCTCGCGCGTGGCCACGGCCTGGTGCAGCCACGCCGACAGGGCGGCGGCCTCCGGTCCGGTGAGCCACAGCGACGGCGGCCGGCCGTGGATCTCCTCGGCCGGGCGGCGGGCGAAGGCCGACATCATCTGGTTGTGCTGCAGCACCTGCAGGCCGCGCGCGTCGAACAACGCGATCGCCAGCGGCGCCGTCTCGATGATGCGCTGCAGGCTGGCCTGCGTCTGGGCGATCTGGTTCTCCGCCTGGCGGCGGCGCTCGATGTCGAGCAGCGCGAAGGTGACCTGGCGCGCGCCGGTCTCGTGCCCGGTGAGCACCGCGTTGCCCACCACCCAGAAGGTGCGGCCATCGCGCGCCACCAGCCGGCACTCGAAGGTCTCGGCCTGGCCCTCGGCCAGCACGGCCGGCCAGTCGGTGCGGCGCAGCGGGTGGCCCGGCTCGGGCGACGCCACCACCGCGATGGGCTGGCCCTGGAAATCAGCCAGCTCGCCGCCGAACATGCGGCGCGCCGAGCGGTTCATCCACTCGATGCCGCCGGGCCCCACGGTGACGATGCCCACCAGCACCGAATCGAGCACCGCGCGGGTGCGGTCGGTCTGCAGCAGCAGCGACTCGCGCGCCCGGGCCTGCTCGGCCATGAGCTGCTCGTTGTGGCGGCGCGCGTTCTCCTCGTCGGTGATGTCGAGCGTGACCACGCTCATCGCCGGCCGCCCCGGGCCCAGCTCGGCGGGCTCCACTCGTGTCAGCAGCCAGCGGCGGCCGGTGTCGGGGTGGCGCACGGCGTAGCGCACCTGCAGCCGCTCGCGCTGGCGCAGCGCCTGCTGCAGCCGGGTGTAGTCGGGCAGCGATTCCGTCTCGACCACGTCGCGGCCGATGGACAGCTGTGAGAGCGATGCGCCCACCGCCGCGGGGGCGGCCGCCGCCGCGGTGGAGGCGGCGCTGCGCAGGCTGGCCGCCGAGTGCCAGCCCTGCTCGGCGTCCCAGGTGGCCACGCCGACGCCGGCCGTGCCCATCAGGGCGCTGATCTGCACGGCCGCGCGGGCGGTGTCGTCCTGCAGGGCCAGGTCCTCCACCTGGATCAGCCAGCGCGCGGGGGCGCCGGGCGCGGCACCGGGCAGGCGCCGGCCATGGGCCCGCACATGCAGGCGGCGCCCGCCGGGGCCCTCGACCCAGCCCTCCTCCGGGCCCCAGTCGGCACTGACGGCCCACTGGCCGGCGGCCCAGCGGCACAGGCGCTGCCAGCCCTCCGGCAGCGCAGCCATGCCGCGCGGCTCGGCGGCGGCCGGGCTCAACGCGGCCCAGGGTGGGTTGTGGCGCAGCAGGCGGCCGCTGGCGTCCAGCAGGGCCAGGCCGCAGGGGTTGAGGTCGAACAGCGCGGCCAGCTCGGCCGTCACCGCCTCGGCGCCCTCCCCGGCCGTGGCGGTGCGGGGGGCAGGGCGGCGGGGCGAGAAGATCGGTGGCATGGGCGGCGTGGAGATGAACCGAACGAGTGTAAGGGTCACCTCCGGCCGGCGGATGACAGCCGGGGCGGCGCCGGGGGGCGCCGGGCGTGAATAAATCCGCGGGCAGTTGGCGCGGGGACATCAATCCGCGCGCAATTGGCGCGCGGTGGCCATCGCGCGCAGCGCGGCGCGGTTCACCTCGCCCGGCGTGGCCAGCAGCACCTCGGTGCGCTCGCGGATGTCGATGGGCGATTCCATCTCCACGGCCTGGGCCAGCTCGAGGTAGGGCAGGTAGGGGCCGTCTCCCTGCACCAGGGCCTGGGCCACGCGGTCGGGCACCGGCAGCGAGCCGAACAGCTGGCCGAAGGTCTGGCCCAGCATGCGGTCGAGCAGCGAGAACACGCCGCACAGGAACACCTCGTTGCGCGTGGTGTCGTCGCCGTGCTGCTTGGCCAGCTCTTCCATCAGCAGCCCGCGGCGCACCGCCAGGAACATGAGCGGCTTGAGGTCGGGGTCGTCCACCGCGCTGGTCATCAGCAGCGCCAGCCAGCGCTTGAGGCGGCTGTAGCCCAGCATCATCAGCGCGTGCGAGAAGGAGTTGATCTCCACCGACAGGCCGAAACCCGGCGAGTTGATGTAGCGCATCAGGCGGAAGGCGAGCGACGGGTCGCCGCGCAGCACCGCTTCGAGCTTGGGGGCGGGCTCCTCGCGGTCCACGCGCTGGATCAGGTCCATCACCACGGCCACGCTGCCGGGCACCCCCTTCTTGGGCTTGCTGCCGTCCGGCGCCTCGCCCAGCGGCCAGCCCAGCACGGCCTGCGCGCCGCGCTTGAAACTGTCGGCCGCCTCGGCGGGTGTGGCATTGCCCGATTGCACGAAGGGCAAGGTGCGCGGCGCGCCGGCGGCCGGCGCGGCCCCGGTGCGGCGGTCGTCCGTCCGGTCGACGATGGCCAGCTTGAAGCAGGCCATCACCTCCGGCGCCAGCGGCGACAACGGCCGGCCCTTGAGCACCAGCCCGGCGCCCTGCCCCGCGCGCTGGCGGATGCGCTCGGCCCAGGCCGGCTCGCCCGCCAGGAAGGCGGGCACTTCCACCATCAGGTGGCCGGGCAGCTCGGCGTCCATCAGCGCCGACAGCCACGGCTCGCTGGTGAGGTTGAGCGACATGGGGCCGGAGTCGGCCGGCCACACCTCGGCCAGGGCATCGAGCAGGCCGGCCGGGTCCACCGGCGCGTCGTCGCCGGCAGGGTGCACCGTCAGGCGCGCGGTGGCCGGCGCGCGGTGCGCGTCGAACATCGCGCCGCAGCCGAGGATGAGGTGGTCGAGGATGGCACTCATGCGTGTGGTCAGGTCTTGATGTAGTCGAACAGGGACATGCGCTGCACCGTGGAGTATGTGGCCAGCGCCGCCTGGTAGCCTGTCTGCTTGTTCTCGAAATCGGAGATCGCCTGGATCATGTCCAGGTCTTCGGCATCGGAGCGGGTGTTCTCGCCGTACAGCTTCATGTCGTCGAGCCGGCCCTGGATGCCCTCGATGCGGTTGAGCACCTCGCCGGTCATGCTGCGGGCGCCTTGCAGGTGGTCGGTGAGGCGGTCGAGATCGCGCAGCCCCATCTGCACCGTCTGGCTGACCTGCGCGCTGGTCAGGGCGGGGTCGGAGAACTGCGCCACGAGGTCGTCGAGCACGCCGAACACGTCCAGCGTGGGTTCGGAATCCACCATGCCGAAGGTGTCGCCGTCGGCGGGCGCGCCGCTGACGATGACCGCCATGCCGTCCAGCTCGATGGCCTGCCCGGCGGTGAACGGCGCGCCGCTGGGCAGCGGGTTGCCGTCCGCGTCGGTGGTCACGCCGTCGTCGCGGGTGACGCTGTAGGTGGTGACGCCGCCGCTCACGCTGAAGGTGATGGCGTAGCCGGCCCCGGTGAGTGCCGAGGGGTCGGTCACCCGGCCGGCGTCGATCCAGGCACCGCCGCTGTTGGGGCTGCGCACCTGCGTCTCGAACTGCCCGTTGCCGGTGGGCGCCGACATCCACACCTCGCCGCCGTTGAGCGTGAGGGGCAGCGGCTCCTCGGAGGCCACGCGCACCGTGCCGCCCGCGCCCATGTAGGTGACGCCTGCGCCGCCGTCGAGGAAGGGCGGCACGGCCGACCCCTGGCCGGAGAACACGTACCCCCCCGCGCCGTTGCTGCGGTTGGCCACGCCCATCAGCTGCTTGCGGATCTCGGCCAGCTGGTTGGCCACGTCCTGGCGCTCGGCCTCGGTGTAGCTCGCGTTGCCCGCGGCCACCACCAGCTCGCGCGCCTGCTGCAGCAGCTCGCCCGCGTCTGCCAGCGCGGACTCGGTCAGCGTCATCGCATTGCGGCTGGCATCCACGGCGCGCTCGGTCGATTCGGCGCGCTGCATCAGCGCGCGGGCGCGCTCGGCCCGCGCGGCGGCCGTGGGGTCGTCGCTGGCGCGCATCACGCGCAGGCCGCTGGTCAGGCGCTCCTGCGCATCGTTCATCTCGGTCTGCCGGCGCTGCAGGTTGGCCACGGCGGCCGCCCAGCTGTTCATGGTGGTGGTGCGCATGTCAGGGTCCTCGGGTCAGCGTCGCCCGGCCGTCAGCGGCTGAGCTGGATCATGGTGTCGAAGATCGACTGGGCCACCTGCAGCACCTTGGCCGCTGCCTGGTAGCCCTGCTGGAACTGGATCAGCCGGGCGGCCTCTTCGTCGAGGTTGACGCCGGACTTGTCGAGCACCGCGTTGTCGGCCTGGGTGAGGCCGGCCTGCGAGATGCTGCTGGCCGAGCGCGCGCTCTGCACGCGCACGCCCACGTCGGCCATGAGGTCGGCGTACGCGTCGGTCACGGTGGCGCCGCCGGTGGAGCCGCCGGCGCCGGGCGTGCGGCCCACCATGCGCTCGTCGGCCAGGCGCGACATGGCCAGGGCATTGCCGTTGTCGGTGTCCGCATGCAGCGTGGGCGCGACGGACACGGTGTCGCCGTCGGCCGGCACGCCGTTGAGCGAGAGCGCGTAGCCATTGATCTCGATCGGCTCGCCGGCGCGCCAGGTGCCGGTGCCGGTGGAGCCGTCGCTCAGCGTCCAGCTGTAGGGCACGCTGCCGTCGGCCGCCGGGGCGCCAAAGGTGATGTCGGTCGACAGCGCCCGGTCGGAGGCGCCGCCCGTCATGCGCAGCATGTCCACGGTGGCGGTTCCGGTGTTGGACGCGCCCGTGGCCGCCTGGAAGGGCGACGCGGCCGCAATGCCGTCCGGGTCGTCGAGCACGCGGCGCATGCCGCCCGCGGCGTTGGCCACCGGGCGCAGCAGGAAGCTCTCGCCCGCGGCAGGTGCGGGCGTGCCGATGGTGACGGTGAAGCCCTGGTCGGGGTCGGTGTTCCACACGCCGTCGCCGTCGGTGTCGCTGAGTGCCACGTCGGCCCCGTCGGACAGGCGGGTCATGAGGTAGGCGCCGAGGTTGTCGGGGTCGGCGCGCAGCTCGTAGTCGCTGGCCTGCAGCACGGTGGCGTCGGTGATGGACATGCCGACGCTGGCGATGAACGCGTTGCTGGCGTCACGCCGGTTGGCCCCGTTGGGCAGCACCTGCGGCTGGCCCACGGCGAACAGCGGCCCGCCCGCCTGCTCGTTGAGATCCAGGCCCAGCTGCTGCGCCTCGTTCACCTGGGTGGCGAAGGCCATGGCCATCTGGCCCAGCTGGTTGCGCGCGTCCACCAGGTCCTTGTTCTGGAAGCGCATCAAGCCGGCCAGCGAGCCGCCGGTGAGCGCGCTCTCGCGCAGCATGGAGGCCCCGCTGTCACCGCCCAGGTACAACGCCGAGCGCGAGGCATCCACCGGGTCGGGCCGCGCCTCGACCGAGTACGAGCGCGCGCCCACCACCAGCGGCTGGCCGCCGATGAACAGGTTGACGGTGCCGGCGCCCTCGTCGTTCACCGTGGTGACACCGGCGTACTCACCGATCTGGGCGATCAGGCTGTCGCGCTGGTCCAGCAGGTCGTTGGGCGACTGCTCCAGCCCACGCAGGCCGGCGATGCGGTCGTTGAGGTCGGCCACCTGCTGCGCCAGCGAGGTGATGGCCTTGGCCGCGTTGTCCATGTCGTCGCGCACGCCCGCGGCGAGCACGTCCAGGCGGTTGGACGCGTAGGTGAAGCGATTGGCCACGTCCGACGCGCGCGAGAGCACCGCCTGCCGCGCCGAGGTGTCGGCCGGGGAGTTGCCCAGGTCCACCATGGCGGCGAAGAAGTCGCCCATGGCGTAGCCCAGCCCCTGTTCGCCCGGCGGGAACACCTCTTCCAGGCCGCTGAGCTGGTTGAGCCGGGCGGCGTCGCTGGACGCCAGCGCACGCGCCGCACGGGCCTGCATGGTGAGGAACTCGTCGTGCACGCGGCGCACGTCCACCACGTTCACGCCCTTGCCGAAGAAGCCCGCCCCGGTGAACTGGCCCTGCGCCGTGGACAGCACCACGTCCTGGCGCGAGTAGCCCTGGACGTTGGCGTTGGCGATGTTGTGGCCGGTGGTGTTGAGCTGCGCGGAGTTCGCGAACATCGCGCGCATGCCGATGGACATCAGGCTGCCGGACATCGGGGTTCCTCGTCAGTGCGGTGCGCCGGCGGCCCGTCAGGCCGTCAGGCTGCGCTGCAGGCGCAGCGTGGTGTTGATGACCTTGGACAGCTTGTCCGCGTAGGCCGGGTCGGTGGCGTAGCCCGCGCGCTGCAGGCCATGGGCGAACTGGTGCGCGTTGTCGCCCGACTTCACCACGTTGGCGTAGCGCGGGCTGCTCTTCATGAGGTTGGCGTAGTCGGCGAAGCTCTCGGCGTAGCTCGAGTAGGCACGGAACTTCTGCACCACCTTGCGCGCCACGCCGCCCACGTACTCGGTGGTCATCACCTCGGCGGTGGGGCCGTTCCAGTTGGCGCCGGCCTTGATGCCGAAGAGGTTGTACGCGGGCGAGCCGTCGGCGTGGCGGATCTCCTTCTTGCCCCAGCCCGTCTCGTGTGCGGCCTGGGCGATCATGAACTCGCTCGGGATGCCGGTGCGCTGCTCGGCGGCCTCGGCCGCGGCCTGGTGCTGCGAGACGAAGCCCAGTGCGGAGCCGCGCGGCACGCCCGCCGACGCCTGCGGCTTGAGCGGGTTGGCCGGGGCGCTGCGGTTGGCGCTGTCCTGCCGCGGGATGGGGCCGGGGGCCATGCCCATCTGGCGCTCGAGCTGGCGCGCGATCATGTCCGACAGGCCGCCGGGCTGGCCCGAGAGCTTGCCGGCCCACTGCGTGTCCAGCATCTCGGAGCCGAGCTTGGTGCCCTCGTTCTCGAGCATGCCGCTGGATTGCGCCGACTCGCGCATGGTCTTGAGCAGCTGCTGCAGGAACAGCGACTCGAACTGCTTGGCCGCCTCACGCACGGCCGCCTTCGGGTCCTTGGCGGCGGCCGTCTTCAGCGACTCCATGCCGCGCGCGTCGCCATAGCTGGTGCGCGACAGCTGGGCGGGGTTGAAGGGCGTGCTCATGGGCGGCTCCGTGCGGGTGCGCTCAGATGACCTCGATCTCGGCCTGCAGCGCGCCGGCCGACTTCATGGCCTGGAGGATGGCCAGCAGGTCCTGCGGCGTGGCGCCCAGGCTGTTGAGCGCCTTCACCACATCGGCCAGCTGCGCGCCCGCGGGCAGCGAGATGAGCGAGCCGCCCTGCGAGGCCACCTGGATGTCGGCCTTCTCGCTGACCACCGTCTGCCCACCCGACAGCGGGCCGGGCTGGCTGACCACCGGGGTGGAGCTGATGGTGACCGACAGGCTGCCGTGCGCCACCGCGCAGGGCGCCAGCGCCACCGCCTGGTTGAGCACGATGGAGCCGGTGCGCGGATTGAGCACCACCTTGGCGGCCGGCCTGGCCAGCTCCAGCGGCAGGTTCTCGATGTCGGCCAGGAAGGACACGCGCGCATCGGGCTCGGCCGGCACGCGCACACGCACCACGCGGCCGTCCAGCGCCTGCGCCGTGCCCGCGCCCTTGGCGCCGTTGATGGCCTGGGCCACGGCGCGCGCGGTGGCGAAATCGCCCGAGTTCAGGTCGAGCTGGATGCTGTCGCCCTGGTGCAGCGGCGTGGGCACGGCCCGCTCCACCGTGGCGCCCTGCGGCACGCGGCCGCCCGAGAGGTGGTTGATCTGCACCTTGGAGCCACCGGCCGACGCGCCCGCGCCGCCCACGATGAGCTGGCCCTGGGCCACGGCGTACACCTGGCCGTCGGCGCCCTTGAGCGGCGTGGCCACCAGCAGGCCGCCGCGCAGGCTCTTGGCGTTGCCGATGGAGGACACCGAGACGTCGATCTGCTGCCCGGGCTGCGCGAACGCCGGCAGCTGCGCCGTCACCAGCACCGCGGCGATGTTCTTCAGCTGCATGTTGGTGCCCGGCGGCACCGTCACGCCCATCTGCTGCAGCATGGACGTGAGGCCCTGCTGCGTGAACGGCGTCTGCGTGGTCTGGTCGCCCGTGCCATCGAGGCCCACCACCACGCCATAGCCGATGAGCTGGTTGGGCCGCACGCCCTGCACGGCCGCCACTTCCTTGATGCGCTGGGCGGCCTGGGCCGGCCAGGGCCACCACAGGGCGGCCGTGGAGAGCACGATGGCCAGGGCCATCGCGGCGCGCAGCAGGCGGTCGGGGATGCTGTTCATGGTGAACACATTGGAGGCCAGGATCACACCGGCCAAAGGCTCAAGAAGAAGCGCGCCAGCCAGCCTGTTCCCTGGGCGTCGGCCATGGCGCCGCGGCCACGCTTTTCCACCCGCACGTTGGCCACCTGGGCGCTGGGGATCACGTTGCCGGGCTGGATGGAGCGCGGGTCGACCTGGCCGGTGAAGCGCAGCACGTCCACATGCTGGTTCACGCCGATCTGCTTTTCGCCCGCCACCAGCAGGTGGCCATTGGGCAGCAGACCCACCACCGTGGCGGTGATGGTGCCGGTGAAGTCGTTGGTGGAGCTGGTGGCGCCCTTGCCGGCGAAGGTGTTGCCGCTTTCGGCCGAGGCCTTGGCGCCGCCCAGGTGGCGCGCAGCCACGCCCGGCAGCGCGGTGATGCCCGCGCTCAGCTCGCCGCTCTTGTCCACCGTGCTGTTGGCGCTCTGGCTGGCGGTGATCTTCTCGACGATCTGGATGGTGAGCGTGTCGCCCACCATGCGTGCGCGGTGGTCCTCGAACAGCGGGCGGTAGGTGGCCTGCTGGTAGATGGAGCCGGTGGGTGCGGCCGCGGGCTGCGCCGCGCCGTAGGGGTATCCGTAGGCCGTGGCCACGGGCGGCATGGCCGGCTGGGGCACCGGGCCGCCCTCGGGCAGCGCCGGCGCGGTGGCCACGGGAAAGTCCACGGTGGCCTGGGTGGGCAGCACCTGGCAGCCGGCCAGGCCCAGCAGCGCCGCGGCGCCGAGGAGGGAGAGCAAACGGGTGGTCATGGCAGAAGGCCCTGAGAGACGGCGCGTCACAGCTGCGCCAGGCGCTGCAGCATCTGGTCGGAGGTGGAGATGGCCTTGGAGTTGAGCTCGTAGGCGCGCTGGGTCTGGATCATCGAGACCAGTTCCTCCACCACGTTCACGTTGCTCGTCTCCAGGTAGCCCTGCTGCAGGGCCCCCATGCCGTTGGCGCCGGGGTTGCCCGCGTTGGGCGCGCCCGAGGCGGCGGTCTCGCCGAAGAGATTGCCGCCCCGCGGGTCCAGGCCGCCGGGGTTGGTGAAGCTGGCCAACTGCAGCTGGCCCAGGTTCTGCGGCGCGGTCTGGCCGGGCACGGTGGCGGTCACGGTGCCGTCGGCGGCGATGGTCACGCTCAGCGCGTTGGCCGGAATGGTGATGCCCGGCTGCACCAGGTAGCCGCTGTTGGTGACGAGCTGGCCGTTGGGGTCGAGCTTGAACGAGCCGTCGCGCGTGTAGGCGGTGTCACCGTCCGGCAGGCTCACCTGGAAGAAGCCATTGCCCTCGATGGCCACGTCGAGGTTGCGCCCGCTCTGCTGCAGGTTGCCCTGGGTGAAGTTGCGCGCGGTGGCCACGGCACGGGTGCCCAGGCCCACCTGCAGCCCCGCGGGCAGCACGGTCTGGTCCGAGCTGGCGGCGCCGGCCTGGCGCAGGTTCTGGTAGATCAGGTCCTCGAACTGCGCGCTGGCGCGCTTGTAGCCGCTGGTGGCCACGTTGGCGAGGTTGTTGGAGATGTGGTCCAGCTGGGTCTGCTGGGCTTCCATCCCCGTCTTGGAGATCCAAAGCGAACGAATCATGGCGGCACTCCCGGCCACCTGGAATGGGGGCCTCGGTGTCGCCATGATCCGCCGGGCTTGAGGCCGGCGAGGCGGTGAAAAGCGAGGGGTTTGTGGCGCTGATGCGCGCCACCGGGGTCCGAGCGGGCGCTCGGGGCCCCGGCGCTCAGGCCTGGGCGATGCCGCCCGAGGAGGTGCGCGCGGCCTGGCCGTCGGCGCCGTAGACGCTGGCGCGGGCGGTGCCGGCGCCCGGCAGCAGGATCTCCAGCGCCTTGTCCAGCGACACGCTGGCGCGGGCCACGGCCTCGCGCAGGGCGGCGACCTGGCCGCCGCAGGCGGCGAGCCGGCGGCGCAGGGCCGGCGGCATGCCGCCATGGCGGGCGGCGCGGGTGGCGCGGTCCACGGCCTGGCCGAGTGCGCGGTGCAGGGCGGTGGATGCGGTCTCGGTGGCGGCCGGGTCGTGCTCGCTCAGGGCCTGGCCAAGCTGTGCAATGAGCGTCTCCACGGTGGCCAGCGCGGCCTCCAGGTCCACGGTGTCACGCAGCGCTTGTTGTTCGGCAGGAGAGCTGAGCATGGGGCCTCGGGCAGCGAGCCGTCAGGGTGAGTCTGGCCATGCCGCGCGCGCACAGGCGGGCAGCAGGGGGTGGGAAGGGAACGGGAACCGGGCGCGAGCCGCTTGCCGCCGGCGGCGGCCGGCGTCACCGCCCGCGCATCACGACGAGTACTTGCGCAGGATTTCCTGCGTGTTCGCGATGAGCTTGTCGGCGATGGCGTCGGCGTTGACCTCGAACTTGCCGTCGCGGATGGCCTGGGCCATGCGCTGCACCTTCTCGGCGTCGAAGGTGCCGTCGCTGTCGGCGGCGCGGATCATCGAGGCGGTGGACGACAGCTGCACCGTCGCGCTCGGCTCCGCGGAGCCCGAGGACGCGCCGGTCTTGTCCGCCTGGCCCGAGCGGCGCTCGTTCGCCAGCGGCGCCAGCGAGGCCTTGGAATCGAGCGAACCGATTTTCATGATGCTCTCCTGATTGCCGCGGCGTCCCGGTCGGGACAGGGCGGCATGGATCGGATTTCGACCCCCTGCGGGCGAACTTGAGAAGAATTTTGCGCCTTCGCGGGCGGCCGTGTCAGCGGGGCGGTCACAGCATCACCTCCACCTGGCGGTCGGCCACGGCCCGGCCCTGCAGCAGGCGGCCGGACGCGGCCCGCAGGCGCACCGTCTGGCCCTCGATGCCGGGCGACAGGGCCTCGGCCTCGCTCACCACCTGCCAGCCGGGGCCGCCGGCCACCACGCGCACGGTCTCGCCGGCGGCGAACCACTGACGGGCTTTCAGGTCATTGGGCCGCACCGGGCTGCCCGCGGCCAGCGGCCGGGCCAGCACGCGGCCGGCCAGGCGCTCGGCGTCGGCCACGGGCACGCCCGAGCCGGTGGCCCAGTCCACCTCGGCCAGCTCCAGGTGCTCGGCGCCCAGCGTGGTGCCGGCGGGCAGCGCGGCGCGGGCCACGGGGGTGCGGGCCCAGACATGCACCGTGACGGGCAGGCTCACGTTCCAGCGCTTGGGGCCCTGCACGCAGCGCAGGCCCACACGGGTGCGGCCCCAGGCGGGCACGCCGGGCGGCAGATAGGGTTCGATGCGCTGGCAGGGGGCCAGGCGCAGGCGCGGGTCGAGCTGGCCCACTTCCACCTCCACGCGGGCGGTGGCCAGGCCGGCGCGGCCGGCGCCGTCGGTGGCGAGCTGGCGCACCTGCTCGCTCACGGCGGCAAAGGGGTCGGCGGCCGCCGGGCTGCCGCTCGGGGCCGTTGTCTGGGCCCCGGCCAGCCCGGCGCCCAGCAGGCCGGCCGCGAGCACGGTGGCACGCAAGCTGGCATACAGCGGGGGCAAGCAGAGGGGCAGGCCGGAGGTCATGGCCGCCACTGTAGGCAGCGCCCCGGCGCGCCAAGACGGGAAATGCAGCCCCCGCACCCGGCTATTCGGCGCTTTGGCGCGCAGGCCCGATTCCCACAATCGCCCCAACGCGCTTGCCATGGGCCCGATATCGGCCACCCCAGGCCGGCGCTGAAGGGATATCTGCCATGAACGTCAACCGCCTGACCCGCTCGCTGGACTTCCACGCCCAGGCCTTGACGCTGCGCTCGGAACGCCAGCGCATCATCGCCAGCAACATCGCCAACGCCGACACGCCGGGCTACGTGGCCAGGGAGATGGATTTCTCCGCCGCCCTGCGCGCCGCCACCGGCACGCAAGCCAGCACCGCCCGCCTGGACACCCCGCGCCCTGGCCACATGGGTGCCGGCGGCAGCAACGACCCCACGGCCACCGCCATGCGCTTCGCCGCCCCCAGCCAGACCAACCTGGACGGCAACACCGTGGACATGGACCGCGAGCGCGCGAGCTTCGCAGAGAACGCGGTGAAGTACGAGGCCACCCTGCGCTTCATCAACGGCAGCGTGAAGACCACGCTGGACGCGATGAAGAGCCACACGCAGGGTTGACGCCCCGCTGACCTGAAGGAGCCATGACATGAGCATGTTCCGTGTGTTCGACATTTCCGGCAGTGCCGTCTCGGCCCAGAGCCAGCGCCTGAACGTGGTGGCCTCCAACCTGGCCAACGCCGACAGCGTGGCCGGCCCCGACGGCCAGGCCTACAAGGCGCGCCAGGTGGTGTTCCAGACCGTGCTGATGGGCGCCACCGCCGGCACGCCCGGGCCGGCCGACGCCAGCGTGGAAGGCGCCAGCGCCGGGGTGAAGGTGTCGACCATCACCGAGAGCGACGTGCCCGGCCGCAAGGTGCACATGCCCGCGCACCCCGCCGCCGACGCCGAGGGCTACGTCACCTTCAGCAACGTGAACGCGGTGGAGGAGATGGTCAACATGATCTCCGCCTCGCGCTCGTACCAGAACAACATCGAGGTCATGAACACCGCCAAGTCCATGCTGCAGAAGACGCTGCAGATGGGCCAGGGCGCGTGAGCGCGGCTTTGTCCACCGGCACAGAAAGCGACGGCACGCCATGAGCGTCAACCCCTTGTCCGGCAGCAGCAGTGCCGCCAACACCGTGGCCTCCAGCGCGTCCAGCGCCCAGGAGCAGACCGACCGCTTCATGAAGCTGCTGGTCGCCCAGATGCAGAACCAGGACCCGCTGAATCCGCTGGACAACGCGCAGGTCACCTCGCAGATGGCGCAGATCAGCACCGTCTCGGGCATCGAGTCGCTCAACACCACGGTGGCCGGGCTGAACGGCCAGTTCGTGCAGCTGCAGGCGCTGCAGAGCGCCGCGCTCATCGGACGCGACGTGGCCATCGAAGGCGACACGCTGCGCCAGACCGACGGCCAGGGCGACGGCGGCTTCGAGCTGGCCGGCCCGGCCGACGACGTGACCGTGACGATCAAGGATGCCGCCGGCAACACTGTGGGCACGATCGAGCTGGAAGACCTGGAGGCCGGCCGCCACGACTTCGACTTCGAGGTGCCCGAGGCCTACCGGGACAGCGAGCTGACCTTCGAGGTCACCGCCACCCGCGGCGAGGCGGAGGTCGACGTGATGACCCTCGCCCACGAGCGCGTGCAGGCGGTCAGCAACTTCGGCGGCACGCTCGCGCTCGAGCTGGTGGGCGGCGAGCGCGTGTCCTACGACGCCGTCTGGGCCGTGCTCTGACACCGCCCGCGACCCACTGCCCTCCCCCACCCCATTCCCCCCCGCGCAGGAGCACCCCATGAGCTTCCAACAAGGCCTGTCCGGCCTGAACGCCACCTCCAAGAGCCTGGAAGTGATCGGCAACAACATCGCCAACGCCAACACCTTCGGTGCCAAGAGCGCGCGGGCGGAGTTCGCCGACATGTACGCCGCGGCGCTCAACGGCGCGGGCGGCAACACCATCGGCATGGGCGTGAACATCGCCTCGGTGTCGCAGCAGTTCACCCAGGGCAACATCACCGCCACCGAGAACCCCATGGACGTGGCCATCAACGGCAGCGGCTTCTTCATGATGCAGGGGGCCGACGGCGCCACCTCGTTCTCGCGCAACGGCCAGTTCAAGGTCGACCGCAACGGCTACATCGTGAACGCCGGTGGCGACAAGCTGCTGGGCAACATGGCCAGCCCCTCGGGCACCATCATCCCCGGCCAGCCGGTGGCACTGCAGCTGCCCACCGCCGGCATCTCGCCCACCACCACCACCCAGGCCACGCTCGAGCTCAACCTCAACAAGGGCGCCGACGCCGTCCCCAGCACCGTGCCCTTCGCGGCGAACAACCCCGAGAGCTACAACAACGCCACGGTGATGACGGTGTACGACGCGGCGGGCGCCCCGGTGAACGTGCAGTACTACTTCCGCAAGATCGAGACACCGGCCGACACCTGGGACGTGTACGTGGTGGCCAATGGCGAACCGGTGGCCACCGACGCCGACGGCAACCCCACCCCCTCCAACCGCCTGAGCTTTGCCGAGGACGGCAGCACCTTCACCGCCAGCCAGACGGCGCTGAACATCCCGGCCAACGCCGACCGCGACACCCTGGCCATCGCCATCACCGACTGGAACTTCGAAGGCAGCACCCAGTACAACGACGACTTCGCCACCACCAACATCGACCAGAACGGCAATGCGCCGGGTGCGCTGGCGGGCATCAGCATCAGCGACGACGGCACGCTGGTGGCGCGCTACACCAACGGCGACACCCGCGACGCCGGCCGCGTGCAGCTGGCCAGCTTCCGCAACCCGCAGGGCCTGCAGCCCGGCGGTGGCAATCGCTGGTTCCAGAGCGCCGAGTCGGGCGGCCCCACGATCGACTACCCCGGCACCGGCGCCTTCGGTGCCCTGCAGGCCGGCTCGCTGGAGGAATCCAACGTGGACCTCACCGGCGAGCTGGTGAACATGATCACCGCCCAGCGCAACTACCAGGCCAACGCCCAGACCATCAAGACGATGGACCAGGTGCTGCAGACCCTGGTGAACCTGCGCTGACGGCGGCTTGACCAGCTGACGCGGAGAGCCCCCCATGGACCGCATGATCTACCTGTCCATGTCCGGCGCGAAGGCGGCCATGGAGCGCCAGGAAGTGCTCTCGCACAACCTGGCCAACGCCAACACCACCGGGTTCCGCGAGGAGCTCGCGGCGCACCGCGCGGTGCCGGTGCGCGGCGATGGCGCGTCCACCCGCGTGTACGCGCTGGAGACCACCGTCGGCTACAACCCCGATGCGGGCCACATGGTGCCCACCGGGCGCAACCTCGACGTGGCCCTGAAGGGCCGCTCATGGCTGGCCGTGCAGGGCCTGGACGGCACCGAGGCCTACACGCGCAACGGCGCGCTGGACGTGAACGCGGAAGGCCTGCTGGTCACCCGCAACGGCCTGCCCGTGGTGGGCGACGGCGGGCCCATCACGGTGCCGGCCAATGCGGCGGTGCAGATCGCGGGCGACGGCACGGTGAGCGCCGCGCTGCCCGGCGAGCGGCCCCAGCCCATCGGCCGGCTGAAGCTGGTGACGCCCGAGAGCGACGCCCAGCTGACCCGCGGCACCGACGGCCTGTTCCGCGCCGCCGACGGCGACCTGGCGGCCGACGCCGCCGCGCGCCTGCAGGACGGTGCACTCGAAGGCTCCAACGTGAGCCCGGTGGAAACGATGATCGGCATGATCACCGCGGCCCGGCAGTTCGAGCACCAGATGAAGCTCATCACCACCTCCGAGCGTCAGGAGCAGGTGGCCGCCAAGCTGCTGTCGGCCACCGGCATGTGAGCGCGGCGGGCGCGCCCGGCCTCAGGGCGCGCTCACACCCATGACGACGCCGTTGTTGCGCGCATCGGTGCCCCAGATGCAGTAGTCGTAGCGGGGCGCGAGCGCCGGGTCCATCCAGACCAGCCCCGTGCAGCTGCCGGTGTGCAGGCCGGCCGGGAAGCCGCCGCCGAAGCCCCAGGGCACGGCGCAGGACAACAGGTCGATGGCGCGCACGTTGGCGGTGGAGCGCCCCACCAGCGCCAGCACCGACCGCTTGGACGCGAAGCCCGGTTGGATGCCCTGGTCGCATTCCCCGTAGAGCCCGTCGGGATCGCCCGTGCCACGGTAGCGCAGCAGACCCAGCGTGACCGCATTGCCGTGGCCGTCGTCGGGCGTGCCGATGCACTGGCTGAAGGGCAGGCGGCCCGGCGGGCAGGGCACCTCCTGCGCGGCCGACGGCCGCGCGCGCGCCGGAGTGGCGGGGGTGCAGCCCAGGGTGACGATGCCGATCAGCGTGCGTGGGTCCAGCCCGGCCGCGCGCACCAGGCTCACCTTGGGCTGCGGGTCGGCCCCCGGCGGGCAGCCGTCGTACGGCGCGTTGGGGTCGGTGCGGGGCCCCGCCTTGAGCACGCCCAGCTTCACGGCGTTGCCTTGCCCATCGTTGCCCGCGCCGTAGCAGAAGTCGTAGGGGCTGCCGGCCGGGCACGCCTGCTTGACGAAGCCGCCCCCGGTGAAATGGGTGCAGCTCAGCACCTTGATCGCCAGCACGCCCTCCACCGACTCACCCACGTAGCGCAAGGTGGCGATTTTGCTGCCCATGGACGAGGCGTTGCCGCAGTGGCCGTACAGCGCGGTGGGCTCCGGCGACGCGTTCCACCGGGACACCTCTTCCGCCTGAGCGGCGGCGCCGCAGGCGGCCGCCGTGGCGCAGACGAGGAATGTGCGGAAACGAAGGGTCATGACCCGTCCTCCCGTGCAGGCGATGGCAGGGGCGACCGAGCCTGCACCCCAGGCCGCGCGGCCAGTCTGGCCAGCACCCGGGGCCGCCCATTGAGATGGCGCAAGCCCGCGCCGCGCCGGGGGCCACTGAACTGGGGGGGAGACGGCCCAGGGCGGCGCCGCGAAGTGGCTCAGAGCGGAGCGGCGCCCCACTGCCCGAAGGGGTGGCGCGCCAGCTGGGCGTTGAAGTAGCGCGGGTCGTGCGTCACCTCCTCGCCCAACCAGTCGGGCCGCTCGAACGGGGCATCCTCGGCGGGCAGCTCGATCTCGGCCACCACCAGCCCGGCGTTGTCGCCCAGGAACTCGTCCACCTCCCAGGTGGCGCCGGCGTGCGCGACGCGGCGGCGGATCTTGTCGATGCACGGGCCGGGGCACATCGCCAGCAGCGCCTCGGCGTCGGCCAGCGGCAGCGGGAACTCGAACTCCGCGCGCGTGGCGCCCTGCGTGGTGCCCTTGATGGTGAGGAAGGCCGCCTTGCCGGCGATGCGTACCCGCACCGTGCGTGCCGGGTCGCGGCTGAGGTAGCCCTGGACCAGACGCTCGCCCGGCGCGCTGCGCCAGCCCGTGCCGGTGACCAGGAACTTGCGTTCGATCTCGATGCCCATGGGGCGGCAGTATGGCCGCAGCCGAGATCTCCTGCTGCCCGGATGAGCGGCGGCCCGTCGAGGCTGTGTGGATCGCGCCGGCGCTGCCTCAGCGCGGCACAAAGAAGGTACTGTTGGCCGCCGTGGTCTCTGCCGAGCGGCCCCGTGATGCGGCTTCCATCGCGACGATGCGCACGGGCAACACCTTGCCACCGAGCGACGCCCAGCTCGACTCGGGCGCACGCAGGCTGATGACCACTGGCCGCGCTTCCCCGGCCCGCAGACGAAGCACCTGCGGACCATGGAGCGTCAATCCATCGATCGCCGCACCGATGCCAGCCTCGACGCTGAGCGTCACCTCCCGCTCGCGTCCGCTGGCGTTGGCCACGAGCAGCCGATAGACGTTCTCGACCTCTCCGTCCGCTGTCAGCCGCGCGAGCAGACTGCGGTCACGCATCGCATCCAGGCGCAGCGTGGGACGGGACGCCAGGCCGCCGACGAGCAGCCCGATGGTGATCAGCAGCAAGGCCGAGTAGACGCCGACGCGCGGTCGACGGAACTGCCTCAGCAGTTGAAGCCACAAGGGAGGCAGCGGAACGCCACCGCGGGACAGCTGCCCCAGCTCCTGCTCCGACGCGAACCGGATCAGGCCGCGCGCCTGTCCCAGCTTGTCCATCACGCGATCGCACGCGTCGATGCACAGCCCGCAATTGATGCACGCCGCCTGCAATCCGTTCCGGATATCGATGCCCATCGGACACACCTGCACGCACACCGTGCAGTCGACGCACGACCCCAGGCCCAGCGCCTTCGCGTCCGCCGAGCGTGAGCGCCCGCCGCGCGGCTCGCCTCGACGTGCGTCGTAACTGACGTTCAGCGTGCGCGGATCGAGCATCGAACCTTGGAATCGTCCGTAGGGACACATGTGCTGGCAGACCTTCTCGCGCAGGAAGCCGGCGTTCCCATAGGTCGCCAGAGCGTAGAAGAGGATCCAGAACGCCTCCCACGGCCCCAGGCTCATCGTGGCCACTTCATGAAGCAGCTGCGGCATCGGCGTGAAGTAGCCCACCAAGGTGATGCCCGTCCACACACCCACGGCGCACCAGGCCAGGTGCTTGGCGCCACGGCGCTTGAGCTTGTCCACCGACCACGGCGATGCGTCCAGTCGCTGGCGAGCCAGCCGGTCGCCTTCGAAACGCGCTTCGATCCAGCTGTAGATCGCCGTGTAGACGGTCTGGGGGCATGCAAACCCGCACCAGATGCGGCCGGCGAGCGCCGTCGCCAGGAACAGCAGCAGGGCGCAGAGCACCAACAGCGTGGTGAGCCAGATCAGGTCGTGCGGCATCAGCACCGCACCGAAGAGGAAGAAGCGTCGCGCTTCCAGGTCGATCAAGAGCGCCGGCCGGCCGTCCCAGGCCAGCCAGGGCAAGCCGTAGAACACCAGCTGGGTGATCCACACCAGGGCCCAGCGCCAGTTCGCGTGGCGGCCGTGCACCTCCCGCGCGTGGATCTTTGTCCAGGGCTCGATGACGAGTATCCGGCCGCCACGGACGTGATCGGAGCCGATGGCCGCTGTCGATTCGCTCACAGTTTTTCTGCCCATGCGGCAATGGTTCGACAATGCGCTCTGCTGCGTAAGGTTCAGCGCTCCAGGAAATCGACCAGATCAGATGGGCCAAGCGAACGAAGAAGGCTGGGATGCACGAACGACGCTCTATGAGCGCCTGGCAGCCGAGCTGGCCGAAGACATTGGTCGAGGCGTGCACTCCCCCGGGGAGCGGCTGCCATCGGTGCGCCAGCTGTGCCAGGCGCGGGGCGTCAGCCCGGCCACGGTGTTTCAGGCCTACGCCGCGCTCGAGGCACGCGGGCTGGTGCACGCGCGTGCACGTTCTGGCTTCTATGTGGCGGCCACGGCCCACGCGGCGCCGACTGCGCCGCTGGCGGCCGAGCCTCAGCCCGGCGCCCAAGCAGTCACCAGCGGCGAGCTGATCTTCGAGCTGCTGCAATCCACCCGCGACGCCGAAGTGGTGCCGCTCGGCTCGGCATTTCCGGCGGCGAGCCTCTTTCCGTTCGACGCATTGTCGCGATGTGGCGCACGCGCGATGCGGCGCCTTGACTCGCAGAGCATCGTCGGCGCGCTGACGGCCGGCGACACCGCGCTGCGGGACGCGCTTCGGCAGCGCTACGCCCAGCACGGCGTTGCCATCGGGCCTGACGAACTGGTGGTCTGCAACGGCGCCATGGAGGCCCTGAACCTGTGCCTTCAGGCGGTCACGCGCCCCGGGGACGTGGTCGTCGTCGAGTCACCGACCTTCTACGCGGCGCTGCAGGCCTTGGAGCGGCTGAACCTGCGCGCGCTCGAAGTCACCACCGACCCCCAGGACGGCGTCGACCTCGCCGCCCTGGAGGCCTTGCTGCGTCGAGAGCGGGTGGCCGCCTGCTGGTTCATGACGACATTCCAGAACCCGCTGGGCGCGTTGATGCCGGCCGCACGCAAACGGCAACTCGTGGCGCTGCTGGCGCGCCATGGCATCCCGCTGATCGAGGACGACGTCTATGCGGAGCTGTACGCCGGAGGCCGTCGGCCGCCACCGGCGAAGACGTACGACGACGCGGGGTGGGTCCTGCACTGCAGTTCATTCTCGAAATGCCTGGCGCCGGGCTACCGCGTCGGCTGGGCCGCGGCGGGGCGCTACGCCGGTGCCGTGCAGCGGCTGAAGGCGATGAGCAGCCTGGCCACGTCGTTGCCGTCGCAGCGTGCACTGGCCGAATACCTGGCACAAGGCGGATACGACAGGCACCTGCGCCGCCTGCGCGAAGCGCTGGCGACCCAGCAGCAGCGCGTCCGCCGTCAGGTGCTGCGCTTCTTCCCGGCGGGCACCCGGGTGTCCGACCCCTCCGGGGGCTACTTCCTCTGGCTGGAACTGCCACCGGACATCGACAGCCTGGCGCTGCACCGACGTGCGCTCGCCGAGGGCATCAGCACAGCGCCCGGCGCGCTGTTCTCCGCCGACCGGCGCTTCCACCATCACCTGCGCTTGAACACCGGTCATCCGGGCGATGTCCGCCTCGACCAGGCGCTGCGGCGGCTCGGCGAACTGGCCAGCGAAGCGCTGCGCTCGTCCCGCTGAGTGCGAACCCGTGCTGATCCGGTCAAGATCGTGCTGCGCTGCGCCTGGCGTTTGCCGAAGAAACACGCACCATCATGTCCGTGACACCGAGCACCGCCTTCCCGCTGGACAGCTGCACGCCGCCGGCCCCCGTCCACGAGCCGGACGCCTCGGTCGACCAGAGGCTCGACCGGATCCCTGGGCACCGGGCCATGTGGGTAGCCATCTGCCTGGAGTTCGTCGAGTTCGCGGTCTTCTTCGCCGTCTACTTCAGTGCCCGCTGGCACCACCCGCAGGAGTTCCAGGCGGGCGCCCACAAGCTCTGGACGACGGGCGGGGTGCTGGTCACGCTATCGATGGTGACCAGCGGCTGGCTGCTCACGCGTGCGCTGGCGGCTCTGGATACCCACAGGCGGCGCAGTGCGTTGCGCTGGATGCTGGCGGCCCTGACGGTAGGCCTGCTGTACCCGGGGATGAAGTTCCTCGAGTGGCGCTGGAACCTCGCCCACGGGCTGAACGCCAGCGCGGGGATCTTCGTCATCGTCTACTGGTACCTGACGATCAACCACTTCGTCCACGCGAGCTGGGGCCTGCTCGGAATGGCCTGGTGCACTGCACGCCTGGCCACCGGCGGATACAGCGCCGTCGACCACCGCGGGCTGCAGTCCCTCGCCATCTACTGGCATGCGACCGATCTCGTCTGGCTCATGCTGTTCGGCCTGTTCTATGCGTACGCCTGATTCTTCTCCCACCGCGCCGGCAGCGCGTCTGGACCCCGCCACCCTCACTTGGGTGGCGCTGGTCGCGCTGACGCTGTTCAGCGCGCTGATGACCGCGCATGGCTCACATCCCGGATGGCGCCTGGCCGCCGCGCTGGGCGTCGCCGCGCTGTGCGCCATCAAGGGACGGCTGCTGGTCCGCGGCTACCTGCGCCCGTCCGAAGCCGGCCCGGTGTTCGACCGGATCGTGCGGCTGTTCGCCGCACTGGCGCCCACGCTGCTGGCAGCCAGCGCGTTGGTTGAGGCGTGGCGCGCCCTGGCTGGGTAGCAGCACGAAACCGCGTGTGCGCCGCGCCGGATGATCGCCACTCGCCACAAGGCAGACACCCAGAATGATGGAATGGATCCCCATAGGCTTGGTCACCTTCAAGGTGGCCGTGTTCGGTACCGGCATGTTCTTCGCCATCAAGTGGCACCACGACCGGGCGAAGAAGCAGGCCGCGGACAGAACCAGGCAGGGCTCCACGCCACCGCCGGTGCCTGCACGCGAGGGTCCCGCGGGCGACGCCGAGCCGTCCCTTGCCGCTGAGCCCATGGACAGGTAGTTGCGTCGCACCAGGCCATCTCGCGCGGAGTGCGCCCCGGCAGGATGCCCGCCGCTCACCCCGCCAACGCGCGCAGCAGCTGCCGCACGGCCGGCTCGGCCTTGCCCGCGCGGCAGGTGAGCACGATGTCCTGGGCGTACGAGAACCGCTCGGTCTGCACGGCGCGCCAGCCCGCCAATGCGGCCGTGCCCTGCACCAGGTGGTCCGGCAGGAAGCCCGCGTAGCGCCCGGAGGCCACCAGCAAGGCGCCGGCCTCGATGCTGTCGGCCCGCGCGTGGCCGCCGCGGGCCAGGGCGGTGGCCAGGTCGGTGGGCGGCACGCCGTCCAGGTAGGGGTCCACCACCAGTTGCAGGGCCGCCAGCTCCTCCGCGGTGCGAACACGCGCGGGCTCCGCGTGCCACGGATGGCCGGGTGCCACGTACAGGCTGCTCGGTTCGCTGTACAGGCGGTGCTGCTCCAGCCCACGGGCCGGCGGCCGGGCGGCGGTGATGCCCGCGTCCAGCGTGCCGGCCAGCAGCTCGCGCT
The DNA here is from genome assembly GCA_016213265.1 of Burkholderiales bacterium. Taxonomy (GTDB): domain Bacteria; phylum Pseudomonadota; class Gammaproteobacteria; order Burkholderiales; family Burkholderiaceae_C; genus Ideonella. The sequence goes on along the minus strand of JACRBA010000032.1, from coordinate 10,518 downwards.
CGATGTCCTGCGGGCGCAGCGCACGCAACTGCAGCTGCAGGCCGGGCAGCGCCTCCGCGCAGCGGCGCAACGCGTCCGGCAGGTGGCGGCCCTGCGCGACCGGCCCGGCGGTGAGCAGCGCGTCCACCACGCCCAGCCGCAGCATCGGGCGCTGGCCGCCGGCCAGGGCCGCCAGGTCCTGCGTGAACGCGTGCATGCCGCCGAAGAACTGGCGCGTCAGCGCGTGCAGGCGCTCGCCCTCGGCCGTGAGGCGGAAGCCACCCCGGCCGCGGCGCGCGAGCGTGACGCCGAGCCACTGCTCCAGCTCGCGGAACTGCTTGCTCACGGTGGACAGGTCCACCTCCAGCTCGGCCGCGGCGGACGAGAAGCCGCCCGCGGCCACCACCGCCGCGAAGGTGCGCAGCAGGCGCAGCTCGGGCTCGGCGACGCTGGATCGACAGGCAAGTGAACGTGACGGCTTGGCCATTCCTTCGGACCGTGCGGCCGCTTAAGCTGGTCAGCGTCGCATTCTCACCCGCCCGCCACCGTGACCGACCTGTCCCCTGCCCACGGCTTCGCCTTCCTCGACCAGGCCAGCTTCCTGAAGTGCCCGACCGCCGCCGCCGCCCCGGCACGGCCGTTCGGGCTGGCCGGCCTGTGCTGGGACGGCTCCACCACCAACCGGCCCGGCGCGCGCCTGGCGCCGCGCGCCATCCGCCAGGCCAGCCACATGCTGTGCGACGGCATCCACCCGCACTTCGACTGCAGCCCGGTGGACGCGCTGGCGGACCTGGGCGACCTGGCCCTGCCGAACACGGGCCTGGAGCCCATGCGTGCCGCCTTCGCCGCCCAGTTGCCCGCCCTGCTGGCGCAGCGCCACATGGTCTGGCTGGGCGGCGACCACTCGGTCACCCTGCCCATCCTGCGCGCGCTGCGGGCGCAGCAGGGCCGGCCCGTGGCGGTCATCCACTTCGATGCGCACTGCGACACCTGGGAGGACCACTTCGGCGAGCCGAGCGGCCACGGCACCTGGGTCTACGAGGCGATCCAGGAGGGCCTGGTGGAGCGCAGCTGCTTCACCCAGCTGGGCATCCGCTCGGCCGGCGAGCGCGCCGCGCGGGAGTACGTGCGCGACCAGGGCGGCCTGGTCTTCACCGCGCGCGACCTCCGGGGTCTGGACAGCCCCGCGCAGCTGGCGCCCGTGCTGGGCCAGATCCGCCAGCGCCTGCAGGCCGCCGGCCAGCCGCCGGTCTACCTCAGCCTGGACATCGACTGCCTGGACCCGGCGTTCGCCCCGGGCACCGGCACGCCCGAGCCCGCCGGCATGAGCACCGCGCAGGTGATGACCGTGCTGGAGGAGCTGGCCGACCTGCCCTTCGTGGGCATGGACTGCGTGGAGGTGTCGCCCCCCTACGACCACGCCGAGCTCACCGCCTATGCGGCGGCCAGCTTCGTGTGGACCTATCTGTGCGGCCGCGTCGCCCGCGGCGCCGGCTCAGCCCGGGGCTGAACCCACGTCGAAGTCGTCGTCGAGCGCGAAGTCGCCGCGCCGGAAGGCCGCCAGCACCTCGCGCGCCTCGGCCAGGTGCTCGCGCGGCACGCGCACCTTGGCGCCGCCCACGGCCACGGCGATGAGCGAGTGTGCCTGCACCAGGTGCGTGTCGCCCGCGTCGGCGGCGATGCCGGCCGTGCGCAGGCAGCCGACGAGCAGGTGCGCCTCGGTGGGGGTGAGGTCCCGCTCCAGGATCTCCATGTCGCCGGGGTACGGATCGGGCGTGTCGTCGTGGCGCATGGGCAGCCTTCGTCGCGGTCAGCCGGGCAGCCGCTTGCCGAAGCACACCGCCTCGGCGCGGCCCGCGTAGCGGCCGTAGTTGGGGATCACAGCGTAGCCGTGCCGCAGGTAGAACGCCACCGCGCGCGCATTGACCCGGCGCGTCTCCAGCCACAGCTCGCGGTGGCCCAGCCGAGCGGCCTCGCCCTCCAGCGCGGCCAGCACCTGCGCACCCACGCCCTGCGTGCAGGGCGCCGCGTACATGCGCTTGAGCTCGGCCACGCCGGGCTGCAGCGGCCGCAACGCGCCGCAACCCACCGCCCCGCCGTCGGCCGTGCGCGCCAGCACGAAGGCCGCGCCCGGCTGCGCCACGTCCGCCACGTCGAACGAGGCCGTGCCCGGGCTGCCGGTGATCCGCTGCAGCGTGGCCGACAGCGCAGCCAGCAAGGCCTGCGCCTCGTCGCACGAGGGATCGGCCGGTTCCACGGCGCAGGCGGTGGGCGGGCCCACCGGGCGGCCCCGGACCGACCCGGGCGCCGATCCGTCGGGCCACCAGTCGAAGCACTGGGCCGCGTCGCTGCCCTCGCCGGGGCGGAAGGCGCCGAATCGCATGCCCGCCTTCAGCAGCACGCGCTGCGAAGCCACATGCGCCGGGGCCACGGTGGCGATGATGTGCGTCAGCCCGAAGCGCTGATGCCCCGCGCGCAGCATCGCGGCGGCGGCTTCGGTGGCCAGGCCCTGGCCCCAGGCCGCGCGGTCGAGCGCGTACTTGAGTTCCGGCTCGGCCTGGCCCCCCGGGTGCACCAGGCCGCAGAAGCCGAGCACCGCGCCGCCGCGCCGGTCGGTCAGCGCGAACATGCCGTAGCCGCGGGTGGCGTAGTTGCGCTGCGTCACGCCCACCCAGCGCTCGCAGTCGGCGCGGTCCAGCGGCTGGCCGTCGCCCACCCAGCGCATGGCGTCGGCGTCGCCGTACACCTGCAGCAGCGCCTCCACGTCGCCGGGCACGAGCCCGCGGGCGCCCAGCCGTGGCGTCTCGAACACCAGCTCCCTGGGCGCGACCGGGGTGAAGGCGGGCTCCGTCATGCCATGCGCTCGACCAGGTGCGCGCGCGCCGGCGACGGCTCGTAGGGCTCGGGCCAGAACTCCACCAGCCGCACGATGCGGCCGCCCTGCACGGTGAAAAACGAGATCGCGCGGCCCGACTGCACGCCATCGGTCACCGACACGTCGGTGACCACCTCGCCATCGCCGGCCGACTCGCCGCCCACCAGGCGGTGGTGCGTGAACACCCAGCGGCCATGGGCCGGGTACTCGGCATTCATCCGCACGAAGCGCTCCGGGCCCCGGATGCGCTCGCGGCTCTGCGGCCACTCCAGCACGAAGCCGGGCGCCAGCACCGCCTGCACGGCGGCGAAATCGTTGGTGGCCATCAGGCGCCAGAACTCGCGCACCACCTCGGCCGGCGTGCGCACCGGGGCCGGCGCGCCGATGCGTGCCACCTCCTCCTGCAGCCGGTCCAGGTTCTGCTCGTTGGCCTGGGCCACGAACGTGGCGAGGCCCTGGTAGTGCGCCGCCGTGTCGAAGGCCTGCCGCCAGTCCACCCGCGTGCCGCCGTCCACCGGCGTGAACGTGAGCGTGAGCACGAAGTGGTGGCCGTTCAGGTGCTCGATCTCGAACACGCGGGCCGCCTCCAGGCGGGTGAAGCGGCTCTCGTTCGGGAAGTCCTTGCCGTCCGGCCCATGCATGGTGAGCTTCCACTCGCCGCCGGGCCGGAAGTCGAAGGTGTGGATGGTGTTGGTGAAGCCCGCCGGGCCCCACCAGTGCGCGATGCGGGCAGGGTCGGCGCAGGCGGCGTACACCGCCTCGGGCGTCGCCGGGATCCACCGGTGCCGGATGTCGGAGCGTGTCTCGATCGGTTCCATGGCGCCTCCTTCGTTCAGGCCGGGCTGGCCAGTTTGAGCCCCACGATGCCGGCCACGATGAGGCCCAGGCTCACCAGCCGGCCCGCGCTGGCCGGCTCGTGGAACAGCACGATGCCGAGGATCGCGGTGCCCACCGCCCCCACGCCCACCCACACGGCGTAGGACGTGCCCACCGGCAGGGTCTTCATCGCCAGCCCCAGCAGGCCCAGGCTGCCGGCCATGGCCGCGAGGGTGAGCGCACTGGGCACCAGGCGGGTGAAGCCCTCGGTGTACTTCAGGCCGATGGCCCAGCCCACTTCCAGCAGGCCAGCCACGAGGAGGATCCACCAGGCCATGTGCGGCTCCAGGCAATGACGACGCGGCGATTCTCGCCGCACCGGTCAACCCCCAAACGCGCAAGGGGCCGCGACCCCTGCCGCGCCTAGAGTGCGCGGATCCTTGCTTCCAGGACACCCCATGCCCATGCCTGCCTCGCCTGCCCTGGCCCTCCTGACCGCCCTGGCGGCCGCCCTGCTCGGCGCCGCGCCGGCCCAGGCCGCCGACACCGGCCCGCGATACCGCGTGCTGCACCAGCTGAACGACCCGGCCTGGCTGCCGTCGGCCCATGCCATGAACGAGCGCGACCAGGTGGTGGGCATGGCGTACTCGGCCGACTACAGCACCATCGTGGGCTACCGCTGGTCGCCAGCGCGGGGCCGCCTCGAGCAGGTCACCGATTTCCCGAGCGGCGGCGACGGCGACGTGCAGCTGGTGGCCGTGAACCGCCAGGGCCTGGCCGTGGGCCACGGCACGGTGGACGCCGGTGGCCGCCGCGGCGTGGAACGCGCGCTGGCCATGCGCCCCAACGGCCGTCGCATGGCGCTGCCGCACCCGGGCACCGCCGTGCAGTCGTCGCACGCGGTCGCCGTCAATGACGCCGGGGTGGCCATCGGCCAGCTGTTCGACGAGGTGTACCTGCCGCCCGTGCAGGCGGTGCGCTGGAACGCGGATGGCAGCGTCGAGCTGCTCGACCTGCCGCCCGAAGTGCTGCGCATCAACAACCACGGCGACATCGCCGGCCTGGTGAACACCCTCAAGGAGCACTACGCGTTCATCCAGCAGGCCGATGGCACGCAGCACCGGTTCGCGCTGGGCGACGTGGCGGCCCTCACCGACGAGGGCACGGCCGTGGGGTTCGCCATGGCCAACGCGCGGGACAAGCACGCCGCGCTGTGGTCGCTGGCGCGCGGCCTGGAGCTGCTGCCCCGTCCGGCCCACCTGCCCAACTTCTCCTGCTGGGCCAATGGCATGAACCGCGAGCGGCAGGTGGTGGGCGTGTGCGCCGACGACGTGAAGGAGTCGCGAGCCATCCTGTGGCACGAGGTGAACGGCCAGTGGGAGCTGGTCGACCTGAGCACGCAGGTGCGCGGCGGGCTGCTCACCCAGGGCGGCCGCGCCGAGGCGCTGCACATCACGGACGCCGGCCACATCCTCGTGGACACCCACGTCCGCACGCAGGGCCCCACGATCGTGGTGCTGGCACCGGTGCAGCCCTGATGCGCGGGGGGGGGGCGCCCGCCCGGCGTGGGCTGGCGGGCCGCACTTCCCTTCGCGCCCGGCACCGCGCCCTTCACGGTGAAGTACCGCGTGACGACTCGACGCCCTGCTGCAGGCGCCGCGTGCCGAAGGCTGCCGTGAGCCGCCGGGGCGGCTACTGGAAGCGCGCCAACATGCGCTCGAGCAGCGCCATGAAAGGCGTTTCCATCAGCGGCAGGATGAACATCAGGCTCGCCAGGCCGATGCCCATGGTGATGGGAAAGCCGATGGCGAAGATGTGGGTCTGCGGCGCCACGCGCGAGATGACGCCCAGCAGCAGGTTCACGAACAGCATGATCGCGATCAGCGGCAGGGCGATCCACAGGCCGAGGGTGAAGATCTCCGCGCCCCATTGATGCGGCAGCGTCTGCGCCAGGAACGCGAAGGGCTCGGGGCCCACCGGGAAGGCATGCAGGCTCTGCACCACCACGGCGATGACCGTGAGGTGGCCGTTGAGCACGATGAAGAGAAACGCCACCAGGGTGGCGAAGAAGCGGCTGACGGCCGTGCTCTGGGTGGCCAGGAGCGGGTCGAAGAAGCCCGCGAAGTTCATGCCCATCTGCAGGCCGGCGATCTCGCCCGCGAACTCCACCGCGGCAAAGACGATGCGCACGGCAAAACCGAGCGACAGGCCGATGAGCAGTTGCTGCACCACGAGCAGCACCGCCTGGGCCGAGTCCAGCGGCACCGCCTGCGCAGGCGGCAGCGAGGGCGCCGCGCACACCGCCACCATGAAGGCCAGCGCAATGCGCACCCGCATGGGCACCAGGCGCTGGCCCAGCACCGGCATGGCCTGGAACAACGCCAGCGTGCGCAGGAAGGGCCACAGCACCGGCGTGATCCACGCCATGAGCTGGGCTTCAGTGACGGAGATCATCCGGTGATCGGGGCTGCCCCAGCCGGCGCCGGGCCGCCCCAAGGCGGCTGGGCACCCCCTCGGGGGGTGGGCGCGAAGCGACCGGGGGTGAACATTCAGCCCGCTGCCGCCGGAATGGCCAGCAGCATGCTGCGCAGGTAATCCACCAGCGTGCTCATCATCCACGGGCCGGCCACGGCGCACACGGCCACGGCGGCGAGCAGCTTGGGCACGAAGCTCAGCGTGGCCTCGTTGATCTGCGTGGCGGCCTGGAAGATGCTCACCAGCACGCCCACCACCAGCACCACCACCAGCATGGGGGCCGAGACGGTGAGCAGCATGAGCAGGCCCTGCTGGCCGTAGGTGAAGACTTGGGAGGAATCCATGGTGCGTGCGTTGAAGGGGCTTCGACAGGCTCAGCCCGAACGGAGAAGCGAGCGTCTTCGGTCAGTGCTACGTCGCGAAGCTGGCGGCCAGCGAGCCGAGCAGCAGGTTCCAGCCGTCGGCCAGCACGAACAGCATGAGCTTGAAGGGCAGCGCCACCAGCACGGGCGACAGCATCATCATCCCCAGGCTCATCAGCACGCTGGCCACGATCATGTCGATGATGAGGAAGGGCACGAAGATGAGGAAGCCGATCTGGAAGGCGGTTTTCAGCTCACTGGTGACGAAGGCCGGCACCAGCACCCGGAAGGGCACGTCCTCGCCCTTGACCTGCGGGTCGATCTTGGCGAGCTTGGAGAACAGCTGCACATCGGACTGGCGCGTCTGCTTGAGCATGAACTCGCGCATCGGCAGCTCGCCGCGCTTGAGCGCCTCGTCGAACGCGATCTGGTTGGCCGAGTACGGCACCCAGGCCTGCTGGTAGACCTTGTCGATGGTGGGCGACATGACGAAGAAGGTCAGGAACAGCGACAGGCCGATCACCACCTGGTTGGGCGGCGCGGCCTGCGTGCCCAGCGCCTGGCGCAGCAGGCTCAGCACGATGACGATGCGGGTGAAGCCCGTCATCAGCAGCAGCACCGCCGGCAGGAAGGACAGCGCGGTGAAGAACAGCAGCGTCTGGATGGGCACCGAGTAGCTGTTGCCACCCGCGCCCTGGCCGATCACCAGCGGCAGCGAGGGGCCGGGCCCGGCCGGTGCGGCGGGCGCCGTCTGCGCCAGGGCGTCGGCGGGCCAGCCGGCGGCCAGGAAGGCGCCGAGCAAGACCAGGCCCACGCCGGGGCCCACCCGGCGTGCAAAAGCGCGCAGGTTCATGGCTGGCCCCCCGCCGGCGGCTGGCCACCCTGGGTGCCCGTGCGCCACTTGGCGATGAGCTGCGCCACCGTGGCGGCCTGCGGCGTGCGCAGGGCCAGCGGCACCTCGGCCTGCGCCTGGGCGTCCATTTCGGCCAGGCGCGAGATGCGCTCGCCGGTGACACCCAGCACGAGCCAGCGGGCCGATTCACCCTGGCCGAGCTCGACCACGACCACGCGCTGGGACGGCGACAACGACAGGCTGCCCACGGTGCGCATCAGCCCCTGCGGGCCGGCGCCGGCATAGCCGGAACGGCGCAGCAGCCACAGGGCCGCCGGAATGAGGGCCACCACGGCCACGAAGGCCAGCAGCGGAGTGAGGGAAGACGGGGTCATGGAGTCGTCACGTCCTGCTCAGGCGGCGCATGCGCTCGCTGGGGGTCACGATGTCGGTCAGGCGGATGCCGAACTTGTCGTTCACGACCACCACTTCGCCCTGGGCGATGAGGAAGCCGTTGACCAGCACGTCCATGGGCTCGCCGGCCAGGGTTTCGAGTTCCACCACCGAGCCCTGGGCGAGCTGCAGGATGTTCTTGATCGGGATGCGGGTGCGGCCGAGCTCCACCGTGAGCTGGACAGGGATGTCCAGGATCATGTTGAGGTCGTTGCCGGCCCCGCTGGTGGCGCCCGTGGGCGAGAAGTTGGTGAACGCGGCGGGCGACACCTGTTCGGCCGGCGCGGCGACTTCGCTCGCCACGTCGCCGGCGCCCTTCGATTCGGCCAGGGCAGCGGCCCAGGCGTCGGCCATGTCGTCTTGGTCAGCAGCCATGTGCGGCTCCTCGTGTCGTCGGTTCGGTTCAGGACGCGCCCACGTCACCCAGCCAGCCGTGGCCGTGGGTGGACAGGAGCTTGTCGATCTTGATGGCGTAGTGGCCGTCGGACGTGCCGTACTGGCAGTCGAACACCGGCACGCCGTCCACCTTGGCCTGGATCATGGGCAGCAGGTCGAGCTCGATGAAGTCGCCCGGCTTGAAGGCCAGCAGCTGCTCCACGGTGGCCTGGGCGGTGCCCAGCTCGGCCACCAGGTCCACCTCGGCGGACTGGATCTGCTGCTTCAGCAGGTTCACCCAGCGGCGGTCCGGCTCCACGGCGTCGCCCTGGATGGACGAATACAGCACGTCGCGGATGGGCTCCAGCGTGGAGTACGGGATGCAGAAGTGGATGGTGCCGCTGGTCTCGCCGATCTCCAGCGTGAAGGAGCTGGCCACCACGATCTCGCTGGGCGTGGCGATGTTGGCGAACTGCGGCTGCATCTCCGAGCGCTGGTAGTCCAGCTCCAGCGGGTAGATGCCCTTCCAGGCATTGCGGTACTCGGTGATGATCACGTCCACCAGGCGCTCGATCACGCGCTGCTCGGTGGCGCTGAAGTCGCGGCCCTCGATGCGCGTGTGGAACTTGCCGGCGCCGCCGAACAACGCGTCGATCACCGAGAACACGATGCTCGGGTCGCACACGATCAGGCCCGAGCCGCGCAGCGGCCGCACGGAGACGATGTTGAAGTTGGTGGGCACCACGATCTCGCGCAGGAAGGCGCTGTACTTCTGCACCTTGATGCCGTTGATCGCCACCTCGGGGCTCTTGCGGATGAAGTTGAACAGCCCGATCCGGATGTTGCGCGCGAACCGCTCGCCGATGATCTCCATCGTCGGCATGCGGCCGCGGACGATGCGCTCCTGGCTGGCGATGTCGTAGACGCGCACACCGCCGTCGGTGTGCTCCTCCTGCTCGAGCTTCTGGCTCTCGCCGGTGATGCCCTGGAGCAGGGCATCGACTTCGTCTTGCGACAGGATCTGCTGGTTCATGGCAGCCCGCGTTGGCTCACTGGATGATGAAAGAGCTGAACTGGACGGACTTGATCGGGAACTCCTCTTCCGGCGCGGCCTTCTTCTTCTTTTTCTTCTTGGGCGTGTCGTCCTCTTCGGCGTCGGCCTCGGGCACCTCGTACTCGTAGCCCATCGGGCGCAGCGCCTCGCGCTTGACTTCCTTGGCCAGCAGTTCCTTGCCCTCGGCCTCCATCAGCTCCTGCGAGGTCTTGTGCGCCAGCAGCAGCAGGATGTTGTTGCGGATGGCCGGCATGTAGGCCTTGATCTCGTCGCCGACCTTGGCGTCCTCCACTTCCAGCGTGATGCCCACCTGCGCGAAGCGGTCGGCCTCGCGGTCCGCCAGGTTCACCACGAACGGGTCCAGCGGCACGAACACCGGCGGCGTGTGCTTGTCGTCCTTCCTGGCCTTGGCCGCCTTGGCCGGCGCGGCGGGGGCGTCGTCGCCCTCCTCCTCCTCGGCCGCGGCCGCGGCGGCGGCCTTCTGCTTCAGGAAGATGGCCGCGCCACCGCCCGCGATGCCCAGCAGGGCCACCACGGCGGCGACGATGATGATCAGCTTCTTCTTGCCCTTCTTGGGCGCAGCGTCGGCGGCGGCAGGGGCGGCAGCGGCGGCGGACATCGGGGGGGCTCCTTGGTTGGCGGCAGGCGCGGGGCCGGTGGGGCCCTTCTTCCATGCCTGGCCATTATTCGGAGCGCCCCGGCGGGGGAATGGCGGATAAGCGGGGCGTTTCCGCCCCCTATCGGTTCCGGGTGGCGGCCTCAGGCCACCAGGTCGACCAGGCCGCGCTGGCCGGGGCGCGGCCCGGCGGTGGCCGCGGTGCCGGCGTCGTCGCGGGCCGGCGCCAGCCAGGCGGGCAGCACGTAGCCGCGCTGGGCCTGCCCATCGCGCTCGGCGGCGTGGCGGCCGGTCTGGTCGCCCACGCTGCCGCCCGCCAGCTGCAGGCCCACGTCGCCCAGCGCCTCGGCCAGGCCGGGCAGCGCCTCGCTCAGCGCCTGGCGGGTGGCCGCCACGTCGGCGGCGAGCTGGATCTCGGTGCGCCCGCCCACGAGCGCGATGCGCACGTCGATGGGGCCCATGTCCTGCGGGTTGAGCTCGAGGGTGGCGTACTCCACGCCGTCCTCCAGCCAGGTGTGCAGCTGGGCGCCGAGCGCCTCGCTGACGGCCTCGGTGCCCGGGGGCGATTCGAGCTGGGCCTGCGCGGGCGCCGCGGCTGCTGCCTCGGCGGGCGCGGCGGGCGCGGCGGGCGCGTCGGTCGGCACCGCGGCCCCGGCCTCGGCCAGCGCGGCGGCAAAGCCT
>JACRBA010000031.1 GCA_016213265.1 Burkholderiales bacterium | reverse complement strand
CACTGCGACGCATGTTCGCCACGGTGCTCCAGCACCATGCGCACCGCGCGCTCGCGCACCTCGGGGGAAAACTTCGACTTCCTCATCTTGGCTCCATCTTCTCAAATGAAGGAGCCTCCTCAGAAACCGGGGCGGTTCAGAGCATGTATCTCCCTCCCTTTGGTTTCAGCGTTACAGGGTCACTCAAACTCAGCCACCAAGTCTGCGTTTTCGCGGGTTTCTCTTTCTGATCGTTTGGACACGTAGAACCTCCTTCTATGAGAACAACTATCCGTTTGGTTGATGGTGGGAGTTTGCCGCAAACAAACGGATAGTTTGTGGATTGATTGGGTGTGAGTAAACAGACTACCCGGCATGGTCCGGGTGCTCGTCAACAAGCCGCAACCGCTCGAAGCACGCTTCGTGCAGGAGCGCGACCGGGTGCAGGCTGCATTCGGTAGCAGGCTGCGGGAATTCCGGATCGAGCGGCAGATGACGCTGGAAATGCTGGCCGAGAAGGCTGACCTGCACGCCAACTACGTGGGCGCTGTGGAACGGGGCGAGCGCAATCTGACCCTGTACAACATCTGGCGGATTGCTCAGGGGCTGGGCCTGAGAGCGGACGAGCTGATGCAGGAACTGCCGACGCGCAAGGTCAAGCGTTAGCCAGCCCAATCCGCCTCGGCCGGCACGAACTGCAGGCGGTTGCATGCGGCGATGCGGAGCAGCAGTAGCTGCCTTCTGCCCGTGAACCGGAAAGCCAATCGCCAATCGTCGGCGTCTTCGGTTTTGACCAGTTGCGGCGCTTCGGCCAGCAACTCGCCCATCGGGCATGGCGTTGATGCGACGTGGTGCGACCAATGCGCTCCCGCAGTGATCGGCAGCCAGTCCTCCAAGTCTTCGACTTCGCACAGGATGGCCCGAAACGGCAGGGTGGCGGTGGTGCCGCCCCATCGGCCGAAGGTGCTGCCATGGGGATGAAGCAAGTACCGCACGGGGCAGTAGCACAGCAGGGCGTGGCGTTCGCATTGCAAGGCGATGGCGCCGAATGACGTTGACTCAGGCGAGGGGGCACTGGAGGCATCACACACGCGCAGGGCCGTGACCTTCTGACCTCGCAGCACGGGAAACAGGTACGGCCCGCGCATGGGCTCACTTCGCCGCAGTTTTGGCCATCTGGCTGACCCCGATGAACCACGCCGGAGTCAGCGCGGTGAGGTCGGCGCCGGTACGCAGATGCAGCTTGGCATCGGCATGGGGATGCGGGTCAATCACGTAGGGCTGCGTCGTCTTTCCGTCGCTGGAGGTGTTGCGGTGGTAGAGCACACAGCGGCCCACCTCCCAGTCGGCGTCGTAGTCGAGCATGGCGATTGCTACCTCCGCAACGTCCTTGCTGAAGCCGATGCACTCCTTCCACACCGTAGCCACCAGCCCGTGGGAGGCGAGCAGCTTGGCGATCAAGTCACCGTCGATCCACGGGTAGTACGGCCCGGATTTCGGCAGTCCCAAGCCTTCCGCTTGGCGGAAGATGTCTTGCAGGGTCTTGCCGGTCAGCATGGCGATCACGGCGAAGGTGTCGGCGTGCCGGTCGTCGCCTTGGGACACGCGCTTGAATGCGGGCTGAACGGTGGTGGGGTTGCTGGTCGTTGCCATGTCGATTGCTCCTGTGCAGAAATGAAATGCGCACGGCAGCGCCGGCCTCTGCGGCGGGAGCCGACCAGAGGCTTGGCAGTCATCGAGTGGGATGGGTCAGCCCGCCGATGATTGGGGCTGCCGTGCGCGGGGACGCCGTGCGCTGCGCGGCGAACCGGAGCGACGGCTTTTTCACCGTAGCATGGGGCTGGTCAGCGGATCGAGTACCGAAAAACTTCGCAGCCCTGCACGTAGACGGCGAGGCGCTGTGCAGGAAACGCTTCCAAGAGCGGTGAATCGTGCGCTAGAATGGAAGGCTGTTTGAGGCACGATGTGTTGCCTGATGCCGGTGTAGCTCAGTTGGTAGAGCAGCTCATTCGTAATGAGAAGGTCGGGGGTTCGACTCCTCTCTCCGGCACCAAAAATACCAGAAAAATCAACAAGTTAAGAAGCCGCCTCGTGCGGCTTCTTGCTTTTCGGGGCTGTGCCACGGTGTGCCATCAGCGTCAGGGGCCGTCTTTGCCGGTTTCAACGGTGACCTGCGGGCCGGCGAGCATGGCCTGGTTCATGCGGCTCAAGACGCCTGCGATGTGGTCCTTGCTGAGATGGGCATATCGTTTGACCATCTGAAGGTCTTTGTGCCCAAGCACTTCGGCGATCTCTGGGGCGGTCGCGCCAGACTGCACCATGAACGACGCTGCGGTATGTCGCAGGTCGTGGAAACGGAAGTCCTCGATCTTGGCGCGCTTGAGCGCCGTCTCCCATGACTTGCGCAGCTCGACCGGCGCGTCCTTCTTCGCGGCGCTCGGGAACAGCAAGGCATCCAGGCTTACCTTGTCGCCGTTGGCTTGCTTGTGGGCCAGTCGAAGGGCATCAAGGGCCACCTGTGCGGTGCCCAGCAAGGGCACGCCGCGCCGCTCGCCGTTCTTGGTTTCCTCCAGGACGGCCAAGCTGCAATGGCCCTGCGGGTCAATCAGCACGTCGCGCCAGCGCAGATTCATGATCTCGCTGTAACGCATACCCGTGGCGACGGCCACTTCGATGACCGTTGGCAGGAACTTGTTTTCTGAGGCAGCAGCCGCTGTACGAAGCCGAGCCAGTTCGTCGGCGCTCAGGTAGCGAACGCGGCCATTGGACACCTTGGGCTTCTTAACCTTGGGCATGGGTGACTCGGGGAGCCATTCCCATTCCTTGACGGCCACGCTGAAAGCGTGCGACAGGATGGCCAAGTAGCGGACCACGGTCGCCGGGGCGAGCTTCTTGGGGTTGGCCCTGCCGAACGTGGTGGACAGCAATTCGTCCCGGTACTGGCCGATGATGGCGGGGGTGATGTCGGCCAGGCTGTAGCGGCCAATCTTGTCGATCCACCATTGCAGTTGCTGTCCCTGGTCACGCACCCGCTTGGGCTTGGTGGGGATCAGCACGCGGTCGCGGTAGGACTCCAGCATTTCCCTGACCGTGCGCTTCTGGGCCACGGCGTGCGGCATGTAGCGGCCTTCGCGCAGCTCAGTCTCGACGCGCTGCGCCCACTGCTTGGCGACGGTCTTGCTGTCGAAGGTCCCTGTCTGCGGCGGGAAGCCTTTCAGACGGATCTGGACGTGATACTTTTTCTTGCCGGAGGCGTCGATGCGTTCTCGAATGCTTGCCATGTGTGGTCCCCCTCATGCGTTCTGATGCAGGGGAGACGAGGCGTGTCGAGATCGACTGTCCTGGGGTTTCCTGGCACCGCATGGGCGTTGTGCCACGAGTGTGCCAAGCAACAAAAAAGCGCCACGAATGTGGCGCTTAAGTTGTTGATGCCGATGACATTTTTCAGGGTGTGAGCAGTGCATTACGAATGCGCTGCTCTACCAACTGAGCTACACCGGCGAAAGCGCGCATTCTAGCAGCAAGAAATGTCGCCGCGCGGCACGGCGTCCGGGCCCGCCGTTGACGGCGGGCAGGTGGCCGCGGCGCGCCCGGCGGCACACTGCGCGAATGCACGTCGTTCTCCACGCCGCCTGTCTCCTGCTCGTCGCCGGCGGGGCGGCCGCGGCACCGGGCACCGACCTGCATGCCTACTGGGATGACCGCTGCGCCGCCTGCCACGGCGATGCGGGGCCCTTCGCGCGGGCCACCCTGCGCGTGGTGGACGGCCGGCTGGCCGGACTGCACCATGGCACGGCAGTGGACGGCTTCCTGCGCAGCCACCACCTGGCGCCGGAGCTGCATGCGCCCGTGGTGGCCATGCTGGCCGCGCAGGCCACCACCCCGGCCCTGTACAGCGCGCACTGCGCCGGGTGCCATGGGCCCGCGGCCGTGCTGGTGCGCGAGTCGCTGCGCTGGGACGGTAGCCAGTGGGTCAGCCGCCGCCGTGGGCAGGCGCTGGAACGGCTGCTGGCCAGCCACGGCGGCGCACCGGCTGCCGACGTGCCTGTGCTGGCCCGGACGCTGCGTCGGGTGACCGAGGAGGTGGGGCTGCCGGGTGGGCCTTACGCGCGCTGAGCGTGCCGGCCGCTCAGCCGCGAATGCGCCGCACCAGCGCGGTGGTGGAGTAGCCGTCCACGAAGGGCAGGGCGAGCGAGCGGCCGCCCCAGCTGTGCACCAGCGGCGTCTCGGCCAGCGTGGCCATGTCGTAGTCGCCGCCCTTCACGTACAGCCCCGGCTGCAGGCGGGCCAGCACGGCCAGCGGCGTGTCCTCCTCGAACTCCACCACCGCGTCCACGCTCTCCAGGCCGGCCAGCAGGAAGGCCCGGTCCTGCGCGCGGTTGAGCGGCCGGTCCGGGCCTTTGCCCAGGCGGCGGGCGGAGGCGTCGCTGTTCACCGCCACGATCAGGCGGTCGCCCAGCGCCCGCGCCGCGGCCAGGTAGGCCACGTGGCCGCGGTGCAGCACGTCGAACACGCCGTTGGTGAACACCGTGCCGGGGCGGCCCCGGAAGCGCGCCTGCGCCTCGTCCTGGCTGAGCAGCTTGCGGGCGGGGTCGAAACGGTCGAACGGTGTGCCAGGGGCGTCGGGGGCGTCGTGGGCGGAGTCCATGGCCGCATTGTCGGCCGGGCCGGTGCCTTGCCTACCATCGGGCCATGACCTGGCTGGCCGGCATCGACTTCGCCGCCCCCTCGCACGAGGTGGCGCACGCGCTCATCGGCGTGGAGCTGCAGGTGGGCGGCGTGGGCGGCCTGATCGTGGAGACCGAGGCCTACGACCGCGACGACCCCGCCTCGCACAGCCATGGCGGCGTCACCGCCCGCAACGCCGCCATGTTCGGCCCGCCGGCGCATGCCTACGTGTACCGCTCGTACGGCATCCACTGGTGCCTCAACTTCGTCTGCCGCGAGGCCGGCCACGGCGCCGGGGTGCTGATCCGCGCCCTGCAGCCCACCGCGGGCCTGGACGCGATGCGCGCGCGGCGCGGGGTGGACGACGAGCGCCTGCTGTGCAGCGGCCCGGGGCGCGTCGGCCAGGCGCTGGCCATCACCCGTGCGCTCGATGGGCGGCCGCTGGACGCGCCGCCTTTCGAGCTGCGGCCCCGCCCGGCGGGCAGCGCGCCGCCGGTGGCGGTGGGCGTGCGCATCGGCATCTCGAAGGCGGCCGACGTGCCCTGGCGCTTCGTCTGGGCGGGTTCCCGCTACCTGAGCCGCCCGCTGCGCTGAGCGCGCCGGCCAGTGCCCCCACGCTGGATGCGGCCGGCCCGGGCGGCGTACCGTCGGGGGTCTCCCTGGCCAGGCGCAACCATGACCAACAGCTTCGGTGCCCGCTCCATCCTGCACGTCGGCGGCCGTGCGTACGAGATCTTCCGCCTCGATGCGCTGCAGCGCGAGGGCCACGCCGTCGACCGGCTGCCGTACTCGCTGCGCATCCTGCTGGAAAACCTGCTGCGCCACGAGGACGGCGTCACCGTGACGGCCGACGACATCCGCGCGCTCGCCGCCTGGCAGCCCGGCCAGCCCGCGCAGCGCGAGATCGCCTTCACCCCGGCGCGCGTGCTGCTGCAGGACTTCACCGGCGTGCCCGCGGTGGTGGACCTGGCCGCCATGCGCGACGCCATGGCCGCGCTCGGCGGCGACCCGGCGCGCATCAACCCGCTGCAGCCGGTGGAACTGGTGATCGACCACTCGATCCAGGTGGATCGCTTCGGTTCGGCCGACGCGTTCGCGCTGAACCAGGACCTGGACTACGCACGCAACCAGGAGCGCTACGCCTTCCTCAAGTGGGGCCAGCAGGCCTTCGCGAACTTCAAGGTGGTGCCGCCCAACATGGGCATCTGCCACCAGGTGAACCTGGAGTTCCTGGCGCGCGTGGTGTTCGGCGCGGCCGACGACGCGGCGCGCGGACAGGGCGGCATGCCGCAGGCCTACCCCGACACCCTGGTGGGCACCGACTCGCACACGCCCATGGTCAACGGCCTGGGCGTGCTGGGCTGGGGCGTGGGCGGCATCGAGGCCGAGGCGGCCATGCTGGGCCAGCCGGTGTCCATGCTCATCCCCGAGGTGGTGGGCGTGCGCCTGTCGGGTGAGCTGCGCGAGGGCGCCACCGCCACCGACCTGGTGCTCACGGTGACGGAGCTGCTGCGCCGCCATGGCGTGGTGGGGCGCTTCGTCGAGTTCTTCGGCCCCGGCGTGGCCAGCCTGCCGCTGGCCGACCGGGCCACGCTGGGCAACATGGCGCCCGAGTACGGCGCCACCTGCGGCATCTTCCCGGTGGACGAGGTGACGCTCGATTACCTGCGCTTCACCGGCCGGCCCGCCGAGCAGGTGGCGCTGGTGGAGGCCTACATGAAGGCCCAGGGTCTCTTCCATGGCCCGGACAGCCCGGAGCCCGTGTTCACCAGCACGCTGTCGCTGGCGCTGGAGACCGTGCAGCCGAGCGTCGCGGGCCCGCGACGCCCGCAGGACCGGCTGCCGCTGGGGCAGACGCGCGCCGTGTTCCGTGACGCCCTGCCTTCGCTGCGGCCCGCCGGGGCGGCGCCGGGCAGCGCGGCGGCCGTGTCGCCCGTGACGCCGGTGAAGGACGCCGCCATCGCCACCCCGCCCGGGCAGAAGGACGTGGGCGTGTGGGGCGAGGGTCGCCCTGCGCCCGAGTCGGCCGCCGCCCCCGACTGGGCCGACGCGCTCACCGACGGCGCGGTGGTCATTGCCGCCATCACCAGCTGCACGAACACCAGCAACCCGTCGGTGATGCTCGCCGCCGGCCTGCTGGCGCGCAAGGCGGTGGCGCTCGGCCTGCAGCGGCAGCCCTGGGTGAAGACCTCGCTGGCCCCCGGGTCGCGGGTGGTGACGGCCTACTTCGAGCGCGCGGGCCTCACCGGGGCCCTGGATGCGCTGGGCTTCCAGACCGTGGGCTACGGCTGCACCACCTGCATCGGCAACGCCGGCCCGCTGCCCGAGGTGGTGTCGGCCGCCATCCAGCGCAAGGGCCTGGTGGTGGCCTCGGTGCTCTCGGGCAACCGCAACTTCGAGGGCCGCATCCACTCGGAGGTGCGCGCCAACTTCCTCATGTCGCCGCCCTTGGTGGTGGCCTTCGCGCTGGCCGGCCGCATCGACATCGACCTGGAGAACGAGCCCCTGGGCGCCACGGCCGACGGGCGCGCCGTGTTCCTGCGCGACCTGTGGCCCAGCCGGGCAGAGGTGCAGCAGGCGCTGGCCCAGGCCCTGCAGCCCGAGATGTACCGCGAGATCTACGCCCAGGCCTATGCCGGCGACGAGCGCTGGCGCGCGCTGGCCGCGCCCGGCGGCGACCGCTTCGCCTGGGACGCACACTCCACCTATGTGCGCCGGCCGCCGTACTTCGACGGCATGTCGGCCGAGACGCCGCAGGAGCCGCCGGCCATCACCGGCGCCCGCGCCATCGCGGTGCTGGGCGACAGCATCACCACCGACCACATCTCGCCCGCGGGCAGCATCCGGCGCGATTCGCCGGCCGGCCGGCTGCTGCAGTCGCACGGCGTGTCGCCGGTGGACTTCAACTCCTATGGCGCGCGGCGGGGCAACCACGAGGTGATGGTGCGCGGCACCTTCGCCAACGGCCGCATCCGCAACCGGCTCACCCCCGGCGTGGAGGGCGGCGTGACGCGCCACCTGCCCACGGGCGAGGTGATGTCCATCTTCGACGCCGCGGCCCGCTACCAGGCCGAGGGCACGCCGCTGGTGGTGCTGGCGGGGCTGGAGTACGGCTCGGGCTCCAGCCGCGACTGGGCCGCCAAGGGCCCGGCGCTGCAGGGCATCCGCGCCGTCATCGCCGAGGGCTACGAGCGCATCCACCGCTCCAACCTGGTGGGCATGGGCATCGTGCCGCTGCAACTGATGACCGGCGAGACGCTGGCGTCGCTGGGCCTCACCGGCGAGGAGACCTTCGAGGTGCAGGGGCTGGCCGAGCTGCTGCGCACCGGCTTCGCCCAGGGCCGTGTGGTGCACGTGCGCGCCACCCGGCCCGACGGCACGGCGCTGACCTTCCGCACCCTGGTGCGCATCGACACGCCGCAGGAGGTGCTGTACCACCGGCACGGTGGCATCCTGCCCTATGTGCTGCGCCAGCTGCTCGGCCGGCGCGACGAGCCCGTGCCGGTGGCCGCCGAGACCGCTGCCGCGGCGCCCCCGCCGCCCTCGCGTGCCGCGGCCGACCGGGTGGTGGATGCGGGGTCCGAACAGTCCTTCCCCGCCAGCGACCCGCCCGCGCACTGAGCGCGCGGGCCAGGGGCATCACGGAAAGTGTCGTACGCGCCGGGCGGCTTTCCTGTACCATGGCCCGGCTGATATGCACAAGACCGTCCGCTCATAGGTCTTTCTTCCCGCTCCGGCCTCGAGGCCGGCGGTCGAGTCGAATCCCCTTTTGAAGATCTTCTTGGCGTCTCTTCGCTGGGCGCGCTGTTGCGCCTGGCACTTCAAAAGGAAACTGACATGACGACTCAAACCGGCACCGTGAAGTGGTTCAGCCAGGACAAGGGCTTCGGCTTCATCGCCCCCGATGACGGCGGCAAGGACCTGTTCGCCCACTTCAAGGAAATCCAGGGCACCGGCTTCAAGACGCTGAACGAGAACCAGCGCGTGCAGTTCGAGGTGACGCAGGGCCTGAAGGGCCCGCAAGCCTCCAACATCCGCGACATGGGTTGATTCCCCGGGCGCCTGTGGCGTCCACCAAAGAGCGCGGCCCGGCCGCGCTTTTTTTTTGCCGGCAGGAGGCACCGCGATGAGGAACCTGCAAGAGGCCACCGAGCGCATCTGCGAGCTCAAGGGCAGCCTGGTCGCGCTGGACGCGTGGCTGCCTGCGGTGGTGGACGCGCTGCCCGCGGCTGCGGTGCCGCGCCTGTCCGCGTCGTTCGAGGCGCATGCGGAGGCCGCCCGCACCGTGCTGCTGCATGCCGACCTGTCGGATGTGGTGCTGGCCGGCTTCGAGCACGAGGTGGCCCGCCTGCGCGCGGCCGTGGCCCGGCGCGCGGCGGCCGCAGCCCCCGCGCCGCCCGTGGCCGGCGGGCTCGACGAGCTGCTGCTGGCCACCACGCAGGTCGCCACCTGCCTGGCCGACCAGGTGCTCACCCGCGCCACGGGCTTTTTCTTCCGGCGCGGCGGGCAGCTGTTCCTGGTGAGCAACCGCCACGTCTTCTCCGACGCCGCCAGCGAGCACTTCCCGGACCGGGTGGAGATCGGTGTGCACACGGACGCGCGCGACCTCACGCAGCACGCGGTCATGGGCCTGCCCTTGTACCGCGGCGGGCTCTCGCAATGGCGCGAGGCGGCCGACACGGGCGGGCTGGTCGATGTGGCCGCGCTGGAGGTGCCCGCCGAGCGCCTGCCGCCCGGCGCGCTGGTGCACGCCTTCGACGCGACGCACCTGCACGCCCAGGGCGAGGCGGTGGCGCTGGGCGATGCGCTCACCGTGGTGGGCTTTCCCCTGGGCTTCCACGACACCGTGCACCACCTGGCGGTGGCGCGCAGCGCCGCCATGGCCTCGGCCTATGGCGTGCGCTTCCAGCAGCAGGGCTGCTTCCTCACCGATGCCCGCACGCACCGCGGCAGCAGCGGCTCACCGGTCGTGCGCAGGCGTTCCGCCAATGCCGGCGCACCCGCCGCCCTGGCCAGCTGGCAGCTGCTGGGCGTGCACTCCACCCGCATGGACATGCGCACCCGCGACAGGGCCGAGGACGAATCGCTCGGCCTGAACGCGGCCTGGTATGCGGACGTGCTGGCGGCGCTGACGGACGAGCGGCCCCCGCCGGCCTGAGCCCACCCGCAGGCCGGCGGCCGGGCTCAGGCCGCGCGCGGCGTGGTGCTCATGGCCTGGCATTCCTCCGCGCAGCGGCGGCAGGCCTCGGCACAGGCCTGGCAATGGTCGTGGGCGTGGCGCGCGCATTCGTCGCCGCAGCGGCCGCAGATCGTGGCGCACAGCGCGCAGATCGCCGCGGCGTTCTCGCTGCCCCGGGCCATGGCGGCGGCGGCCAGCTCGCACAGGGCGGCGCAGTCCATGTCGAGCGCGATGCAGCGCGCCATCATTTTGGGGTCGTCTTCCTGCAGGCAGGCGGTGGCGCAGTGGTGGCAGGCCGTGGCGCAGGCCTGGCAGGCGGCGATGCAGCTGGCGAATGTCTGGTGGGCCATGACGGGTTCTCCTTGGGTTGAGCGGCACCTGCGGCCGGGCAGGTCGCATTCCCGGGGGCAGCGCGACAAACTGCGCACGGCCCGCGCGGCCACTGACGACGCCCGGCGGCACACTCGCGCCAGTGTTGTCACACGCTGTATCCGTGATTGCCCGTGCCCCTGCTGCTGCCCCTTGGCGCTTCCACCTGGCCCTGCCGGCCTGCCTGCTGGCCCTGACGCTGGCGGCCTGTACCACCAACCCGCCGCCGCCGCCCCCCGCCGATGCGGGCGAGTGGCAGGCGGTGCTGCTGCCCGGCAAGCGCGCCACCCGCTACCAGTGGGGCGTGAAGGAGGGGCGCCGCGCGGTGCTGGCGCAGTCCGACCGCTCGGCGAGCATGTGGCGCCAGCGCGTGAAGCCGGCGCTGCAGTCGGCGCGCGAGCTGCAGTTCTCGTGGTGGCTGCCCGAGCTGAATGCGGCCGCGCGCGTGGGCGAGGCGGAGCGGGGTGACGCCTCGGCGCGGGTGCTGCTGGGCTTCGGCGGTGACGTGTCGGCCCTGCCGTTGCGCACCCGCATGCTGTTCGACCTGGCGCAGGCGCTCACGGGGGAATCCCCGCCGTACGCCACGCTGGCCTACGTGTGGGACCCGGTGCTGCCGGTCGGCACGGTGGTGCCCGACCCCCGCACCGACCGCATCCGCAAGATCGTCGTGGAATCGGGCGCCGAGGGCCTGCGCCGCTGGCGCGACCACCGGCGCGACCTGGCGGCCGATTTCGAGCGCGCCTTCGGCGAGAAGCCCGGCCCGCTGCTGCATGTGGCGCTGATGACCGACAGCGACAACACAGGCACCACCGCGCAGGCGTGGTACGGGCCGGTGGAGCTGCGCTGAGACGCCGGCGCGTCGGCGCCGCGGTCGCGGCGCCCGGGGTTCAGCGCTGGGTGTTGTCCGCCTCCAGGTGGTAGTCGGTCACCCGCTGCACCTCGTT
Source organism: Burkholderiales bacterium (assembly GCA_016213265.1). Classification (GTDB taxonomy): domain Bacteria; phylum Pseudomonadota; class Gammaproteobacteria; order Burkholderiales; family Burkholderiaceae_C; genus Ideonella. Next base: position 3,612 of record JACRBA010000031.1, on the reverse strand, counting down.
TTTCGAGCCGAGCACCACGCTCACGCGCTCGTGCAGCTTGGCCGGCTGGATGTCCATGATGCGCTCGCGCGCGTTGGTGGACATGCCGCCCGCCTGCTCCACCAGGAAGCTCATCGGGTTGGCCTCGTACATCAGGCGCAGCTTGCCGGGCTTGTCCGGCTCGCGCTTGTCCCACGGGTACATGAAGATGCCGCCGCGGGTGAGGATGCGGTGCACGTCGGCCACCATGCTGGCCACCCAGCGCATGTTGAAGTCCTTGCCGCGCACGCCTTCCTTGCCCGCCAGGCACTCGTCGATGTAGCGCTTCACCGGAGCGTCCCAGTGGCGCATGTTCGACATGTTGATGGCGAACTCCTTGGTGTCCTCGGGGATGGTCACGTTCTCGGCGGTGAGCACCCACGAGCCCTGCTCGCGGTCGAGCGTGAACATGGCCACGCCGCGGCCCACGGTGAGCACCAGCGTGGTCTGCGGGCCGTACACGCAGTAGCCGGCCGCGGCCTGGCGGCGGCCCGGCTGCAGGAAATCCTGCTCGCTCACGCCGGGGTGGTTGTCCACCTTGCGCAGCACCGAGAAGATGGTGCCGATCGACACGTTCACGTCGATGTTGGACGAGCCGTCGAGCGGGTCGAACAGCAGCAGGTACTCGCCTTGCGGGTAGCGGTTGGGCACCACGTGGATGGAGTCCATCTCCTCGGACGCCATGGCCGCCAGGTGGCCGCCCCACTCGTTGGCCTCCACCAGCACCTCGTTGGCGATGATGTCGAGCTTCTTCTGCACCTCGCCCTGCACGTTCTCGCTGCCGGCCGAGCCGAGCACCTCGCCGAGCGCGCCCTTGTTGACGCTGATGGCGATGCGCTTGCAGGCGCGGGCAACCACCTCGATCAGCAGGCGCAGCTGGCCGGGGATGTGGCCGTGCTCGCGCTGCTGTTCGACGAGGTACTGGGTGAGGCTGATGCGTTGTGCCATGCGGAAGGCTCCCTCCAAGAGTGCGATGGGCGTGCGGGGTGTGCGTGCGGTGGTCGGCGTGGGTGCGCGTCAGTCCTGCAGCGCGCGCTGGATGATCTCGGCCGTGTCGGGCGAGAGATCGGCCTTGGCAGCCACGCGGGCGATGGCCACGCGGGCGGCCGAGCGGTAGGGCTCGGCCAGCTGGCGCCAGCGGTCCAGCGCCCGGGCGAAGCGCGAGGCCAGCTGCGGGTTGATGGCGTCCAGCTCGATCAGGCGGTCGGCCCAGAACACGTAGCCCGCCGCATCCGCCCGGTGGAACGCCGCCGGGTTGAAGAAGGCCAGCTGCAGCAGCAGCGAGCGCGCGCGGTTGGGGTTGTGCAGGGTGAAGTCCGGGTGCTGCAGCAGCTGCCTGGCGCGGGCGAAGACCCGGCCGTCGCGCTCGGGTGCGCGCGCCTGCAGCATGAACCACTTGTCGAGCACCAGCGGCTCATGGCGGAACAGCGCGTGGAAGCGCTCCAGCGCGGGCGTGGCCAGCGCGGCATGCGCGTTCACCAGGGCGGCCAGCGCGCCCAGGCGGTCGGTCATGTTGGTGGCGTCCTTGAAGCGCTGGTACGCGCGGCCGGGCCAGACCGCATCGTCGGTCGCCACCGCGCGGCGCACCAGCATCGCCAGCGCCAGGTTGGCCAGCGCACGCCGGCCGGCCTGCTCGGCCGTCGGCGCGTAGGCGCCGGCCACCTGGTGCGACTCGAAGGCCCAGACCCAGTCGGCGTGCAGCCGCTCGGCGAGCTGGTCCACCAGCGATTCGCGCACCGCGTGCACGCGCTGCGGGTCCACGTCGGCCACCTGCTCGGCCACGTAGCCTTCGGACGGCGGCGTGAGCGCCAGCTCCTTGAAGGCCGGGCTCAGGGCGGGGTCGCGCAGCAGGCCGCGCATGGCCTCGATGAAGGGCTCGTCCAGGTGCACCAGCCCGCCGGTGCGCAGCGCGGCCAGCAGGCGGTTCAGCGCCAGGCGCTGGCTGGCCTCCCAGCGGTTGAAGGCATCGCGGTCGTGGGCCAGCAGCACCAGCAGCGCATCGTCGTCCAGCCCGTCGTCCAGCACCACCGGGGCCGAGAAGCCGCGCAGCAGCGACGGCACCACGCCCTCGGTCACGCCGGTGAACACGAATCGCTGCTCGGCCTCGGTCATGACCAGCAGGCGCTCGGTGCCGGCCGGGGCGGCTTCACCGTCCAGCTGCAGGGGCAGGGCGCGGCCGCTGTCGCGGCCCACCAGGCCGAGGGCCACCGGGATGACCTGCGGCAGCTTCTGGGGCTGGCCGGCGCTGGGTGCGTTGTGTTGGGTCAGGGTGAGGGTGTAGGTGCCGGCGGCGGCGTCGTGCTCGCCGCGTGCCGTCAGGCGCGGCGTGCCGGCCTGGGCGTACCAGCGCTTGAACAGCGCCAGGTGCTCGGCCAGGGCACTGCCGGGGTTGGCATCAGCGATCGCCTGGGCGAAGTCGTCGCAGGTCACGGCCTGGCCGTCGTGGCGCTGGAAATACAGTGCCATGCCGCGGGCGAAGCCCTCGCGGCCGACGAGGGTGTGCATCATGCGCACGACCTCGGCACCCTTCTCGTACACCGTGGCGGTGTAGAAGTTGTCGATGGCCTGGTAGGCATCGGGGCGCACCGGGTGGGCCATGGGGCCCGCGTCCTCGGGGAACTGTGCCTCGCGCAGGCGCAGCACGTCGGCGATGCGGCACACGGCGCGGGCCGAGGGGCTGCCCGCCATGTCCATGCTGAACTCCTGGTCGCGGAAGACGGTGAGGCCCTCCTTCAGCGAGAGCTGGAACCAGTCGCGGCAGGTGATGCGGTTGCCCGTCCAGTTGTGGAAGTACTCGTGCGCCACCACGCTCTCGATGCCGTCGAAGTCGACGTCGGTGGCGGTGGCGGGGCTGGCCAGCACGAACTTGGTGTTGAAGATGTTCAACCCCTTGTTCTCCATGGCGCCCATGTTGAAGTCGCTGACCGCCACGATCATGAATCGCTCAAGGTCCAGGCTCAGGCCGAAGCGGGCTTCGTCCCAGGCGATGGAGGCGATGAGCGAGTTCATCGCGTGCTCGGTCTTGTCGAGGTCACCGGCGCGCACGTAGATCTGCAGCAGGTGGTCGCGGCCGGCGCGGGTGCGGATGCGCTGCTCGCGGCGCACCAGGTCGGCGGCCACCAGGGCGAACAGGTAGCAGGGCTTGGGGTGCGGGTCGACCCACACGGCAAAGTGCTTGCCGCCTTCGAGCGCGCCTTCATCGACCAGGTTGCCGTTGGACAGCAGCACCGGGTACTTGAGCTTGTCGGCCTTCAAGGTCACCTTGTAGGTGGCCATGACGTCGGGGCGATCGAGGAAGTAGGTGATGCGCCGAAAGCCCAGGGCCTCGCACTGCGTGAAGAAGCCACCGCTGCTGGTGTACAGGCCCGAGAGCTGCGTGTTCTTCTCGGGCGCGCAGGTGGTGCGGATCTCGAGGTGGAACGGCTGCTGGGGCAGGTTTTCCAGCACCAGCTGGCCGCCCTCGGTGCGGAAGGAGACGGGCTCGCCGTCCACCAGCACGCGGGTCAGGTTGATGTCTTCGCCGTCCAGGCGCAAGGGCGCGCCAGGTTGCGCCGGGTTGGGCTCGACGGTCATCTTGTTGATGACCAGGGTCTT
>JACRBA010000027.1 GCA_016213265.1 Burkholderiales bacterium | reverse complement strand
TGGGCGCGCGCTGAGGCCCAAAACGGGCTGCCAATCGCCGCTGAAGCATCAGATTGCGGTCGCTTGCGCGCATCGTCGAACCCCAAGCTTGCTCTGCGACCTACCTGCATCCGCAGCCGGGGTTTTGCAGACCTTCCCTAGCATGGCGGGTTCGCATGGGATGAGAGCCACCTTCTCGAAGGGAGGTGGCAGGGGGGATCAATGGATATGACGTGGAAGCGCCCCGCCGGGCGCGTGTGGGCGCGTGTGCGCGCCTGGATGGCGCTGGCCCTGGTGGCTGGCGTGGCCGCTTGCGGCGGCGGCGGCGGAAGCGACAGCCCCTCCGCCACCGTGTCCGTCAGCGCTGCCGAGGTCGACCTCGGCGAGCGCTACGAAGACCTGCAGAACCCCGAGCCGAAGTCGGTGACCGTGACGGTGACGGGACATGGCGTGGCGGCCGTGGGCGTGGCCTATGACGATGCGTACCCGGTGGAGGGCTGGGTCGGCGCTCAGCTGAGCGGCACGGGCTCGCCCTACACGCTGACCGTGGGTCTGGCCGCCGAGGCACCGGTGGGGGAGCACACCGCGCACCTCGTCGCCGGGGCCGTCGACGACAAGGGCAACGTCCTCGATCTCACGCCCTTGACCGTGCGGTACAAGGTGCTGGCCCGGCTGCGGGCGGACGTGTCCTCGCTCGACTTCGAGGGCGTGAATGGCGCGCCGCCGCCTGCCGGTGCGGCCCTGGGCCTTCATGCGCAGGGCCTCGCGTGGACCGCGGTGACCAGTGATCCCTGGATTCGGCTGTCTGCCTACGAGGGAACGGGCGACGACTCGCTCACGGTGACCGTGGATGACGAAGGCCTGGCTTCGGGCCCGCACAGCGGCCACATCACCCTGACCTCGGCCGATGGGCAGACGGTGACGGTGGATGTCGCATTCACGCTCACCTCCACAGCGCTCACGGTGTCCACCACCCGTCTGGACTTCGGAGGGGCCAACGGCCGCGATGCCTCGGCCCACTCGCTGCAGCTCAGCCTGGGAACCCAGGGCAATGCGTATGACTGGGAGCTGGCCTCCCTGCCGGCCTGGCTGACGGCCAGCCAGCGCAGCGGGCAGGTATCGTCCATCGCCGAGGAGGTGACCTTCACGCCGGACATGTCCGTGGCGCCCGGCGTGCACGACGGGACGCTGCGCTTCGTGGCGCACGTGAATGGCGACACCATCGAGCAGCAGGTGACCGTGCAGCTGCGCGTGGACAGCCGCCGCCTGCATGTGAGCGAAGACGGTGTGGCGTTCACGTCGACTCCGTCTTGGTCGCGCCTGACCCGCACCGTCACGGTGAACGACAACTTCGGCATGGCGACGAACTGGACGGCCACCTCCGACCAGGCCTGGCTCGCCGTCACCTCTGGCGGGGTGGCGGGCGGATCGCTGACGTTGACGGCCAACCCCGCCTCGCTGGCGGGCGATACCCTGTCGATCGCCACCGTCACGATCCAGAGTTCGGATCCCCAGGTGGCCAAGGCCTACGTGCGGGTCGGCCTGTGGAAGGGGGCGACCACGCCCGCTGCCACGGTGTCGAAGACGGGCGTGTCCTATATCCGGATCGCCAACGACCCGGTGCGGCCTTACGTGTACGCCCATGCAGGCGGGGCAACCATCGACGTCTACCACGCTTACACCGCGGCCAAGATCGCGACCATCACGGGCGTGGGCAACACACTGCGCGACATGGCGGTGGGATCGGACGGACGCCATCTGTACGTCGTCGATGAAGGCTTCCGCCGCATCGCCGTGGTGAACCTCGACACGCGCACCAAGACCCGCGTCATCGCGACCAGCGGGCCCACCGAGGGCGGCTACACCCTCGTGGTGACGCGCGTGACGGGCGTCGAGGTGCTCCTGGGCGGTGACGGTACGGCCTACCGCGCGACGGACGGGGCCCCGGTCTCGCTGTATACGGGCTTGCGCTACCACATGACCGCCTCCCGCGACGGCTCCCATCTGTACTACATCAACTGGGGCATGAGCCCGGCGAGCGCAGGGGGCTACACCGCGGACTACACCGCCGCAGGCAGCGGAGCGCTGCTGACGCAACGCATCGACGGGCCGTCGATGGACGTGGGCAGCGATGGGAACGACATCGCCGTCTCGCCAGATGGCCGGACCCTGTACACTACCAGCAGCACATCGAACAGCGGCTCGCCTTACGTGTTCAAGACTTTCGATGCGCAGACCTTGTCGGCGATCGGCCACCTGCCGCCGGTGACCATCTGGCCGACGAGTATCGAGACGGGCAGCGACGGACGCGTGGCCGGGGGCGTGAGCGGCACCTACGAGGACTACGACATCTGTCTGTACAGCAAGACGGGCGGGCTGCTGCGCAAGTACAAGATCGCCGGCTACGCCAAGACCCTGTCTGGACAGAACCTCGTCTTCAGCGGGGATGCACTGATGTTGGCGGCGACCACCACGGACCCCAAGCTGGTGTTCATTCCGATCGGACCCTGACGGCACCGGGCGCTCGCCGATTGCCGGACAATGCCGGTCTCGACCTCAGACGAGACCGGCTTGATCCTCCGCCACACCTTCTCCCCACTGGACAACACGCGCCTGGGCCACCTGTGCGGCCCGATGGATGAGCACCTGCGTGCCATCGAGGCGGTGCTGCCCGTCACCGTGACGCGCCGCCAGGGCGCCTTCCGCATCGAAGGCGCCAAGCGCGACGCCGAGGCGGTGCTCGGGTTGCTGGAGACCCTGTACGAGCGGGCGAAGAAGCCCATCCCCGCGGACACCCTGCAGCTGGCGCTGGACGACCTGCGCCGTGCCGCCCGGCCGGCGCCGGCCCCACGGGCCGCCGCCGCGGCGGCCGAGCCGGGGCCCGCGGGCGAGGCGGACATCGTGCTGCACACCCGCCGCGCCGACCTGACCGGCCGCACGCCCAACCAGGTGCAGTACCTGCGCCAGATCCTGTCGCACGACATCACCTTCGGCATCGGGCCGGCGGGCACCGGCAAGACCTTCCTGGCCGTGGCCTGCGCGGTGGACGCGCTGGAGCGCAGCGGCGTGCAGCGCATCATCCTCACCCGCCCGGCGGTGGAGGCCGGCGAGCGCCTGGGCTTCCTGCCCGGCGACCTGACGCAGAAGGTCGACCCCTACCTGCGCCCGCTGTACGACGCGCTGTACGACCTGATGGGCTTCGACCGTGTCACCAAGGCCTTCGAGAAGGGGCTGCTCGAGGTGGCCCCGCTGGCCTTCATGCGCGGGCGCACGCTGAACCATGCGTTCGTCATCCTCGACGAGGCGCAGAACACCACGCCAGAGCAGATGAAGATGTTCCTCACGCGCATCGGCTTCGGCTCCAAGGCCGTGGTCAATGGCGATGTGAGCCAGATCGACCTGCCGCGTGGCATGCCCAGTGGCCTGATCGACGCGGCCGAGGTGCTGAAGAAGGTCAACGGCATCGCCATGACGCGCTTCACCTCGGGCGACGTGGTGCGCCACCCGCTGGTGGCGCGCATCGTGCAGGCCTACGAGGCGCGCGGCCCGCGCCAGGCGGGCGCCGCGGAGGCGCGGGAGTGAGCCGGGCCGCGCGGCCGACACTCGGCCTGAGTCTGCAGTTCGCCGACCCGCGCCACCGCGCCGAGCTGCCGCGGCACAAGGTGGCCCGCTGGATCCGCGCGGCGCTGGAGGCGCCCGGGGAGATCGCCGTGCGCATCGTGGGCGAGGACGAGGGCCGCGAGCTCAACCGCAGCTACCGCGGCAAGGACTACGCCACCAACGTGCTCACCTTCGACTATTCACAGGAGCCGCTGGTGCACGCCGACCTGGTGCTGTGCGCGCCGGTGGTGGAACGCGAGGCGCGCGAGCTGGGCCTGCCCCTGGCCGACCATTACGCGCACCTGCTGGTGCACGGCACCCTGCACGCCCAGGGCTGGGACCACGAGACCAGCGACGCCGACGCCGAGGCGATGGAGGCGCGCGAGACCGAGGTCCTGCGCGGGCTCGGCCTGCACGACCCCTACACACGCGGTTAGCTGACGACGATCACGGCCTGACGTGGGTGCCCAGATAACGCTTGCGCCAGAAGAAGACGCCCAGGCCCACGCCCACCAGCGCCATCAGCCCCAGCGCCACCCAGAAGCCGGTGGTGGCGTGGATGAGCGGGATGACGTCGAAGTTCATCCCGAAGATGCCGGTGATCAGGTTCAGCGGCAGGAAGATGGCGGTCAGCACCGTCAGCGTGCGCATGATGTCGTTCGTGCGGTGCGACAGCGCCGAGAAGTGCATCTGCACCGCGGCCTCGGCGGAGGCCTCCAGACGCCGCACGTGGGTCAGCACACGCTCGATGTGCTCCAGCACGTCGCGTGAGCGCACACGCAGCAGCTCGCGCTCGCGCCGAGACTCGGCGTCCCGCTCCTCGGGCCATTCGTCCAGCGCGTCGATCCACTCCTGCACGGCGCTGCGCTGGTCCTCGCAGGTGTCTTCCAGCTGGTGCAGCGCGTTGCGGCTGGCCAGCAGCACCTGCCAGTCGCTGAAGTGGCTGCGCGGGCGCAGCAGCTCGGTCTGCAGCGTGGACAGCTGCCGCGTGAGCAGGCGGCGCAGATCGAGGTAGCTGTCCACCATGTGGTTGAGCATGCGCAGCATCAGGTCGGCCGGGCTGGTGGGCAGCCGGGCGCTGCCGCGCAGGTCGTTCTCCTGCGCATGCTGGGCCAGGCGGCGGGCGAAGTGCTCGCGCACCGAGCAATCGGTGGGGTGCACCGTCACCAGCACATGGTCGTAGAGCACGAAGCCCACCGGGCTGGTGTCGATGGCCTCGAAGGCCTTCTGCGCCGAGGCGAGCGTGCCGTGCTCCTCGTCGACGAACAGGGCTCGCCCTTCCGAGGTGGTGGCCAGGCGGCGGAACACCAGCAGGTCGTACCAGGAGGTGTCCTCGAAGTGCGAGGGCAGTTGGGCGTTGAGCAGGTCGCTCAGGTGCAGGTCGACGATGCCCGCACCGGCCCAGCGCTGCAGCGCGGCCTGGATGTCGTGGCGCTGCACCTCGAATTCGCGGCGGCCGCTGCCGATCCACACGAAGCCCTGGGCGGGCAGCACCGCGGGCAACGCGTCGAGCTCGCTGAAGCCCTCGGGCGTGACGTGGAAGATGCGCATCGGCGCCCGGTCAGGCGGCCTTCAGGCGCCGGGCGGCATCGAGCGCGAAGTAGGTGAGCACGCCGTCCGCCCCGGCGCGCTTGAACGCCAGCAGCGATTCCATCATCACCGCGTCGTGGTCCAGCCAGCCGTTGGCGGCGGCGGCCTTGACCATGGCGTACTCGCCGCTGACCTGGTAGGCGAAGGTGGGCATGTGGAACTCGTCCTTCACCCGGCGCACGATGTCGAGGTAGGGCAGGCCGGGCTTGACCATCACCATGTCGGCGCCCTCGGCGATGTCCAGCGCCACCTCGCGCAGGGCCTCGTCGCTGTTGGCCGGGTCCATCTGGTAGGTCTTCTTGTCGCTCTTGCCCAGGTTCTTGGCCGAGCCCACCGCGTCACGGAAAGGGCCGTAGAACGCGCTGGCGTACTTGGCGCTGTAGGCCATGATCTTGGTGTGGATGAAGCGCCGGGCCTCCAGCGCCTGGCGGATGGCGCCGATGCGTCCATCCATCATGTCGCTCGGGGCCACGACGTCCACCCCGGCCTCGGCCTGCACCAGCGCCAGCTGGGTGAGCACGGCCACCGTCTCGTCGTTGAGGATGTAGCCGGTGTCGTCGAGCAGGCCGTCCTGGCCATGGCTGGTGAAAGGGTCCAGCGCCACGTCGGTGAGCACGCCGAGCTCGGGAAAGCGGCTTTTCAGCGCCCGCACGGCGCGCGGCACGAGCCCCTCCGGCCGGGTGGCCTCACGCCCGTCGGGGGTCTTCAGCGACGGGTCGATCACCGGGAACAGCGCCATCACCGGCACGCCCAGCTCGCAGCAGGCCTCGGCCTGGGCGAACAGGCGGTCCACCGACAGGCGCTGCACGCCCGGCATGCTGGCCACGTCCTCGCTGCGGTTGTCGCCATCGAGCACGAAGACGGGGTAGATGAGGTCGGCCGCCGTGAGGTGATGCTCGCGCACGAGGGCGCGGCTGAAGGCATCGCGGCGCAGGCGACGCGGGCGGGCGGCAGGGTAGGCGGGCAGCATGGGCAGGGGTTTGTCTGGGGATCGAGAGCCTATGGTACAGAGCCGCCCGGCGGTGTTAAAGTTATTGCTGAGTGGTGCCCGCGAGGGCGTTGCTCCCTGCTTTTCCTCCCTGAGCAGGTGCCTTTACGTGATGACAGCGTCAAGGCTTTTCAGCCCCGGCCCACGGCCGGGGCTCTTTCTTTCCAGTGGGCGAGGCGCATTTTTGTGCACCGCATAATCGGTCGATGACCACCGCCTACCTTTGGATCAAGGCCCTGCACATCGTCTTCGTGGCGAGCTGGTTCGCCGGCCTGTTCTACCTGCCGCGCTTCTTCGTCAACCTGGCCAGCGTGCCGTCCGACAGCCACGCCGAGCGCGAGCGCCTGCTGCTCATGGCGCGTCGCCTGTACCGCTTCTCGACACTGCTGATGGTGCCCGCGCTGGCGCTGGGCCTGTGGCTGTGGCTGGGGTACGGCGTGTCGGGCGGCTGGTTGCACGCCAAGCTGGTGCTGGTGCTGGGCGTGGTGGGCTACCACCACATGTGCCTGGCCCACCTGAAGCGCTTCGAAGCGCTGCAGAACCGCCGCAGCGAGCGCTGGTTCCGCGTGTTCAACGAGGTGACGGTGCTGCTGTTCATCGTCATCGTGGTGCTGGTCGTCGTCAAGCCGTTCTGAGCGCGGCCCGCGCGTGCATGGCACCGGCGACGTCGTCTCCCCATCGCAGCTCCGCGCCGCCCCTGGCGGCGCTGGCGCTGGCCGTGGTGGTGTATGCCAGCCTGTACCCCTTCACGGGCTGGCGCTGGCCGGCCGGCGCCAGCCTGCTCGAGCTCATGTGGCTGCCGCTGCCGCCGCAGCGCTACCGCTTCGACATGTGGGCCAACTTCCTGGGCTATGTCCCCGTCGCGGCCCTGGTGCACCTGGCCGGTGTGCGCAGCGGCTGGCGCGCGGGGTGGTGGGGCCTGGGCACCGTGCTGCTGGTGTCGGCGCTGTCGTTCGCCAATGAGTTCGTGCAGCAGTTCCTGCCCCTGCGCTATCCGTCGCGCCTGGATTGGGCGCTCAACAGCGGCGGCGCCCTGGCCGGGGTGACGCTGTCGCTGCTGGCGCTGCGGCTGGGCGCGTTGGACCGTTGGGAGCGCTCGCGCGAGCGCTGGTTCCTGCCGCATGGCGGCGGCGCGCTGGCGTTGCTGATGGCCTGGCCGCTGGGCCTGTTGTTCCCCACCCCCGTGCCGCTCGGGCTCGGGCCCAGCTGGGCCCGCCTGCAGGAGCGCCTGGTGGACATGTTCGACGGCGTGCGCGGCGCCGAGGGCCTGCTGCAGTGGCTTCTGTCCAGCCCGGCCGTGACGACGCCGCTGCCCGCGCCGGTGGAGGTGCTGGCCGTCTGCCTCGGGCTGCTCGGCCCCTGCCTGCTCGCGCATGCCGTCACGGCGCCCGGCTGGCGCCGCCTGGTGATGTCGGCCGGCGCGGCCGCGCTGGGCCTGGGCACGGCCACGCTGTCGGCGGCACTGAACTTCGGGCCGTCCCACGCGCTGGCCTGGCTCACCCCCCCGGTGTTGCCCGCCGTCGGCCTGGCGGTGGGCCTGGCCTTCGCGCTGTGGCGGGTGCCGGCGGGCCTGGCCGCGGTGCTCGCCGCGGCCACGGTGGCCGCGGGCCTGATGCTCGTGGCGCAGGCGCCCGCCGACCCGTATTTCGCCAGCAGCCTGCAGGCGTGGGAGCAGGGCCGGTTCATCCACTTTCACGGCCTGGCGCAGTGGGTGGGCTGGCTGTGGCCGCTCGCCGCGCTCGGCTGGCTGCTGGCGGCGCCGGGTCGGCGCGGCCAGCGCCCCTGAGCCCCGGGGGGGCCAGACCCGGCTCCTACAATCCCGGGCAATGAGCTACTACCGCCACCATGTGTTCTTCTGCCTGAACCAGCGGTCCAACGGCGAGGCCTGCTGCATGCAGCACGCCGCGCAGGCCGGCTTCGACCGCTGCAAGGCGCAGGTCAAGGCCGCCGGCCTGGCCGGGGTGGGCGGCGTGCGCGTGAACAAGGCCGGCTGCCTGGACCGCTGCGCCGGCGGCCCGGTGGCCGTGGTCTACCCCGAGGCCGTCTGGTACACCTTCGTGGACGAGAACGATATCGACGAGATCGTCGAATCCCATCTGAAGAACGGCCGGCCGGTGCAGCGCCTGATGCTGCCGCCCGACGTGGGCCGCTGATGAACCTGGCCACCCGACGCCTGTCCATCACCGGCCCTGCCGGCGTGCTGGAGGCCGCGGTCAACGAGCCGCTGGATGCCGCGCCGTTGGGCGTGGCGGTCGTCTGCCACCCCCACCCGCAGCATGGCGGCACCATGGACAACAAGGTCGCGCAGACGCTGGCGCGCGCCTTCGTGCAGCTGGGCTGGCGTGCCGTGCGTTTCAATTTCCGCGGCGTGGGCAGCTCCGCGGGCGCCTGGGACGCCGGGCGCGGCGAAATCGACGATGCGCTCGCCGTGGTGGCCGACCAGCGCGACCCGGCACTGCCGTTGGCGCTGGCCGGCTTTTCCTTCGGTGGGTATGTCGCGTCGCAGGCCGCCCGCCGGCTCGCCGAGGCCGGCCAGCCGGTCGATCGGCTCGTGCTCGTGGGCCCGGCCACGCAGAACTTCGAGGTGGCGCCCGTGCCCCCCGGCACGCTGGTGATCCACGGCGAAGCCGACGAGGTGGTGCCGCTGTCGGCCACGCTCGATTGGGCCCGGCCGCAGCACCTGCCGGTGGTCGTCGTGCCCGGCGTGGGGCACTTTTTCCACGGGCAGCTGTCTCTGCTCAAGTCCATCGTCACTGGCGCCTGGCGCGCCTGGCGCGCCTGATGCATTTCGACCGCCGCCCGGCTTGGCCGGGCGGTGGCCACCGTTTTCATTCCGATCCCATGAACCGCATCTCTCACGTTCTCCGCGTGGCCGCGCTCGGCGCCGGCCTGTCTTTGTCCGTCCTCACGCCCGCGGCCGCGCAGGCGCTGCCGCCGCCCGAGGTGGCAGCGCGGTCGTACATCCTCGTCGACATGACGTCGAACCAGGTGCTGGCCGAGCGCAATGCCGATGCCCCGGCCGAGCCCGCCTCGCTGACCAAGCTGATGACGGCCTACCTCACGTTCGTGGCGCTCAAGGAAAAGCGCCTGACCCTCGAGACGCGGCTGCCGGTGTCCGAGCGCGCCTGGGCCGAGCGCAAGGGGGGCGGCTCGCTGATGTTCATCGACCCCAAGATGACCCCGACCGTCGACGAGCTGCTGCGCGGCACCATCGCGGTGTCGGGCAACGACTCGTCCGTCGCGCTGGCCGAGGGCGTGGGTGGCTCGGTGGAGAACTTCGTCGCCATGATGAACCGCCAGGCCCAGGCCTGGGGGCTGAAGAACACCAGCTTCAAGAACGCCACTGGCCTGACCGAAGCGGGCCACTCCAGCACCGCCCGCGACCTGGCGGTGATCGCGCAGCGCATCATCCGCGACTTCCCCGACCGCTACCCGTACTACTCGCTGAAGGAATACACCTTCAACAACATCCGGCAGGACAACCGCAACCTGCTGCTGCGCCGTGACCCCACGGTGGATGGCATGAAGACCGGTTTCACCGAAGCCGCCGGCTACTGCCTCATCGCCTCCGCGCAGCGCGACTTTCCCAACGGCAAGCGCCGTCTGCTGTCGGTGGTGATGGGCACGGATTCCATGCAGGCGCGCGCCAACGAGAGCCAGAAGCTGCTCAACTGGGGCTACACCGCCTTCGACGCCGTGCGCCTGTTCGAGGCGGGCAAGCCGGTGGCGACCGTGCCGGTGTGGAAGGGCGCGGCGAACGAGGCCCGGCTGGTAGGCGATGGCGCGGTGTACGTGTCCGTGCCGCGCGGCGAGGGCGACAAGCTCAAGACCACCGTCGAGCGCACCGACCCGCTGGTCGCGCCGCTGGCCAAGGGGCAGCGTGTGGGCACGCTCAAGGTCACCACGTCCGCCGGCACCCCGGTGGCGCAGGTGCCCCTGGTGGTGGCCGACGAGGTGCCCCAGGCGGGCCTGCTGGGCCGCGCGTGGGATGCCATCCGCCTGTGGATCCAGTAACCTGGGCGCCCCTGACGCCCTCGCGGAGGCTGCGATGACCCCGACGCTGCCGGACACCCTGTGCGACCTGGACGGCGAGCTGCTGCCGCTGTCGCAGGCCAAGGTGAGCGTGATGGACCGCGGCTTCCTCTTCGGCGACGGCGTGTACGAGGCCATCCCCGTGTACGGCCGGCGCCCGTTCCGCCTGGACGACCACCTCGACCGGCTCGCGCGCAACCTCGATGCGTTGCGCATTCCCGCGCCCGACGGCCTGGCGCGCCGGGCAGACTGGCACAGCCGACTGGACCGTGTGGTGCAGGCGCACCCGGCCGAGGACCAGATGCTGTACCTGCAGGTCACGCGGGGCGTGGCCCTGCGCGACCATGTCCCGCCGCCGGGCCTGCGGCCCACCGTCTTCATCATGACCCAGCCGTGGGCCGGCGTACCTGCGGCGCAGCGCCACCAGGGTGTGGCCTGCGTCACCGCGCGCGACCTGCGCTGGGAACGCGGCAACCTCAAGACCATCTCGCTGCTGGGCAACGTGCTGGCGCGGCAGGTGGCAGCGGACCACGGTGCGGCCGAGACGATCCTGCTGCGCGACGGCCTGCCCGGTGGCCCCTGGCTCACCGAGGGCTCGTCCAGCAACGTCTGGGTGGTGCACGAGGGCGCGCTGCTCGGCCCTCCGATGAATGAACATGTGCTGGCCGGGGTGCGGGTGGGCCTGCTGCGCGAGCTGTGCGAGGAAGAGGGCATCGCCTTCAACCTGCGCCCGCTGAGCGAGGCCGACCTGCGTGCCGCGGACGAGGTGCTGCTCAGCTCCGCGGGCCGAGAGGTCCTCGCCGTGACCCGCCTCGACGATGAACCTGTCGGCCACGGCGCCCTGCGCGGCAAGCCCGGCCCGGTGTATGCCCGCCTGTACGAGGCCTACCAGCGCGCCAAGCGCCAACCCGTCTGACTGCCGCGCCGGCCCGAAGGCACCGAGAGACCTGCTGCCATGCCTCCCATTCCGCCCGAAGAGTCCCTGATCGAGTACCCCAGCGCCTTTCCCATCAAGGTGATGGGCGCCCATGTCGACGGCTTCCTCGAGGCCATCATCACGGTGGCCCGTGCCTTCGACCCGGTGTTCGATGCAGACACGGTGGAAACGCGCCCCAGCAAGGGCGGCAACTACCTGGGCATCACCATCACGGTCACCGCCACCAGCCGGGAGCAGCTCGACGAGCTCTACCGCACGCTGTCCAGCCACCCGATGGTGAAGGTGGTGCTCTGAGTCGGGCCCCCGCTCAGGGCCGAGCCAGGCGCGCCTCGATTTCCTGAAGCTTGCCCGGCGCCGCCTCGTCGCCCTGGCGGGCCGCGGCGGCGTACCAGTAGCGAGCCAGCCGCAGGTCGGCCGGCACCCCGTCGCCCCGTTCGTACAGCGAGGCGAGGATGTACTGGGCCCCGACGTCGCCCGCATTGGCGGCCGCTCGGTACCAGCGGGCGGCCAGTGCGGCGTCGCGCGCCGTCCCGCGCCCCATGAAGTAGGCGGTGGCGGTCTGCACCTGGGCATCCGCGCTGCCGGCCTCGGCTGCACGCTCGTACCATGTCAGCGCCTGTGCCAGGTCGGGCGCACCCAGGCGGCCGCTCTCGTGCAGCTCGCCCATGGCCACCTGCGCGGTGACGAAGCCGCGCTCCGCTGCCCGCTCCAGCCATTGGCGGGCCGTCTGCACGTCGGCATCGCGCACTTCGCCGCGCAGGTGCATCACCGCCAGGTTGTGCATGGCCACCGGCTGGCCCGCCGCTGCCAGGGCAGCAAAGGCCCGGGCCGCGGGGGCGTAGTCGCCCTGCGCGTACGACAGCAGCGCGTGCGCCAGGGTGGGGTCGCCCTCGGCGGCCTCCCCCGCGGAGGCCATGAGGCCGAAGGACAGCAGCAGCACGTGTGCCAGAGGGAATGTTCGCTTGGCCATGTCGCCGACGATACGCCCGCCGCCGGCCTCGTGGGCGCCGGGGTCTTGTGGCCGGCCGTCGGACAATGGCAGGCATGACGCCAGACGCCATGGACGACGAGGGCCGTGCACCGCATGTGCGCCGCCTGGGCCGCCAGCCCTACGCGCAGACCTACGACCAGATGCGTGCCTTCACCGCGGCGCGCGATGCGGCCACGCCCGACGAGATCTGGCTGGTCGAGCACCCGCCGGTCTTCACCCAGGGCATCGCCGGCAAGGCGGAGCACCTGCTGGCGCCGGGCGACATCCCCGTGGTGCCCACCAACCGCGGCGGCCAGGTCACCTTCCACGGCCCCGGCCAGGTGGTGGCCTACCCGCTCATCGACCTGCGGCGGCTGGGCATCTTCGTGAAGGAATACGTCTTTCGGCTGGAGAGCGCGGTGATCCAGACGCTGGAGCCGCTCGGCGTGGTGGGGCTGCGCGTGCCCGGTGCGCCCGGCATCTACGTGAACCTGGCCCATCCGCACGCGGGCCTGCCGCCGGGCCCGCGCCCCGATCCGTTCGCCGGCCTCGGCAAGATCGCCGCCCTTGGCATCAAGGTGAGCAATCACTCCACGTACCACGGTGTCTCACTCAACGTGGCGATGGACCTGCAGCCCTTCGAGCGCATCAACCCGTGCGGCTATGCGGGGCTGCGCACGGTGGACCTCGCTACACTGGGCGTCCGCGCGGAGCTGGACGCCGTCGCGAGCCGGCTGGCCGAGCGCCTGGCCGCGCACCTGAGCCGCTGAGCCCCGCGGCACCGCTGCCCGCGCGCGGGCCACTCGCACATCCCATGGCCACCCTGAACACCACCCAAGAAGCCAAGACCGGCGCCGAATACGACGCCTCCGCCAAGCAGAAGGCCGAGGCCAAGACCGCCCGCATTCCCATCAAGGTGGTGCCGGCGGACGAGGTGCTGAAGAAGCCCGAGTGGATCCGCGTGAAGGCCGGGTCGCCCACCACGCGCTTCTACGAGATCAAGCAGATCCTGCGCGAGCACAAGCTGCACACGGTGTGCGAGGAGGCGTCCTGCCCCAACATCGGCGAGTGCTTCGGCCACGGCACGGCCACGTTCATGATCATGGGTGACAAGGGCACCCGCCGCTGCCCGTTCTGCGACGTGGGCCATGGCCGCCCCGACCCGCTGGACGTGAACGAGCCGGCGAACCTGGCCAAGACCATCGCCGCGCTGAAGCTCAAGTACGTGGTGATCACCAGCGTGGACCGCGACGACCTGCGCGACGGCGGTGCCGGCCATTTCGTGGCCTGCATCGAGGCGGTGCGCCGCGAGTCGCCCGCCACCCGCATCGAGATCCTCACGCCGGATTTCCGTGGCCGCATGGACCGCGCGCTGGACATCCTGCAGGCGGCGCCCCCGGATGTCATGAACCACAACCTGGAAACCGCGCCTCGCCTGTACAAGGAGGCGCGCCCGGGCTCGGACTACGCCTTTAGCCTCAACCTGCTCAAGCGCTTCAAGGAGCGTGTGCCAGGCGTGCCCACCAAGAGTGGCCTCATGGTGGGCCTGGGCGAGACGGACGAGGAGATCCTGCAGGTCATGCGCGACATGCGCGAGCACGGCGTGGACATGCTCACCATCGGCCAGTACCTGGCACCCTCGGGCCACCACCTGCCGGTGCGCCGCTACGTGCACCCGGACACCTTCCGCATGTTCGAGCGGGAGGCGGCCGCGATGGGCTTCACCCACGCCGCCGTGGGTGCGCTGGTGCGCTCCAGCTACCACGCCGACCGCCAGGCGGCCGAGGCCGGGGTGACTTGAGCCCCCACGCCCCCTCCCGGGGGCTGCCCCCCGGAGGGGGCTCGCGCGGCGGCCCGGCAAGCCGGATCCGCGCACGCCACTTGAATGCGGTTGCCTGACGTCGTCAGGCTTCCCGCAACAGCTCTTCGATGAGGCTGTGCAGGGCGGCGAAGTCTGGCTCGCCCACGTACTTCTTGACGATGCCGCCGCGCTTGTCCAGCACGAAGGTGGTGGGCGTGAGGCGGATGTCGCCGAAGGCCTTGGCGATGCCCCCCGTGTTGTCGATGGCCACGCCGAAGGGCAGTTGCCGGCTCTCGGCAAAGCTGGCGACGTACGCCGGCGGGTCGTAGCTCATCGCCACGGCCAGCGTGTCGTAGCCGCGCTCGCGGTACTTCTGGTGCGTGGCCACGATCTCGGGCATTTCCTTGACGCAGGTGGTGCAGCTCGTGGCCCAGAAGTTCACCAGCATCACCTTGCCCTGCTGCGCCTTCAGTGTGGTCTGACGGCCGTCGAGCAGCGTGTAGGGCACGTCCGGGGCGGCCTGGCGTGACGAGCAGCCCGCGGCCAGCAGCGCCAGGGGGGCACTGGCCAGAAGCCCCAGGGAACGGGCAAGATGGCGGCGTCGAACGAGATCCATCGGAGGTGAGACCTATGCAACGCAGGCAGTTTACGTCGATGGCGGTCGCCGCGTGGGCACTGCCCCTCGGAGCCCGGGCCGCCGGCCTGGGCGAAGCGGACGCCGCCCTCGGTGTGCGCACCGCGCTCGAGCGCGGTGCGGAAGCCGCCGTGTCGCTGCTCGGCCAGCGCGACGGCTTCCTGGGCAACGCCAAGGTGCGGATCCCGCTGCCGGGGGCCCTGAAGGACGCCGAGCCGCTGCTGCGGCTGTCGGGCCAGCAGCACCGCGTGGACGAGCTGGTGACCGCCATGAACCGCGCCGCCGAGGCGGCGGTCCCCCATGCCCGGGAGCTGCTGGTAGATGCCGTGCGCCGCCTGTCCGTGGCAGACGCCGTGCGCATCGTGCGCGGCGACGACACCGCTGTCACGGCCTATTTCGAGCGAAGCACGCGCGAGCCGCTGTCCGGTCGATTCCTGCCCATCGTCACCCGGGAGACCGAGCGTGTGGACCTGGCCAGCAAGTACAACGCCGTGGCCGCGCGCGCCAGCGGCCTCGGGCTGGTGAAGCCCGAAGACGCCAACATCGCCAGCTATGTCACCCGCAAGGCGCTGGACGGCCTGTACTGGATGATCGGCGAGGAAGAAAAGAAGATCCGCCGCGATCCGGTGGGCACCGGCAGCGACATCCTGCGGCGTGTGTTTGGCGGCTGACGCGGCGGCGGGCGGGGCGCTGCCCCGCCTTCACATGGCGCGGGACAGCTCGAAGATCAGCGCCGAGGGCAGCGACGCGGCCACCGCCTCGCGTCCGATCGTCGCGTGCGTGCGGGTGCCTTCGTTGGACAGCTGGAACCGGTCGCCTTCCGGCGTGACCTCGATGAACACGAACTGCGGCACCTCGGCCTCGATGCTGGCCCGCAGGCGCTCGAAGCGCTGGCCGCCCAAGGTGGATTCGTAGATCACCGCCTGCGGCAGCGCATCGCGGCAGAACTCCTCGGCTTCTTCCACCGAGCCGACGAAATCCACCACCAGGCCCATGTGGCGGGTGGCGTCGCGGATGTCCCCGCGCAGGTCACGGCGCGCCGCCAGCACCAGCACCTGGGCGCCGGCCAATGGCTTGGAGTTGTCCGATACCCCGAAGCCCTGGTCGATCTCGATGGCGGTGACGCCCTCGATCTGCTCGGTCACGGTCTGGGGGAACTCGAGCGTGACGGCGGTGCTGCCGCCCGCACCTTCCACCCGCTCGATGCCGAGCTTCAGGGTCCAGGCGATCTGCTGCACGAGCCGCCAGCTCAGGGTGTCGAGGCGGGCCACGCCGCCGGCCTCGTCCTCGTCTCGCGCGACGACGCCGTCATCGGGCATCAGGGGCGGCAGGTGGCTGAAATGGCAGCTCAGGCGGGCGTGCGGCGGCCAGGGGCGCAGGTCGATGCGGAACTCCACCGCGCCGCGCGCGTGCTCCAGCGTCCAGTCCAGCAGCGCCTGCAGCAGCGTATGCAGCAGGGTCGCATCGACGATCACGTCCACCGGCCGCATGGCTTGGCGAACGTCCAGGCCGCGCGCGGTGAGCTCCCGGCCGCGCTGCACGAGCACGTCGCGCGCCATCTGGGTCAGGCTCAGCGTTTCGGGAGACTGCCGCACCCGGCCGGACGCGAAGCGCGCCAGCTGCTGGCCCATCATGCCCACGCGCCGCGCGAGTTCGATCTCGTCGCGCAATGCGCGCAGCCCGGGGCGGTCGATCTTGCCGGTGGTGGCCAGGGCGTTCACGCGCTCCAGGGCGCTGGAGAGCGATTGGCCGATCTCGCTGCCGATCTGGGCGATCAGGCCGCGGTAGTGCTCGTCATCGGCTTGGGCCTGCGGCCAGGCAGTGGTGTCGGCGCGCATGGCGGGGGGAAGGCGGTCCGGAGCGTTCATGGCAGTGTGATGGGCCGCGATCGTGACGATTTGTCACAGACCGGCCCATCCCACGGTTGATGGATGCGCCCTTGCGGTGCCGCCGTCGCGTGAACTATTGCTCAGACGGGCGCGATGTCGCCAGCGTGTGCAGCACGCTGGCGAGCTCGAGCGGGGCGCTGACCATGGGGTCGTGTCCGGTGGCCAGGGCTTGCAGATGCCACCCGGCCTCCTCCCGGGCGCGCCGGCGGCTGACGTCGATGGTGGGCAGGGCAGGGGCGTGGCAGTCCACGAAGTGCCGCTCCTGGCGCTGCCAACGCGCCAGGTCGAAATCGAGCGGCGCGTCATAGCATCCACCGGGATGCGGGGTCTGACGACGAGCCACCCAGCGGTGGTCGTCGCCGGACAGGCCGAATACCGCGGGGTCGGGCGGCGGCAGGGCGCCGGTCTGCGCCACCTGGGCGCGTCGCTCGGCCTGGGTGGCCGCGGCGTGCGTGGAAGACCACGCTTCGCCAGGGCGTGGAACGACCGCATCGAGGTACACGAGCGTGGCCACCGCCTCCGGCCGCTGGTCCGCCGCCCCGGTGACGACCAGGCCGCCATAGCTGTGACCGACCAGCACGCAGCCGCGCAGCTCTTCGGAGTCGATGACTTCCACGACGTCGCGGACATGGTCGGCCAGGCTGAGGTCAGGGCGGAACAGGTGACGGCGGGCGCCCAGGCCGGTGAGGTCGACCGCGAAGGCGCGGTGCCCCTGCTGCCACAGCAGCGGCAACACCCGACGCCAGCACCAGGCGCCCTGCCAGGCGCCGTGGACAAGAACGAAATCGGCCATGCACATCTCCCAGGCCCACCATGGGGCACGTGCGCATAATGCCCCGGATGCGTCTTTTCCCGCTCGCGCGTGCCGTGCGCCCATGCAGCGCTGCTGCCTTGGCCGCCGTGCTCTGCGTGCTCGTCGCCTGCGCGCCCGCGCTGGATTGGCGCGAGGTGAACCTGCCTGGTGCACAGTTGCAGGCGGCCTTCCCATGCCGGCCGGTGGCGCAGGAGCGTCGTGTGGTCCTCGCGGGCCGCGAGCTGTCCATGCGCCTGCATGCCTGCGAGGCCGCAGGCGCTACCTTTGCCGTCAGCCTGGTGGACGTGACCGACCCCGGGCAGGTCGGGCCCGTGCTGGCGGCCCTGCGCGCGTCGGTGGTCGACAAGCTCGAAGGTGCGGTGTCGCACCCGGGGCCGCCTGATTGGCGGGTGCCCGGCATGACGCCGCACGCGCTGGCTGGCCGCGCACGCTGGGCCGGCGCCCCGGGCCAGGCCGCCGACTGGTCGCTGGAGACCGGGTTGTTCGCCCGCGGCACCTGGGTCGCGCAGGCCACCTGCCTCGGTGTCGTCCCGCCCGCGCAGGCGGCGACGTTCTTCGACGCACTGCGCTTCGGCCCTTGAGGCAGCGCGTGCCGCGGCATCCGGAATAATCCACACCATGGCAGGCTTGGTGATCGTGGCACACGCGCCCCTGGCCACGGCCCTGCGGGCCGTGGCAGGGCACTGCTTTGCGGCCGAGCACGGGGCCATCGAAGCCGTGGATGTGCCCGCCAGCTGGTCGGCCGACGAGGCGGAGGCCGCGGTGCGCGACGCCGTGCGCCGCGCCGGCGGCGACGAGGTGCTGGTGCTGGCCGACGTGTTCGGCGCCACGCCGTGCAATGCCGCGCAGCGCGTGGCCGACGGCCAGCGCGTGCGTCTGGCGGCCGGGGTGAACGTGCCCATGCTCTGGCGGGCGATGTGCTATGCCGCGCTGCCGCTGGACCAGCGGCTGGAGCGCGCACTGTCGGGCGGCGCACAGGGCGTCATGCCGGCCTCGCCGCAGCGCCCGCAGGACCAGACACTACACTCGCAGCCCCATGATCCGTCGCACCGTCACCATCAGCAATAGGCTGGGCCTGCATGCCCGCGCGTCCGCCAAGCTGACCAAGCTGGCGGGCAGCTTCGCCTGCGAGGTGTTCATGAGCCGCAATGGGCGCCGCGTGAACGCCAAGAGCATCATGGGCGTCATGATGCTCGCGGCGGGCCTCGGCAGCGAGGTGGAGATCGAGACCGAAGGCGCCGACGAGCAGCCGGCGATGGACGCGATCGTCGCCCTCATCGACGACAAGTTCGGCGAGGGCCAGTAGGCGCCCCTGTGGGACAGGTCAGTCGCCGAGGAAGTGGCGGCGGTAGCGCGCGGGCAGGTCCGCCAGGCGCAGCAGCATGGGCAGGTCGGCCGTCTGGAAATCCGGGTCCCAGGCCGGCGCCCCCAGCACACGGGCGCCGCAGCGCAGATAGCCCTTGATCAGGGCCGGCGGTTCCACCGGCAGTGTTTGATCCAGGTCGTCCACAGGCAGCGGCAGACGTGGCCGGACCTGGTATTCGACGCTGGCCAGGTGGCTCTCGCGCAGCCGCGCCCACAGGCTCGCCGCGCTGTGACCGCCGTCGCGCATGCCGACACTGGCGCAGCCCACCACATTGTCCAGACCATTGGCCGCCATGAAGGCTGCCAGGGCCGCCCACAGCGAGATGATCACACCGCCGCTGCGGTGGTCGGGGTGCACGCAGGAGCGTCCCAGTTCCGCCATCCGTGCGCGCAGAGGGCGCAGCCGGGTCAGGTCGAACTCGGTGTCGCTGTAGAAGCCGCCGGCCCGCCTGGCCGCTGCAGGCGTGAGCACCCGGTAGGTACCGATCACCTCACCCGGTTGCTCGTCCGAGGGCGTGGTGCGCACGAGCAGGTGTTCGCAGAAGTCGTCGAAGACATCCACGTCGTGCCCGGCAGGCGCGTGGGGTGGCGGGCTGAGCCGGGCCCCCATCTCTCCCGCGAACACGGCATGCCGCAGTCGCTGCGCCGCCCGCACCTCATCCTGGTGCCGGGCCCAGATGACTTCGAAGCGTTCCTGCGGCGGTGCGGACCGGGCCGGCACCGGACGGGGAGCGGGGGTGCGCCTCGAGTGGTCGGCATCACGACCAAAGAGGGTGAACAGCGGCATGGTGGGCGTCGGGAGTTCGTTCATGGCGGCCGTGCGACGGGAGATGGCGCCATGGTGGGCGGCGCGGGTGACCGGTGGATGACCCGCCGATGACGGCGGCGTGACACGCGGGCCGCTGCTACAGTGAAGCGATGAGCATCCAGGTGTTCGGTCAGCCGGTGTCGCGCGGCGTCGCGATCGGCCGGGCGGTGCTGGTGGCGTCGAGTCGCGTCGACGTGGCCCACTATTTCATCGGTGACGACCAGATCGAGTCGGAGGTGGCGCGCCTGCGCGAGGCACGCGACGCCGTCGCTTCGGAGCTGGTCGCCTTGAAGAGCGAGGTGCCCGAAGAGGCCCACGCCGAGCTCGTCGCGCTGCTCGACGTGCATCTCATGCTGCTGCACGACGAGATGCTGGCCGAAGCGACCAAACAGTGGATCGTCGAGCGCCGCTACAACGCCGAGTGGGCGATGTCTGCCCAGCTGGAGGTCATCGCCCGCCAGTTCGACGAGATGGAGGACGACTACCTGCGAGAGCGCAAGGCCGACCTCGAGCAGGTGGTGGAGCGCCTGCTGCGCGCCCTGGGACGGCAAGCCAGTGGCATGCCCCCGGCGCCCAGCGTCGCGCGTGATTTCGCAGGCGAGGACCCGCTGATCCTGGTGGCCAGCGACATCGCGCCGGCCGACATGCTGCAGTTCAAGCGCAGCGTGTTCACCGGTTTCGTCACCGACGTCGGCGGCCGCACCTCGCACACGGCGATCGTCGCCCGCAGCATGGACATCCCCGCCGTGGTCGGCGCCCGCGAAGCCAGTCAGCTGGTGCGCCAGGACGACTGGCTCATCGTCGACGGCGATGCGGGGGTGTTGATCGTCAACCCCTCACCCATCGTGCTGGAGGAATACCGCTTCCGTCAGCGGCAGCTCGAGCTCGAGCGTGCCAAGCTCGACCGCCTGCGCCACACGCCCTCGGTCACGCTCGATGGGCAGCCCGTGGAGCTGCTTGCCAACATCGAGCAGCCCGCGGACGCGGAGGCGGCCATCGCCGCCGGCGCCGTGGGCGTGGGCCTCTTCCGCAGCGAATTCCTCTTCATGGGGCGCGAGGGGCGCCTGCCCGACGAGGCCGAGCAATTTGCGGCCTACCGCTGGGTCGTCGAGGCCATGCGCGGCATGCCCGTGACCATACGCACTGTCGACGTGGGGGCGGACAAGCCGTTGGACCGCATGTCGGCGCACGAGCTGCGCCACGAGCACACCCTCAATCCGGCGCTGGGCTTGCGGGCGATCCGATGGAGCCTGGCGGAGCCCGAGATGTTCGGCCAGCAGCTGCGCGCGATCCTGCGCGCAAGCGCCTATGGCAAGGTGCGCATCCTCATCCCCATGGTCGCCCACTTGGCCGAGGTGGTGCAGGTGCGCGAAGCACTGGAGCGCGCGAAGCAGGACTTGCGGCAGGCCGGCCATGCCTTCTCGGAGGTGGAGCTGGGCGCGATGATCGAGATCCCGGCGGCCGCCCTCATCATGCCGGCGCTCGTGCGCTACTTCGATTTCGTCTCCATCGGCACCAACGACCTGATCCAGTACACGCTGGCGATCGACCGCGCGGACGAGTCAGTCTCGCATCTGTACGACCCGTGGCATCCGGCGGTGCTGCAGCTCATCGCCCAGACGATCGCCCGCGCCAATGAGGCCGGGCGGCACGTCAGCGTCTGCGGCGAAATGGCTGGCGACCCCGCATTCACCGAGCTGCTGCTCGCCATGGGGCTGCGCAGCTTCTCCATGCATCCTTCCCAGATCGCCGCCATCAAGCAGCGGGTGCTGCGCGCAGACGCTCGCTCTCTCTCGCTGCAGCTGCCCGCCGTGATGGCAACGGACGCCCCGCAGGAGTTGAGCCAGACGCTCCTGCGCAGCCGCACCCACTGAGCCCAGCACCGCGCACGCCTGACGTGCGCACGGGTCCGCCGCCACGAAGCCCTCCATCGCGGCCCAAAAGAAAAATCGAGGCGCCTATTGCGCGGCCGGAAAACGCTGTGCTACAGTCGAGGGCTTCGCTGATCACAAGGCGCTGCGCAGAAATGCAAAGCAAACCAAGCGGTCAACGAAGCGCTGCAGCGGCCCGGCTGCTGCAGCAAAGAAGCCGAGTAGTTGACAGGGTTTTTAATCTGGTTCATAATTCGCCTTCTTTGCTGCTGACGACAAGTTAGCAGCGCAGCGCGAAAGCAGCTGCAAGCTCTTTAACAACTAACAGCCGATAAGCGTGGGTGTTTGAAGTTGGGTGCTTTGGGCCGAAAGGCCTGAAGTCGCAAG
>JACRBA010000030.1 GCA_016213265.1 Burkholderiales bacterium | reverse complement strand
TGGGCGGCAACGTCGAGAAGCAGATCCAGTTCCTGGAGGCCGACGAGACCATCCCGGCCGACGAGAAGGCACGCCGCATCCAGCAGCTCAAGGACGAGTGGCAGGGCCTGCACGACAAGGTCAAGGCCGAAGGTGGCCTGCGCATCATCGCCACCGAGCGGCACGAGAGCCGCCGCATCGACAACCAGCTGCGTGGCCGCTCGGGGCGCCAGGGCGACCCCGGCGCCTCGCGCTTCTACCTGTCGCTCGAAGACCCGCTGATGCGCATCTTCGCGGGCGACCGCGTCAAGGCCATCATGGAGCGGCTGAAGATGCCCGAGGGCGAGGCCATCGAGGCCGGCATCGTCTCACGCTCCATCGAATCCGCGCAGCGCAAGGTCGAGGCCCGCAACTTCGACATCCGCAAGCAGCTGCTGGAGTACGACGACGTCAGCAACGACCAGCGCAAGGTCATCTACCAGCAGCGCAACGAGATCCTCGAGGCCGCGTCGCTGATGGAGCAGATCACCAACCTGCGCCGCGCCACCATGACCGACGTGGTGCGCACCTTCGTGCCGGCTGAGAGCCTGGAAGAGCAGTGGGATCTGCCGGCGCTGGAGAAGGTGCTGCGCGAGGAGTGGCAGCTCGAGGTGGCGCTGCAAGCCATGGTGGAAGGCAGCGACTCCGTCACCGACGACGACGTCCTGGCCAAGGTGCTCGACGCCGCCGACGCAGCGTTCCAGCACAAGCTGGACATCGTGGGCGAGGAGCAGTTCACCCCGTTCATGCGCATGGTGCTGCTGCAGGCGATGGACAGCCACTGGCGCGAGCACCTGGCCGCGCTGGACTACCTTCGCCAGGGCATCCATCTGCGCGGCTATGCGCAGAAGAACCCGAAGCAGGAATACAAGCGCGAAGCCTTCGAGCTGTTTGCCCAGCTGCTGGACCTGGTGAAGATGGAAGTCACCCGCGTGCTGATGACCGTGCGCATCCAGACGCAGGAGCAGGTGAGCCAGGCGGCCGAGGCCATCGAGGAACGTGCCGAACGCATCGCCAACGTCACCTACACCCATCCCAACGAGGACGGCAGCGTCAGCAGCGAGGCCGACCCCGCCACGCTGGCCGACGAGGTGCCCCGCGTGGGCCGCAACGACCCCTGCCCCTGTGGCAGCGGCAAGAAGTACAAGGCCTGCCACGGGCGGCTGAGCTGATCGGCCGGGCGCCGCCGGCCAACGACCGCGCCCGCACATGGAACGACGCTCGCTCATCCAGGCGCCGCGCGAGCTGCACACGCCGCGGCTGCGCCTGGTGTGGCCGGTGCCCGAGGTGGCGGCCCCGTTCGCCGAGTCGCTCAACGCGTCCCTGCCCGCCCTGCGCTTCATCCATTGGGGCCAGCACGCCGTGGACGTCGGGTGGGCCGAGCGCTTCTGCGAAGGTGGCCGCGCCCTGGTGAACGAGGGCGACTGCCTGATCTTCCACGCGCTGCGGCGTGACGATGGCGCCCACGTGGGCCGCATCGACCTGCACAGTGTCGACTTCCACACGCCCCGGGCGGAGATCGGCTACGTGGGCGATGTGCGCCAGTCCGGCCAGGGCCTCATGCGCGAAGCGGTGCGCGCGGTCATGGACCTGGGCTTCTCGCTCGGCCTGGTGCGCATCGAGGCGATCTCGGAGGTGGACAACACCCGGGCCCTGCACTTCGCCGAGCACGCGCTGGGCATGGTGCGGGAGGGCCGCCTGCACCACCGCGAGCGCGACGCCCAGGGCCGGCTGTGCGACCAGTGGATGTTCGCCGCGTTTGCGCCTCAGCGCGAGGACGCCGTCTCGGCGCGGTCGACCGCGAGGTAGCGGGTGCTCGGGCCCTTGCCCGTCTGCAGCAGCAGCCCGCGTTCGGCCAGCAGCCCCAGGTGCTTGGAGGCCGTGGCCAGGCTGACCTGGGCCACCTCGGCATAGGCGCTCTTCTGGATGCTGCCATGCGCCAGCAGATGCGCCAGCACCGCCTGGCGCCGGCCCTCGGCGAGCAGGTCGTGGGCGGCCTGCTGCCAGTCCTGCGCCAGCCGCTGCTCGCGCGTGAGGCCGCGTTCGAAGGCGCGCCGCACCGCCTCGACCGCACCGGCCAGGTCCGGCGTGACACCGTGCGGCGCCAGCAAGGCCAGCGCCGCCTCGCGCTCGCGCGCCGCGATCGTGGCGTAGTGCCGGGCGATGTCCAGGTGCAGGCGCGCCCGGTCGGCGGCCGGGGCGGGCACGGCCAGCTGGCGCCGCAGGCGATCCACCTCGGCCATCTCCTCGAAGTGCGCGGCATGCTCGCCGGGCAGCAGCCGGTCGATGGAGCCGGTCTCGCCCAGCACCTCCCGCTTGAGCGTGCGGCCGGCCTCGACCAGCCCGGCGCTGCCGTCCTCGGCGGCGATGCGCATGGCGATGCCGGCGTGGCGGTCGCCTGCCTGCTCATCGGCGGGATCACCGCCGTGCTGGAAGCGCTTGTAGTGGGCCTCGGCGAGGTTGTAGTGGGTCACGCCCAGCCTTGACCGCAGATCCGCCCGCTCGGCCAGCGCCAAGCTGGCCCGGTAGGCGCGGATCGCGTCGTCGTAGCGGCCCTCGAAGTAGTAGGCCACGCCCAGGTTGCCGTGGGCGCACACCAGCATCTCCGGTTCCACCGCCAGGTGGCGAGCGGCTTCCAGCACCCGCTCGCCATACTCGGTGGCGCGCCCGAACTCGCGGGTCTCGCCGTACAGCAGGCTGAGGTTGAGGTAGGCGGTGAGTTCGCTGCGACGGTGGCCGCGGCGCTGCGCGATGTTGAGCGCGCGCTGTTGGTGTTCCAGGGCCCGCCGCAGCTCGCCAGCGCGTCGCCAGTACTCGCCCCAGGTCTGCTCGACATCGCCCAGCACGTCGTCTGGCAGGCGGGCGGCATGCCGCAGTCGCTCCGCGCGGTCCAGCAGGTCGCGCGCGCGCGGGTCGTTGCGCCGCATGTGCAGCCACGCCATGCGCACGTAGGCGGTGGCCTGCTGGGCCGCGGCGGTCTGCGTGTCGGCGGGCGATTCCGTGCTGGGTTGGGCCTCCCGCACGGCGTCCTCGAAGCACGCGAGCGAGCGGTCGGCATCGCGCGATTCGTGGAATCGGCCCAGCGCCAGGAACACGCGCGCCAGCTGCCCGGCTGCCGGGTGGGCATGCGCCAGGCGCAGCGCCTGCTGCAGGTGCGACAGCTCCTGCTCCTCGTTGCCGTGGTGGCGCCAGACGTCAGCGCGGCCCAGTGCCATCAGCACCTGCTGCCCCGGCGTGAGCGACATGGACTGTTCCACCCGCTGCAACAGCGCCATGACCTCGGGCACGTTCGCCGCGGTCAGGGTGTCGTGCTCGAGGGCCCGCAGCACCAGGCCGATGTCCCCCGCGCACAACCCGTGCCAGAGCGCGCTGGCCACCCGCCCCCGCTGCAGCGCAGCGGTGGCCTGGGCGCCGTGCCAGGCCGGCCAGCCTTGCGCAGGTGCCGGCCCATCGTGCAGGTGCGAGGTGGCGGCCTCGCGCAGGCGCAGGCGCTCGGGCGCGGGCGGCCGCTCGAGCAAGGTGTCGGCGAGTTGGCGCTTGCCCTTGTCCACGTAGCGGTAGAAGGTGCTGGCCCCCACGGACCACAGGCCGCAGAGGTTGTCGGCCGGCGATTCGTCCGGACCGCGCCGGTAGCGCCCGGAAAAGGCCGGCACGGGCAGCAGGCCGCAGTGGCAGGCCAGGGCCAGGAAGGGCCGCCAGCTCGTGCGCGCGACCCAGGCATCCTCGTCGATGCTTTCGAAGCCGGTGCCGCCGTCGGGGCGCAGGCGCGAAAGAACGGCGCCGAGGGCGAGCTGCATGGCCAGGGCATGCGACTGCTCGGCGGGCAGGGCGTCCGCCAGGGTGTCGAGCGCCGGGGCGAGCTCCCGCGCGGCCAGCCAGGCACACAGGCGCGGGTGCGCGCGCGGCCACAAGCCCAGGCGGCCCTCCCGGCAGTCCGACAGGAGGGCTTCCAGCACGCCGCCCACGGCGGCGGCAGAAGGGTGGGCGCGGGGGCTGGGCATGCGGCTCGGACTTCAAACTGGGGAGCTGGGACCCGGCCCGACCCGGCCGCACGACGCTGCTCGCAGCGGATCGTCGGCGCATCGTCTGGCCGCCCGGTCGCGCGGCCACAGGGCCGTGCGTTGGCATGCGACGCGGGCGGGCCTAGTGTAGCGACCGCACCCCGTGGGCGCCGCCTCCTTCGTGCGCCCGGACACCTCACCG
>JACRBA010000025.1 GCA_016213265.1 Burkholderiales bacterium | reverse complement strand
CCATGCCCACGCCCAAAACCTCAGGGATTCCGGCGTCAAGGTGACGGTTGCGGACCGTAAGGGCAGCGCCAACTGGAAGAAGGCCGAAACAGCCGGCTTCAAGGTTGAGGAGGCAGCCAAGGCCGTCAAGGGCGCCGACGTCGTCATGATCCTGCTGCCTGACGAGCAGATCGCCGAGGTGTACAAGAAGGACGTCGAGCCGAACATCCGCGAGGGCGCATCGCTCGCCTTCGCCCACGGCTTCAACGTGCACTACGGCCAAGTGCAGCCGCGTGCCGACCTGGACGTGTGGATGGTGGCTCCCAAGGCGCCCGGCCACACCGTGCGCAACACCTACACCCAGGGTGGCGGCGTGCCGCACCTGATCGCCGTGCACCAGGACAAGTCCGGCAAGGCGCGTGACCTGGCCCTGAGCTACGCCGCGGCCAATGGCGGCGGCAAGGCCGGCATCATCGAGACCAACTTCCGCGAGGAGACCGAGACCGACCTGTTCGGTGAGCAGGCCGTGCTGTGCGGTGGCACCGTCGAGCTGATCAAGGCCGGCTTCGAGACGCTGGTGGAAGCCGGTTATGCGCCCGAGATGGCCTATTTCGAGTGCCTGCACGAGCTCAAGCTCATCGTGGACCTGATCTACGAAGGCGGCATCGCGAACATGAACTACTCGATCTCGAACAACGCCGAGTACGGCGAATACGTCACCGGCCCCAAGGTGGTGACGGCCGAGACCAAGAAGGCCATGCAGCAGTGCCTGAAGGACATCCAGACGGGCGAGTACGCCAAGAGCTTCATCCTGGAGAACAAGGCCGGCGCCCCGACGCTGATCAGCCGCCGTCGCCTGACCGAGGAGCACCAGATCGAGGTGGTCGGCGAGAAGCTGCGCGCCATGATGCCCTGGATCAAGGCCAACAAGCTGGTCGACAAGTCGCGCAACTGATCGGCATCCGGGGCCCGCGCCGGGCACCTGGCTTGCCAGACGAGGCCGCCTTCGGGCGGCCTTTTTCGTGCAGCCCCTGGGTTATGCTCCCTGCCCATGTCTGAACCGGACCTCTCCCGCGACCCCGACCTGCTGGTGGATGACGACGCTGAACTCGTCGAGCCGCCGCGCCGGCGGCGTCGCGGCATCTACATCCTTCCCAATCTGTTCACGCTGGCGGCGCTGTTCGGTGGTTTCTTCGCCATCGTGATGGCCATGAATGACCGCTTCGACCAGGCGGCGTACGGCATCTTCATCGCGGCGCTGCTGGACAGCCTGGACGGCCGGGTGGCGCGCATGACCAACACCCAGAGCGCCTTCGGTGAACAGATGGACAGCCTGTCCGACATGGTGAGCTTCGGCGCGGCGCCGGCGCTCATCGTCTACGAGTGGGCGCTGGACAGCCTGGGCAAGGCCGGATGGATCGCGGCCTTCGTCTACTGCGCCTGCGCGGCGCTGCGGCTGGCCCGCTTCAACACCAACATCGGTGTGGTGGACAAGCGCTTCTTCCAGGGCCTGCCCAGCCCTGCCGCGGCGGCGCTGGTGATCGGCTTCATCTGGGTGATGGACGACGCCGGCTACCGCATGGCGGCCGAATACGTGGGCCTGCCCTGGGGCGCCTTCGCCCTCACGCTGTACGCCGGGCTGACGATGGTGACCAACATCCCCTTCTACAGCTTCAAGGACGTCAGCTTCAAGCGCAGCGTGCCCTTCGCCGTGATCGTGGCCATCGCCCTGGGCATCGCACTGATCAACGTCGATCCGCCACGCGTGCTGTTTGCCGTGTTCTGCGCCTATGGGGTCTCCGGCTACGTGGTGTACGTGTACCGCAAGATGAAGGGCAAGCCGGTGAGCGTGATCGCCACGTCCACCGACGAGCCGGACGAGCGGGGGCTGCACTGAACGTGCATCGCCGTCAGCGCCGTGCCAGCGGGCAGTGTTATATTGGCTGCTCGATGACCTGCCAGACGTCCGTCTTCTCGCTGCTGCTACTAGGTGTGCCCCGGGCACGCTGATCGAACACGTCCGTCCTCGTCACCGCACCAGGTTTCTCCCCGATCAACGGCCCGCCATGCCCACGCATGCGGGCCGTTGTCGTTTCCGTCACCCGTTTTCTCACTGTCCAGCACCGCCATGGCCGACAAGCTCATCATCTTCGACACCACCTTGCGCGACGGCGAACAATCGCCCGGCGCCTCCATGACGCGCGACGAGAAGCTGCGCATCGCGCGCCAGCTCGAGCGGCTGCGGGTGGACGTCATCGAGGCGGGCTTCGCGGCGTCCTCCAACGGCGATTTCGAGGCGGTGAAGACCATTGCCGACCACATCAAGGAGTCGACCGTCTGCTCGCTGGCGCGCGCGAACGACCGCGACATCGCCCGCTCGGCGGAGGCGCTGGCCGGCGCGGCGCGTGGCCGCATCCACACCTTCATCGCCACCAGCCCGCTGCACATGGAAAAGAAGCTGCGGATGACGCCCGAGCAGGTGCTGGAGCAAGCGAAGCTGGCCGTGCGCTTCGCGCGCAACCTGTGTGGCGACATCGAGTTCTCCCCCGAGGACGGTTACCGCTCGGAGGTGGATTTCCTGTGCCGGGTGCTGGAGGCGGTGATCGCCGAGGGCGCCACCACCATCAACATCCCGGACACGGTGGGCTATGCGGTGCCTGAGCTGTATGGGCAGTTCATCCACACCCTGCGCGAGCGGATTCCCAACTCGGACAAGGCGATCTGGTCGGTGCACTGCCACAACGACCTCGGCATGGCCGTGGCGAACTCGCTGGCCGGCGTGAAGATCGGCGGCGCCCGGCAGGTGGAATGCACCATCAACGGCCTGGGTGAGCGGGCGGGCAACTGCTCGCTGGAAGAGGTGGTGATGGCCGTCAATACGCGCCGCGACTACTTCGGCCTGGACGTGGGCATCGACACCTCGCAGATCGTGCCCGCCTCGCGCATGGTCAGCCAGACCACGGGCTTCGTGGTGCAGCCCAACAAGGCGGTGGTGGGCGCCAATGCCTTCGCGCATGCCAGCGGCATCCACCAGGACGGGGTGCTCAAGGCACGTGACACCTACGAGATCATGCGCGCGGAGGACGTGGGCTGGTCCGCCAACAAGATCGTGCTCGGCAAGCTGTCTGGCCGCAATGCCTTCAAGCAGCGCCTGCAGGAGCTGGGCGTGGCCCTGGACTCCGAGGCGGAGATCAACGCCGCCTTCGCCCGCTTCAAGGACCTGGCCGACCGCAAGAGCGAGATTTTCGACGAGGACATCATCGCGCTGGTCAGCGACGAAAGCGTCACTCAGGAGGACGAGCACTTCCGCCTGCTGTCGCTCGCCCAGCGCTCTGAAACGGGCGAACGGCCCCATGCGCGGGTGGTCTTCACCATGGGCGGCCACGAGCAGGTGGCCGACAGCGACGGCAACGGTCCGGTCGACGCCACGCTGAAGGCGATCGAATCGCGCGTCGAAAGTGGGGCGGAGATGGTGCTCTATTCGGTGAACGCCATCACCTCGGGCAGCACAGAATCGCAGGGAGAAGTCACCGTGCGTCTGCAGCACGGTGGGCGGGTCGTGAACGGCGTGGGCAACGACCCCGACATCGTGGTGGCATCGGCCAAGGCCTACCTGGCTGCGCTGAACAAGCTTCACGCCAAGACCGAGCGCGTCGCCGCGCAGGGTTGAGCTTTGCCAGCCCGGTCGGCGGGCACTTTAGGAAAGACATGCAAGTTTTTGATCTTGCGTGTCTTTTTTGTTTCACATAGACTCGCCGACACCCTGGGTGGCAAAGGCTCCAGAGCATGCTCACATTCAAGAATTCACGTCGTTGGCTGGGCGTTCTGGGCTTGGTGGTTGGCTTCGCGCTGGCCATCCCGGCGGCAGAGGCCGCTTCCTCCTCTTCTTCGTCCTCGTCGCGCCGGGCCGCGAGTGAGCGTGCCAAGGCGAAGACGTCGTCGTCGGCCAAATCGACGGCATCCAAGAAGTCCTCCAAGGCGGTGACTTCGGCCAAGAAGAAGCCCAGCTCGGCCCGTCAGACCTCACGTACCCGCTCCACGGCCTCGTCGAGCCGACGCAGCAGCGTGCGCAGCACCCGTGCAGTGCCTGCGAGCCGGGCCGTGGCGCGAGCGCCCGCGGTGCCAGCACGCCAATCGTTCGGCCAACTCGCCGGCCTGCATGCGGCTGACGACCCGCTTGACCTGAAGTCCAGCGTCGCCTTCGTGCTCGACCAGGAGACGAACGAGGTGCTGCTCAGCAAGAACGACACGGCCGTGCTGCCGATCGCGTCCATCACCAAGCTCATGACGGCCCTGGTGGTGACCGAAGCCAAGCTGCCCCTGGACGAGGTGCTCACCATCACCGATGAGGATGTGGACACCGAGAAGGGCAGTTC
Source organism: Burkholderiales bacterium (assembly GCA_016213265.1). Taxonomy (GTDB): domain Bacteria; phylum Pseudomonadota; class Gammaproteobacteria; order Burkholderiales; family Burkholderiaceae_C; genus Ideonella. The sequence goes on along the minus strand of JACRBA010000025.1, from coordinate 9,128 downwards.
ATCCCGGCTGGCGGTGGGCACGCGCCTGACACGCGGTGAAATGCTGCATCTGGCGCTCATGTCGTCGGAGAACCGCGCGGCCAGCGCGCTCGGGCGGCACTACCCGGGCGGTCGGCCGGCCTTCGTGGCCGCGATGAATGCGAAGGCCCAGCTGCTGGGCATGCACGACACCCGCTATGCGGAGCCGACGGGCCTGTCGAGCAAGAACCAGTCGAGCGCGCGTGACCTGGCGCTCCTGGTGCGCACGGCGCACGAGGTGCCGTTGATCCGTGAGCTCAGCACCTCGCCGGAGTACCAGGTGGCGGTCGGCTCCCGCCAGCTGCAGTACCGCACCACGAACCGGCTCGTCCTGAGCCCCAGCTGGGAGATCGGCCTGCAGAAGACGGGCTATATCTCGGAGGCGGGGCAGTGCCTGGTGATGCAGGCGCAGCTGGCCGGCCGCAAGCTGATCATGGTGCTGCTGGATTCCGCCGGCAAGTACTCGCGCATCGGTGACGCTGAGCGCATCCGGAAGTGGCTCGCGAGCCACCCGTCGCCCGCCACGCCCGTGGCGGCGGCGGGCCCGGTGTCCGCGGCGCCGGCCATGGCCGTGCGTCCCGTCGCCGCCCACTGAGCGCGCGCGGGGGGCCGTCAGGCCCGGGTCGGTGGTGGGCCGCTGCGCCCGCTCAGCCCCGGTGGCCCAATGCCGACGAGATCTGGGCGGCCGTCGCCTTCACCTTGTCGAGCCATGACTCCTCGAGGCGGTCCGCCGGGGCGCTGATGGACAGTCCGGCCACCAGCTTGCCCTGGTCGTCGAAGATGCCGGCGGCCATGCAGCGCACCCCCAGCTCCAGCTCCTCGTCGTCGCGTGCGGCGGCGTGCCGACGCACGGCGGCAAGCTCCCGCTCGAGCGCGGGCAGGTCGGTGATGCTGTTGCGGGTGTGGCCTGCGAGGCCGGTGCGGGTGGCGTAGGCGCGCACCCGCTGGGGTTCGTCGTATGCGAGGAACAGTTTGCCCACCGAGGTGAGATGCAGCGGGGCGCGCCCGCCGACGGCGCGAACCACCTGCATGCCCGAGCGCTCGCTGTAGGTGCGTTCGATGTAGACGATCTCGTCGCCCTGGCGCACCGACAGGTTCACGGGCTGGTGGGTGAACTTGTGCAGTTCGCGCATCGGGCCGATGGCAGCATCGCGCACATCGAGCCGCGCCTTCACCAGGTTGCCAAGCTCCAGCAGGCGCATGCCCAGGCGGTAGGTGCCCGCCTCGGGTCGATCCACGTAACGGCCGGCTGCCAGGTCGTTCAGGATGCGGTGGGCCGTGGAGGGGTGGAGCCCCGTGGATTCGCTCAGCTGCTTCAGGGACACGGGGTCCTGGTGCGACGCGAGCACATCCAGCAGTGAAAAGGCGCGGGCGAGCACCTGGATGCTGGGGCTGGCGCTTTCCTTCTTGGTCATCGGCAATCCTTCCGTCCGGGATTTTGCATGGCGAAACCGCCTGCGTCCATCCGCGAAGCGTTCAGACGCCGGCCCCGGCTCGGTGGGCGGCCTCCACGCCGGCGCGCACGGCGCCTTCCAGGGTGGCCGGGTAGGGCCCTGCCACATGGTCGCCCGCGGCCCACACCCCGGGGGCGACGGCTGCAGGTGGCCGCTGAAGGCCGGGCACGCAGGCAAACGTGGCGCGCTTTTCCGTGCGTTGCGCCACCCACTCGACAGGCCCGTGCCGCTCGGCAGGAAAGTCGTGGCGCCACTGGGCCAGCATGGCCTCGCGTGTCGCGTCCGGCCCTGCCTCGACCCACGGCGCCGCGCCGCTCGCGACCAGCGCATACAGGCCACGGGGGCCACCGAGTGCGCCCAGGTCGAAGCCGAACTGGGCGGGCCGCGTCGCGTTGCTGCGCAGGGCGAGCATGGCCACGTCCCAGCGCGCGCCCGGGGCGCGCAGCCAGGTCGTCACGATGGGTTGGTACACCATGGCGGCGGCGCGAGCGCTCCAGTCGGGCGCGATCGTGGCACACAGCCGGGCGGCCTCGCGTGGCGGGCAGGCGAGCACCACGGCATCGTGGACTTCGCCGTCCACACGCCAGCGCGTGCCGTCTGGCTCGATGCGCTCCACACGGTCGCCCAGCCGCACCGCCACGCCATGCGCCTGCAGCCACTGGCCAGCGGCGTGCGGCAGCAGTGCATCCAGCGGGGCCCGGGGCAGCAGGAGGTCGGACGCGCCCGGCGCCCCGAACAGGGCGTCCTTCAGCACATTGAGCAGCACCTGGCCGCTGGCCTCCTCGGCCGGCGTATTGAGCGCCGCCACGCACAGCGGCTCGATCAGCTGGCTGTACGCCGAACGCGGGCAGGCGCGCGCCAGCTCGGCCACCGTGGTGTGAGGCTCGCAGCGGAACCCGGCGAGCCGCCAGCGTGCGGCCAGCGCGAGCAGGCCGAACCGATCGCGCCAGGGCAGCGTGTGCCAACCGAGCACACCCCGCACGAAGGCCGGAATGGCCGGTCCCGCCGGCAGTTGCAGGCCCGCACCGTCCGGCGTGCGCAGTGTGAGGGGCAGTCGGTGCAGCACCGCATCGGGGTCCACGCCGACGAGGCGCATCAGGGCGAGCGTCTGGGCGTAGGCGCCCACCAGGATGTGCTGCCCGTTGTCCAGCAGCAGCTCGCCGTGGGGGGCCGACCTTGCGCGGCCCCCGAGCCGGGAGGCCATCTCGTGGAGGGTGACCTCATGGCCCGACCGGCGGGCGGTGACGGCGGCCGCGAGGCCCGACCAGCCACCGCCCACCACGGCCACCCGCCGTGGAGCGGCCTCAGCGACCGCGGACATGGGTGCGCGCGGCGATCCAGAGCTTGCGCAGCGGCGTGAGGGAGGTGCGCTGGTGCAGCACCTGGAAGCCCGCGGCCTCGATCTCCCGCAGCAGCGTGCGGTAGATGTTGGCCATCATGAGACCCGGCTTCTGCGCGGCGCGGTCTTCGGCCGGCAGCAGCGCGAGCGCCTCGTCGAAGCAGCGCTGAGCCCGCTCGGCCTGGAAGCGCATGAGCGCAGAGAAGCGGTCGCTGTAGCCCCACGGCGCCTCTCGGCGCAACAGTTCGTGGGCCTTCACGTCGAAGCGCTGCAGCTCGTCGATCGGCAGGTAGATGCGCCCGCGGCGGGCGTCCTCGCCCACGTCGCGGATGATGTTGGTGAGCTGCATGGCCAGGCCCAGGCGGTGGGCATAGACCACGGTCTGGGCCTGCGTGCGTCCGAAGATGTTGCAGGCCACCTCGCCCACGATGCCGGCCACCAGGTGGCAGTAGCGTTCGAGCGCCGGGAAGTCGAGAAACCGGTTCTGGGCCAGGTCGGTTTCGCAGCCCTCGATGACCGCCAGCAGGTGGCGCGCCTCGATGCCGTAGGTGTCGGCATGTGGCATCAGGGCCTGCATCGCCGGGTGGGCGGGCCGGCCGGCGAACGCCTCGTTCACCTGCTGTCGCCACCAGGCGAGCTTGGTGCGAGCGACCTGCGGCTCGTGGACCTCGTCGACCACGTCGTCCACCTCGCGGCAGAAGGCGTAGAAGGCGGTGATCGCCTCGCGCCGGGGCGGCGGCAGGAACATGAACGCGTAATAGAACGACGAGCCGCTGGATGCGGCCTTGTCATGGACGTAGCGTGCCGGCGTGCCGGCAGGGGGCAGCGTGCTCACGCGGCCCCCGCGAACGGCCAGCGCACGGCCCGCCACAGCAGCACGGGGGCGTCACGGCGGGCCAGGGCAGGGCGCCGATGGAAGGTATCGTGGTCCATGGCGCGGATTCTCTCAACAATGCGCAGCCCGCCCAGCACCACCAGGCGCAACTCCCAGCCGGCGCGGCCGGGCACGGCCGTGGCCAGCGGTGCACCGCGTCGCATCAGCGCCTCGGCCCAGTCGCAGAGCTCGGCCACCAGGGCGCGGCCCTCTGGCCCCGTGCGGCCTGCCAGCGCGTTGCCGAGCAACGTGTCGGTCAGGCCGTGGTGGCGGCGGTCCGCCATGGGCAGGTAGTGGCGGCCGCGCGGCAGGTCGCGGCTGAGGTCCTGCCAGAAATTGATCAGTTGCAGGGCCGTGCAGATGTTGTCGCTGCGCGCCAGCGCGGAGGAATCGGTGATGCCGTACAGGTGCAGCAGCAGCCGGCCCACGGGGTTGGCGGAGCGGCGGCAGTAGTCCAGCAGCTCGGCTCGGTTGGCATACCGGGGCTGGTGCGTGTCCTGCACGAAGGCATCGAGCAGGTCGTCCAGGGGCTGCCACGGCAAGGCGTGGTCGGCGAGGGCGCGCGCAAGCGGGCCGAACACGTGCGGCCAGCGGGGGCTTGGCGGCTGGCCCGCCACCACGCGGCGCAGGTCTTCCCGGTAGGCCGCCAAGTCGGCCTGCCGCGCCGCCGCGGTCGCGTCCCCTTCGTCGGCGATGTCGTCTGCCACGCGCGCAAACCAGTAGATGGCCGTCACGGCCGGCCGCAGCCGTGGTGGACACAGCCACGACGCCACGGGGAAGTTCTCGTAGTGCTCGACGCTCATGGGCGGCGCGATTGTGCCCGCGCGACGGGAGCCGGCCTACGCAACAAAGTTCCCGTGCGAGGCATTGACGCAGCGCAACAGGCGCACGTACATTACTGACCGGTCAGTCAGTAACGTCTTTCCTGACAGCCTTTCCGTCGACGACTCCGCACGCCGCCATGAACCACCGCCTTGCCACTTCTGCCCTTGTTCCGCTTGTCCTTTCACTGGCGCTGGCCGGCTGCAGCCGCCCCGAGGCGCCCGCCGACCCGGTGCGCGCCGTGCGCACGCAGGTGGTGGCCGACGGCACCCAGGTGGCCTCGCACGAGTACGCCGCTGAGATCCGTGCGCGCACGGAATCGCGGCTGGGCTTTCGCGTGGGTGGCAAGCTGCAGAGCCGTGCCGTGAACCTGGGCGACCCGGTCCGGCCGGGCCAGGTGCTGGCGCAGCTCGACGGCCAGGACCTGCGGCTTGGCCAGGACGCCGCGCGGGCGGCGCTGTCGGCGGCGCAGACCCAGCTGGACCAGGCGAGCGCGGATTTCAAGCGGTTCAAGGAGCTGCGGGACCAGGGGTTCATCGGTGCCGCCGAGCTGGAGCGGCGTGAGACGGCGGTCAAGGCGGCGCGGGCGCAGTGGGAGCAGGCCCGGGCCCAGCTGGCGGTGCAGGGCAACCAGGCGTCGTACGCCAGCCTCGTGGCCGATGCGGCCGGCGTGGTCACCGGCGTCGAGGCCGAGCCCGGGCAGGTGGTGGCCGCGGGCGCGCCGGTGGTGCGCCTGGCGCACGACGGCCCGCGCGACGCGGTGTTCTCGGTGCCGGAGGACCGCGTGGGCGCGATCCGTGCGCTGCTGGGCAAGGCCGGCGGCGTGCGACTGCTGCCCTGGGGCAGCCAGGACGCCGTGCCCGCCACCGTGCGGGAGGTGGCGGCCGCCGCCGACCCCGCCACGCGCACCTTCCTGGTCAAGGCAGACACGGGCACGGCGCCGGTGCGGCTGGGGCAGACCGCCTCGGTGCGCGTGGACGCGCCTCCGGTCGACGGGGCCATCCGGCTGCCGCTGGCGGCGGTGGTGGAGTCCCAGGGCCGCTCGATGGTCTGGCTGTTCGACCGGGCGTCGATGACGGTGCGCCAGCAGCCGGTGACCGTGGCCGGCGCGGACGGCAACCAGGTGCTGATTGCCCAGGGCCTCAAGCCGGGTGATGAGGTGGTGACCGCGGGCACGCACGTGCTGACCCCGGGCCAGAAGGTGAAGCCCTTCTCGGCCCTGGCCGGCGGTGCGCCGGCGGCCTCTGCGCCTTCCGCATCCGTGGCAGCCCGCTGAAGCGGCACGCCGGCCCCCAGACATCCGCAGGATCGCCATGTACCCGAGCACCGCCTCGCGCTTCAACATCTCCCGCTGGGCGCTGGAACACGCGCCACTGACCCGCTACCTGATGGTGGTGCTCATGGTTCTGGGCCTTGCCGCCTACTTCCAGCTGGGGCAGGACGAAGACCCGCCGTTCACCTTCCGCGCCATGGTGGTGCAGGTGTACTGGCCGGGCGCCTCGGCCCAGCAGGTGGCCGAGCAGGTGACCGACAAGCTCGAGCGCACGCTGCAGGAGGTGCCCCATGCCGACATCATCCGCAGCTACACCAAGCCGGGCGAGTCGCTCACCATCCTGCAGCTGAAGGATTCGTCGCCGCCCAAGGAGGTGCAGGACGTCTGGTACCAGGTGCGCAAGAAGGTGGGCGACATGCGCGCGACGCTGCCGTCCGGCGTCATCGGGCCGTTCTTCAACGACGAGTTCGGTGATGTCTACGGCTCCATCTACGCGCTGTCCGCCGATGGCTTCACGCCCGAGGAATTGCGCCGCTACGCCGAAGACGTGCGCTCGCAGATGCTGCGGGTGCCCGACGTGGCCAAGGTGGAGCTGTTCGGGGTCCAGTCGGAAAAACTCTTCGTGGAGATCTCCCAGAAGCGGCTGGCGCAGCTGGGCCTGGACATGAACCAGGTGATCGCGCAGCTGAATGCGCAGAACGCCGTCGAAGGGGCCGGTACGCTGAACGCCACTTCCCAGAACCTGCAGGTGCGGGTGGCCGGCGCCTTCAACTCGGTGGAGGACCTGCGCCAGCTGCCCATCCGTGGCGTCAACCCGTCCACTGGGGTGGCGAGCCAATTGCGCCTGGGCGACATCGCCGAGATCCGCCGGGCCTACGTGGACCCGCCCGCCGTGATGGTGCGTCACCAGGGTGAGCAGGTCGTGGCCCTGGGCGTGTCCATGGCCAAGGGCGGCGACATCGTCCGCCTCGGCAAGGCCCTGCAGGCGCAGGCGCAGCAGATCCGGGCGGGCCTGCCCGTAGGCATCGAGCTGCGGCAGGTGCAGGATCAGCCCGAAGCCGTGTCGCGCTCGGTGGGCGAGTTCGTGAAGGTGCTGATCGAGGCCGTGGTGATCGTGCTGGCGGTCAGCTTCCTGAGCCTGGGGCTGCACACCCGCCCGCTGCGGGTGGACATCTGGCCCGGCATGGTGGTGGGCATCACCATTCCGCTGGTGCTGGCCATCACCTTCATCACCATGCTGTACTGGGGCGTGGGCCTGCACAAGATCTCGCTGGGGTCGCTGATCATCGCGCTCGGCCTGCTGGTGGACGACGCCATCATCGCGGTGGAGATGATGGTGCGCAAGCTGGAGGAGGGCGAGGACCGCATGACGGCGGCCACACACGCCTACGAGGTCACCTCCATGCCCATGCTGACCGGCACGTTGATCACCGCGGCGGGGTTCCTGCCCATTGGCATGGCCAAGTCGTCGGTGGGCGAGTACACGTTCGCCATCTTCGCCGTGACGACCGCGGCGCTGGTCATCTCGTGGTTCGTGTCGGTGTACTTCGTGCCTTATCTGGGAGCGCGGCTGCTGCGCACCCGCAAGACGCACGACGGTGAAGCACATGAGCTGTTCGACACCCCGTTCTACACGCGCTTTCGTGCGGTGGTGAACTGGTGCGTCGAGCACCGCTGGAAGACGATCGGCGTGACGCTGCTGATCTTCGTGCTGGGCCTGGTGGGCATGGGGCGCGTCCAGCAGCAGTTCTTCCCCGATTCCAACCGTCCGGAGCTGCTCGTGGACCTGTGGCTGCCGGAAGGCTCCACCATCCAGGCCAGTGACGAGCTGGCCCGCCGCTTCGAGAAGCGCATCGCCGCGGAGGCGGGCATCGAGTCGGTCACCGCCTGGGTGGGCAGTGGCGTGCCGCGCTTCTACCTGCCGCTGGACCAGGTGTTCCCGCAGGCCAACGTGAGCCAGTTCATCCTCATGCCCGCGGGCCTGGCGGAGCGCGAGGCGCTGCGCCAGCGCTTGCCGGAGATCCTGGCGCAGGAGTTCCCCGAGGCCCGCGGCCGCGTGAAGCTGCTGCCCAACGGCCCGCCCGTCCCCTACCCGGTGCAGTTCCGCGTCGTGGGCACGGAGGTGCAGCAGGTGCGCCAGTGGGCCGACCAGGCCAAGGAGATCCTGCGGGGGCACGCCGCCCTGCGCAACGTGAACGACAACTGGAACGAGCAGGTCAAGGCCCTGAGGCTGGAGATCGACCAGGACAAGGCGCGCGCGCTCGGCGTGAGCAGCCAGTCCATCGCCCAGGCCTCGCGCGTGATGCTGTCGGGCAGCACCATCGGCCAGTTCCGCGAGAACGACCGCCTGATCGACATCGTGCTGCGCCAGCCGGTGGACGAGCGCGATGCCATCACCGACATCGGCAACGCGTACGTGCCCACCAGCACCGGCCGCAGCATTCCGCTGACGCAGATCGCGCAGGTCGGCTTCGGCTGGGAGCCGGGGGTGCTCTGGCGCGAGGGCCGAAAGTACGCCGCCACGGTGCAAGCCGACGTCGTCGACGGCGTGCAGGGCGCCACCGTGACGAACGAGCTGTGGCCGAAGATGCAGGCGCTGCGGGCGCGCATGCCTGCCGGCATGGACATCGAGATCGCGGGCGCGGTGGCCGAAAGCTCCAAGGGCCAGTCGTCCATCGCCGCCGGTGTGCCCATGATGGTCTTCATCATGCTCACGTTGCTGATGCTGCAGCTGCAGAGCTTCTCGCGCACCGTGCTGGTGGTGCTGACGGCGCCGCTGGGCATCGCTGGGGTGGCCGGCGCGCTGCTGCTGCTGAACCGGCCGTTCGGCTTCGTGGCGCTGCTCGGCTTCATCGCTCTGGCCGGCATGATCATGCGCAACTCGGTGATCCTCATCGACCAGATCGAGCAGGACCGCCAGCGCGGGGTGCCCACCTGGAATGCGATCGTGGAATCCGCCGTGCGGCGTTTCCGGCCGATCGTGCTCACCGCCGCGGCGGCGGTGCTGGCGATGATCCCGCTGTCACGCAGCGTGTTCTGGGGGCCGATGGCCGTTGCGATCATGGGCGGCTTGATCGTGGCCACGGCGCTCACCCTGCTGGCCCTGCCGGCGATGTACGCGGCCTGGTTCCGGGTGCGTCGCGAGACGCCCTGAGGGACGGTTGGCGCGCGGTCGGGGCGCGCCAGGCCGCGCCCCGGGCCGATCCTGGGGCGGAAGCCATCGGCCTTGACGGTGCGGGCCAGCTTCTTCAGCCGGGATTCGACCTCGGTGTTGATGTCGTCGGCCGGCAGCGTCAGGGTGATGCGGCGTTCGAGCTTGTCGAGGGTTTCAACGTTGACTGCCATGAT
>JACRBA010000024.1 GCA_016213265.1 Burkholderiales bacterium | reverse complement strand
TCGGCGGCGTCGGCCAGCGCCCAGGTCGCCGCCACACCCGCTCCGGCGCCGGCCGCCGCCAAGCGGCGCGGCCGCAAGACCTCCGCGCCGGCCAGCGCCCCGGCGCCGTCGCCCAAGGCGCTGCAGCATGTGGTGAGCAGTCTGCGCAAGAACGCCAACAAGCCGGCCCGCCGCGCGCGTCTGGTGGCCGCCGTGCGGGCGCTGCTGGCGTCGCAGCCCGGCGAGGCAGCGGACGACGCGGCGGTGGAGGCCACGCTCGCGCACCTCATGGCAGAGCAGGGCGTGCAGATCGACGGACGGGGCGCGGTGAGCTACCGCTGGTGAGGTGCGGCAGGCTGCCCGTCCCGGGGTGGCCGGTGCGGGTGAAGACGTTCACACCGGGGCGGCGAGCCGCCGCCGGACGATCGTTCAGCGAGCGTGGGCGGCGCGCCGCTGTGCCATGTTGCGGGCTCATCCGGCAATGACCGGCCCGCGCGGGCTGGCCCCTCCACCATGTCGATCACGTTTCCCGATGGAATGAGACGCGGCGCCCTCGCGGCGCTCCTGGGCATTGCACTCCCCGCCTGCGGCGGCAGTGGCGGCGAGCCAGGCGGGGGCGACCCGGGCGGCGGGGGCGGTGGAGGAGGTGGCGGCGGTGGAGGTGGCAGCGGCCCCTTCTCCACGTTCATGGGCGGCACCCAGTTGCTCATCGGGGCGCAGATGGCCGACGCCACGGCGGCGGCCGCTCCGTTCGATGCACGCTACGTCTATCTCGCCGGTGCACCCGCGCCGGAGGCGGCGTGCATGCGGTCCTGCACGGCCGCCGCCAGCTGCGGGCAATGGTGGGGCTGCTGGCAGGACCCGGCCCGGCCGCCGGGTGAGTACGCGGCCTGGCACATCCAGCGCTCGGCCGCGGCGAGCTGGCAGGGCGCGTCACGGCCGCAGGTGCCCGTGTTCACCTACTACCTGTGGCTCGGTGCCTCCGGGGGCACGGAAGGCGGGCGCGAGGTCTCGGCACTGAATGACGCGCAGGTGCTGCGCCGCTATCTCGACGACTGGCGCTTCCTGCTGCAGCGCATTGGTGGGCAACGCGTCATGTTGCACATCGAGCCCGACTTGTGGGGCTTCGTGCGCGCCTCGGCCTCCGACCCGCACACCGTGCCGGCGCAGGTGCGTGCGGCGAACCCGAGCGAGTGTGGCGACCACGAAGACAGCGCCGCCGGGCTGGCACGTTGCATGGTGACCATGGCGCGTCAGCTGGCGCCCAACGTGACGGTGGGGCTGCATGCGTCACCGTGGAACTACCGCGTGCCGGGTGACGGGGCCACCGTGGGGCAGTTCATGAAGGCACTGGGCGCCGACAGCGCGGATTTCGTGGCCACCGATCCGTCGGACCGGGATGCCGGCTGGTATGCCGCCCATGGCCAGGACCGCGGCTGGGACGACGCCGCCGCGGCCGACTACCTGGCGTGGAGCAAGACGCTCGCCGAGACCGTGGGGCGCCCGACGGTGATGTGGCAGATCCCTCTGGGCAACGAGGCGCAGAACAACACCATCGGCCACTGGAAGGACACGCGGGTGGACTACCTCTTCGCCCACCTGCCGCAGGTGGCCGACGCCCACATCGCCGCGCTGCTGTTCGGCGCGGGCCAGCACGAACAGACCACGCCCGAAAGCGACGGCGGCAACCTCATCGCCAAGACCACGGCCGCGTGGCAGGCGGGGGGCCAGCCGCTGCGCTGAGGGGCTGTCGCGCAAGCTGCAGGAAAAGACGAAGGGGGCAGCGATTCGCATCGCTGCCCCCTTGATTTGGCTCCCCGACCTGGGCTCGAACCAGGGACCTACGGATTAACAGTCCGGCGCTCTACCGACTGAGCTATCGGGGAAGTGAAGCCTCAGATTGTAGACAGATTTTTGGTCGCTTTACAAGCCCACCTGAAAAGAAATCCGGAAGGTGCGCGGCTCCAGGGGGTAGAGGTAGGCGTGGTCGAACTGGAAGGGGCTCTCGCGCCAGGCCCGGCGGTCGGTGAGGTTGTCCACCCCGGCGCGCCAGATCGCTTCGCGGCCGCCCAGGCGCTGGGCATAGCGCAGCGAGGCATCCAGGCGCGTCCACGCAGGCAGGGTGATGCTGTTGTCGGGCAGCACCTCGCGCTCGCTCTCGTACGACACACCAGCCTGGGCTTGCAGGCCGGGCAGGGCGCCCACCTGCCAGGTGGCCAGCAGGCGCGCGCTGCGTGAGGGCACGTTGGTGGGCTGCAGCCCGTTCGCGCCGTCGTCGCTGGCGCCCTCGCGCCGCGCTCGCAGCCACATCACGCTGCCTTGCACACCGAAGGCGCCCAGGCGCCACTCGCCGTCGGCCTCCACGCCGCGGTGCCGCCAGTCGCCGTCGGTGCGCCGGGTGCAGTTCGCACCGTCGGCTTCGCAGCCCACGTCCTCGGTGGCCGGGCGGCGGATGTCGAAGGCGGCCAGGCCCACGGCCCAGTCATGCTCGCGCCACTTCAGGCCCAGCTCGGCCTGCCGGCTGCGCAGGGCGGGCAGCACCTCGCCATGGTTGGTGTACTTGGCGGCGAGATCGGGCACGACCTCGCTTTCCACACCCTGGCCCCAGCTGCCGTAGAGCATGAGGGCAGGGTGCCACTGCTGGCTGAGCGCCACGAAGGGCGTGGTGAAGCTTTGGTCGTAGCCACGGTCCAGCCGGGTGTGGCGCAGGCCCAGCCACAGCCCGGTGTCGGCCGACAGCGCCACATGGTCGCGCAGGTGCAGTTCGGTGCTGCGCTCGCGGCGGCCGGCGTTGAGGTAAGGCTCCGGAGTCGGCGCCTCGATCACCGTGCGCCCATCGACGGTGCCCACCCCGGCCCACTGGTAGATCTGCGTGTTGTCGTGCTGGTGGAAATCGCTGTGCAGCGCGCCCAGCGAGAGCGTGTGCGCCATGCCGGCCCATTGCACGCGGCCTTCGAGCGCCACCGAGCCGGCCAGCGTGTCGCGGCGCTCCCCGTCGCTGCGGTAGTCGTAGAAGTCCACCGTGCCGTCGCTGCAATAGCGGTCCCAGCGCTCCTCGGCGGAGCAGCCGTAGGGAAACGCCATGCGGTCGTCCATGTCCAGGCGCTGGCCCATGGCCTGGGCCACCAGTTGCCAGTCGGCGCCCAGCGATTCCGCCCAGCGCAGGCTGGCGGTGGTGCCGTCGTTGACCACCGGTTTGGCCCAGGGCTGGTTGTTCAGGTTGAGCCGCGGGTTCACCGAGCGGGCCGAGGGCAGGCGGTCGCCCAGCAGGCTGAAGGCCGCCATGCTGCGCTGGGACTGGTGGCTGAGCTCGACCTCGGCCTCCAGCAGCCGGCCGGTGCCCAGGCGGGCCTGGCCGGCCAGGGCCACGAGGTGGCGTTCACCGTCGGCATGCTCCAGCAGCGGGTCCAGCGATTCGTAGGCGGCGTTCAGTCGCCAGGCCAGCGCATCGCCGTCGCCCACGCGCCGCTCCACATCGGCCACGATCTTCCAGCTGGCCTGCTCTGTCCAGCCCAGGAAGACCGTGCTGCGGTCGACGCCCCGCGGCCGCTTGACCACCAGGTTGGCCAGGCCGCCCGGCGCGCTGGTGCCGGCCTGGGCGCCGCTGGTGCCCTTGAGCACCTCGATGCGCTCCTTGTTCTCCAGTGCGATCACGGTCTGCGCACTGATGGGCAGGCCGTCGCGGCGGTAGTTGTAGGCGCTGTCCAGCACGAAGCCGCGCACGGTGAGGTTGCTCCAGTAGCCGGGCGAGTTGTAGGCATCGGCCACGCTGGCGTCCACGCGGGTCAGGCCGGACAGGCCGGTGAGGCCGCGGTCGGCGATGGCGCCGTTGCCGATGCCCGCCACCTGGAAGGGTGAGCGCGACAGCGGCAGGTCGCCGAAGCCCGTGACGCCGGCCGCGGCCGGCTCGGCACGCCCGGTGACGGTGATGCGCTCGGTGGCCGAGGCGGCCGGCTCGCCCGTGTCGGGCTCGGCGGCGAGGGCGGCCTGTGCCGCGGCCAGCGCCAGGGCGGTGAGCGCCCAGGGGCGAGGGCGGCCGGTGCGGCCGGGGACAGGGAGGGAGGAACGGAAACGCGTTTGCAATGCCATCACGGACTCGGTGCAGTCGGGTGGCAGGAAGGCGAGCGGGAGGGCGGGCATGGTGCACGCGAGACCCGCGTACTGCCGCAACTGGAGCTGCTTCCCTGCGCGAGGATTACCTCAATCAGGTTCAAAGGGACTGTCTCAGTCGGGCCGGCGAACCGGCCCAACACCCCTAGCGAAGTGCCGCCTGGCGTTCAGGCCAGACAGCGGCGTGCATTATGGCCGCACGGGGGGCCGAAAACAAACAGCCCGCCGCGGCGGGCCGGGCGGGCTGGGGAGGGGCGGAGGCGCGCTGCGCACGCCGTGGTCAGTGCAGGCAGCGCGTCAGCGCGTGCCAACCGCCGGCGGGGCTCCTCAGCGCTTGAGCTCGCCCAGCTTGCCCTTCTTGTCCTTCCCCTCCTCGGCGTCGGGCAGGGCGGGCTTGCGCTTGGTGATGCTGGGCCAGCCCTTGGCCAGCTCGGCGTTCAGCGCGATGTAGTTCTGCTGGTCCGCGGGCACGTCCTCTTCCGGGAGGATGGCGTTCACCGGGCACTCGGGGATGCACACCGCGCAGTCGATGCACTCATCCGGGTCGATGGCCAGGAAATTGGGGCCCTCGCGGAAGCAGTCGACAGGGCAGACGTCGACGCAGTCGGTGTACTTGCAGCGGATGCAGGCTTCGGTGACGACGTGGGTCATGACTAGGGGCGGACAGTGGAGGAATTCGGGGAGGAGGCTGCGGCCCTTGTGCACGGCAGTGCAGCCAAGGGCGGGCGAGGCCGGGCGGCGCGCTGCAGTGCACGCCGCGAAGAACAGGGCATTTTAGGGCTTGGGGCCCTCGGCGGCTTGATGACCCTCAAGCGGGCCGGTGCCGGCCGGGTGGGCCGCGACCTGGGCCGCCAGGTGGGCCGCCCGCGCGGTGGCCGTGGCAGCGCCGGGCAGGGGTACGACCGGCGAGGCGCCCACGCCCACCGTGACGATGGCCGGCCGGCCGCTGTGCATCACACAGGCCTCGGGCAGGGTGGCCACCGTGTGGTCGCTGGCGAGCTGGTCGGGCCAGCCGGCGCGCGAGACCACGTTCACCGGTGTGTCGGCGGGCCAGCCGGCCTCCTGCAGCCGCCGGCTCAGCATGGCCAGCTGGCGCCCGGCCATGTAGAACACCTCGGTGTCGGCTCGGCGGCCGGCATGCAGCTCACGCTCCTGGGTCATGGCGGTCGTGAGCGCCACGCTGCGCCCACCGCCGCGGCGGGTGAGCGGGCGGCCGGACACCGCGGCGGCGGCCAGCGCGCTGGTCACGCCGGGCACCACCTCGTAGGCGATGCCGGCCTGCGCGAGCGCCAGCATCTCCTCCTCCAGGCGGCCGAAGACGCTGGGGTCGCCCCCTTTGAGCCGGGCGACCACCTGGCCGGCCAGCGCATGCTGCACCAGCAGCGAGTCGATGCGGGCCTGGGCGGTGGAGGTACAGAAACCGCGTTTGCCCACGTCGATCCACTCGGCCGCGGGCGCGTATTCGCGCAGCGCGGGGTCGGTGAGCGCGTCGTGCAGCACCACGGTGGCGCGGGCCAGCGCCCTGGCGCCGCGCACCGTGATCAGGTCGGCCGCGCCGGGGCCGGCGCCGATGAAGAGGACCAGGCCGCGCGACAAGGCCGTCAGGCGGCGACCGCCTCGCTGGACCGGCCCCCGGCGGTGGCCGTGGGCTGGGCGACGTGCAGGCCGCATTCCTTGGCCTTCTCGTCCTCCCACCACCAGCGGCCGGCGCGGAACTCCTCGCCCACCGCGATGGCGCGGGTGCAGGGGGCGCAGCCGATGCTGGGCATGAACTGGTCGTGCAGGGCGTTGTAGGGCACGTCGTGGGTGGCGATGTAGTGCCAGATGTCGTTCCAGGTCCAGTCGGCCAGCGGGTTGTACTTCACGCGGCCGGTGGCCTCCACCTCGCGCAGCGGCACCGCACCGCGGTTGGCGCTCTGCTCGCGGCGCAGGCCGGTCACCCAGGCCTGGCGCCCGGCCAGCATGCGGCCCAGCGGCTCCAGCTTGCGGATCTGGCAGCAGGCCTTGCGCAGCTCGATGCTCTGGTACATGGCGTCCTCGCCATGGCGTCGCACGAAATGGACCACCTGCTCCTCGGGCGGGCTGTACACCTCCACCGCCAGGCCGTAGCGCTGTTCGATGGCGGGGATGAGCGCCAGCGTCTCGGCGTGCAGCCGGCCCGTCTGCAGCGTGCCCACCGCGATGGGCAACCCGGCGCGGGCGATGAGATCGGTGAGCACCATGTCCTCGGCGCCCAGGCTGGTGGCCTGCACGATGCTGCCCGGGTGCTCGAGCGCGGCCTGGCGCAGCTGGTCGAGCGTGGCCTGCACGCGCTCCTCGAAGCCTTCCGTGTGGCGGGCGTACAGGGCGATGGCGCCCGAGGCGGCCGGGGAGGCCGGCGACGCCGACACGGGGCTGGCAGGCAGGAAGCTGAGGGAAGAGGTCGGGGCGTTCATGCGGCAAGCCTTCCGAACAGCGGGCGCGCGTCGACGACGTCGCCCTGGTAGTGCGCGGGAATCTGGCCCAGCAGGCGCCGGGCGGTGTCTTCGCTCTGGCCGTCGCGCAGCTGCACGGCGGAAAAGCCGGTGCGGGCCAGCAGCGGCACCATGTCCACCACCACGTCACCCGTGGCGCGGATCTCGCCGGCATAGCGCAGGCGGGCGCGCAGCACATGGGCCTGGCTGTAGGCGCGGCCGTCCACCCACTTGGGGAACTGCAGCGCCACCACGGCAAAGCGCGGCAGCTCGTCGGCGAAGTCCTCGACGTCGGCGGTGTTGGGCAGCAGCAGGCCCACCGGCAGGTCGGCCGGCCAGTCGCTGCGCACGGCGTTCCACTGCTCGGGTGTCAGCAGGCTGTGCGCGGCCACGGGCGGGATGGGCGTGGGGCCGAATTCGCCCAGGGCGGGGCGGAAGGGGTCCTGGGCGGGGCGGATGAACTGCATGGTCAGGCGATCTCGGCGGGTTCAGCGGCGGCTGCGGGGGCAGCGGCGCGCGTGGCGGGCGCGGCGGTGTCGCGGCGCACGGCATCGGCCGCGGCGCGGAAGGGCGGCACGCCCAGGCGGCGGGCGGTGTCGACGAAGCGTTCACCGGCCTGGCGCTCGCGCAGGTAGACGTCGATGAGGGCCTCCACCACGTCGGGCACCTCGTCGGCCGAGAAGGACGGGCCGATCACCTTGCCCGGGGTGGAGGCGCCGCTGAGGGTGGAGCCGTCGGAGCCGGCCAGCGACACCTGGTACCACTCGCTGCCGTCCTTGTCGACGCCGAGGATGCCGATGTGGCCGGTGTGGTGGTGGCCGCAGGAGTTCATGCAGCCGCTGATGTGCAGGTCGATGTCGCCGATGTCGTACAGCGCGTCGAGGTCGTCGAAGCGCTCGGTGATGCTGGCGGCCACCGGGATCGAGCGCGCATTGGCCAGGGCGCAGAAGTCGCCGCCGGGGCAGGCGATCATGTCCGTCAGCAGGCCGATGTTGGGGGTGGCGAAGGACGCGTCCCGGGCGGCATGCCACACCGAGAACAGGTCGGCCTCGCGCACCCACGGCAGCACCAGGTTCTGGTCGTGGGACACACGCAGCTCGCCCAGCGAGTAGCGGTCGGCCAGGGTGGCGGCGGCGTCCATCTGGTCAGCGGTCACGTCGCCGGGGGCCTGGCCCGGGCGCTTGAGCGACAGGGTGACGGCGCGGTAGCCCGGCACGCGGTGCGGGTGCACGTTGCGCTCCATCCAGCGCAGGAAGGCGGCCGGCGCGGGGCCCGTGCGGTGCGGGTCGAAGGCGTGCGTGGCCGCCGCGGGGCGCACGCCCGCCGGCAGCTCGAAGTGGCGCGCCACGCGCTCCAGCTCGGCCACGGGGATGAGGTGCTCGCGGCCGCTGGCGTCCTGGTTGAGGATCTTGTCGAACTCGGCGTTCACCGCATCGATGAACTTCTGGCCCTCGGCCTTGACGAGGATCTTGATGCGCGCCTTGTAGGCGTTGTCGCGCCGGCCGAAGCGGTTGTAGACCCGCACCACGGCCTCGATGTAGACGAGGATCTGCTGCCACGGCACGAAGGCGTTCACCTCGGTGGCGATCACCGGGGTGCGGCCCATGCCGCCGCCCACCAGCACGCGGAAGCCCACGTCGCCGGCCTCGTTCTTCAGCAGTTGCAGGCCGATGTCGTGCCAGGCGATGGCCGCGCGGTCTTCCCGCGTGCCGGAGACGGCGATCTTGAACTTGCGCGGCAGGAAGGCGAACTCCGGGTGCAGCGTGCTCCACTGGCGCAGCACCTCGCAGTAGGGGCGCGGGTCCACCACTTCGTCGGGGGCGATGCCGGCGAAGGCATCGGTGGTGATGTTGCGGATGCAGTTGCCGGAGGTCTGGATGCCGTGCATGTCGGCCTCAGCCAGCAGGTCCATGGCGTCCGCGGCGCGCGGCAGCGGGATCCAGTTGAACTGCATGTTCTGGCGCGTGGTGAAGTGGCCGAAGCCCTGGTCGAGCTCACGCGCGATGCGGCCCAGCTGCCGCAGCTGGCGCGACGACAATTCGCCATAAGGCACGGCCACGCGCAGCATGGGCGCGTGGCGCTGGATGTACCAGCCGTTCTGCAGGCGCAGCGGCCGGAAGTCGTCGTCGGCCAGCTCGCCTGCCAGGTTGCGCTGCAGCTGGTCGCGGAACTGCGCGGCGCGCTGGCGCACGAACTGGCGGTCGAAAGAGGTGTACTGGTACATGGAATAGGCAATCAGGCGTGCCCTCCCAGGAGGGCTTGGGGCGACTCTACGGATTCGCTATATGCTTGAAAAGAACATAAATCTCACTTGAATATTGCGTTGAGATCTAAAGAGTTTGGTTCCTCCGCGGTGGACATCGCCCGGCGGCGGTGCGTGGCCCTGGGCGGCGCCTGGAGCGCCCTGGCGCTGGCGGGCTGCCAGACCGCGCCCCCTGCGCCGCCGCCCGCGCCGGTGGCCCCCGTGGCGCCGCCGCCACCCCCGGCGGCACCGCCCCGGCCGCCCCGCATTGGC
>JACRBA010000207.1 GCA_016213265.1 Burkholderiales bacterium | reverse complement strand
GGGCAGCCGCCGGTGCGGTGGCCGGCGGGCTGCTGGCGCTGGTGGCCTTCGCGCCCGCGGCGTGGCTCGCCCAGGCCGTGGCCAGCGCCAGCGGCGGCCGGCTGCTGCTCGCCGAGGCGCAGGGCAGCTTCTGGCAGGGCAGCGCGCTGCCCGTGCTGGCCGGCGGCCCGGGCAGCCAGGACGCGGCGGTGCTGCCTTCGCGCCTGGATTGGTCGGTGCGCCCCATGCTCGTCGGACTTCGCCTGACGCTGGCACAGGATTGCTGCATCGAGCCTGGCCTGGCGCTGGAATGGCGGCCCGGCTGGGGCGGCATGTCGCTGCGCGTGCTGCCCGGGGCCGGCGGCGTGGGCCACTGGCCGGCCGCCTGGCTGGAAGGCCTGGGCGCCCCCTGGAACACGCTGCGCCCCGGCGGCCGCCTGAACCTGCGCACCGACGGGTTGGAGCTGCGCTCGCAGGGCGGCAGCTGGGCCCTGGCCGGCCGCGCCGAGCTGGACTGGCTGCAGGCCTCGTCGCGCCTGTCCACGCTGGAGTCGCTGGGCAGCTACCGCATCACGCTGTCGGCGCCGGCTGAAGGCGTCGCCAGCGGCGCGGCCGGTCCGCAGATCGGCCTGCAGACCCTCGATGGCGCGCTGCAGCTGTCCGGCACCGGGCAGTGGAGCGGGCGCGGGCTGCGCTTCCGTGGCCAGGCGCAGGCGGCGCCCGGCTTCGAGCCGGCCTTGAACAACTTGCTGAACATCATCGGACGCCGCGCCGGCGCGGCCTCCGTCATTTCGATCGGGTGACCATGACCTTGCACCAACGCCCCCGCCAGACCCCCGACCGCCGCTGGGCGCCCTTGGCCCTGGCCGCGCTGATGGCCATCACGCCGGTGGCCCATGGCCAGGCCGACGAGCCGCCCATGCCCGCCACGCGCGCCCGCGCGCCGGTGACGCTCAATTTCGTGAACGCCGAGATCGAGGCCGTCTCGCGCGCCATCGGCACCATGCTCGACCGCCAGATCGTGGTGGACCCGCGCGTGAAGGGCCAGATCAACGTGGTCAGCGAGAAGCCGCAGCCCCCGCAGGAGGCCTGGCGCAGCTACCTCGCCGCCCTGCGCGGCATGGGCTTCACGGTGGTGGAGAACGCCGGCCTGCTGAAGGTGGTGCCCGAGGCCGAGGCCAAGCTGCAGGCCGGCACGGTATCCATCGGCCAGCCCACGGTGCGCGGCGACCAGATCCTCACCCAGATCTTCCGTCTCAACCACGAGAACCCGAACAACCTGGTGGCCGTGCTGCGGCCGCTGATCAGCGCCAACAACACCATCAACGCCAACCCGGCGAATGGCACGCTGATCATCACCGACTACGCCGACAACCTGCAGCGCCTGGCCAAGATCATCAGCGCGCTGGACCAGCCCGCGGCCAGCGAGATCGAGGTCATCCCCATCAAGCACGCCCTGGCGGCCGACCTCGCGCCGCTGCTGCAGCGCATGACCGAAGGCGGCGCCGCGCCCAACGTGCCCGGCGGCGCCAACACCGCCGCCTCGGCGACCTCCATCGTGGTGGAGCCGCGCACCAACTCGCTGCTGGTGCGCACCGCCAACCCGGTGCGCATGAACGCGGTGAAGTCGCTCATCGACAAGCTCGACCGCCCCGTGCCCGGTGGCGGCCCGGCCGGCAACATCTGGGTGGTGTACCTGAAGAACGCCGACGCGGTGCGCCTGGCCGAGGTGCTGCGCGCGGCCATCGCCAGCGGCACCGCCGCCACCAGCAGCGCCGGCACCGGCTCGTCCTCGGCCGGCAGCTTCAGCGGCAGCAGCAGCGGCGGCGCCTCGCCCCGGCCCATCAGCAACGTGGCGGGCACCAGCCCCGCGGCGCCGGGCAGCACCTCGTCGGGCATGGGCAGCGTGGCCACCACGCCGGTGGCCACCACGGCAGCGCCGTCCACCGGCGGCCAGATCCAGGCCGACCCGGCGACCAACTCGCTCATCATCTCGGCGCCCGAGCCCGTGTACCGGCAGATGCGCCAGGTGATCGACCAGCTCGACACCCGCCGCGCCCAGGTCTACGTGGAGACGCTGATCGTCAAGATCGACGCCACCAAGGCGGCCGAGTTCGGCTTCCAGTGGCAGAGCGTGCTGGGCAACCCCAGCACCGAGCAATCCGTGGTGCCGGTGGCGGGCACCAACTTCGGCTCGGTGGGCAACATCATCGACCTGTCGCTCTCCGGCGCCGGCACAGGGGGCACCACCGGCACCACGGGCACCGGCGGCAGCAGCCTGCTGGGCAACGGCCTGAACATCGGCGTGTTCCGCAAGATCGCCGGCATCTACACGCTGGGCGCGCTGGCCCGCTTCCTGGAAACCAACACCGGCGCCAACGTGCTGTCCACGCCCAACCTGGTGGCGCTGGACAACGAGGAGGCCAAGATCGTGGTGGGCTCGAACGTGCCCTTCACCACCGGCTCGTTCACCAACACCGGCACCGGCAACGGCGCGGTCAACCCCTTCCAGACCATCGAGCGCAAGGACGTCGGCATCACGCTGAAGATCAAGAGCCAGATCGGCGAAGGCGGCACGGTGCGCATGACGATCTACCAGGAGAACAGCTCGCTGCGCGACCGCGTGAGCCAGATCACCGACAAGAGCTCCATCGAGACCACCGTGGTGGTGGACGACGGCAGCATGATGGTGCTGGGCGGCCTGCTGAAGGACGAGTACGGCGACAACGAGAGCCAGGTGCCCATCCTGGGCAGCATCCCCATCGTGGGCAACCTGTTCAAGAGCGAGGGCCGCAGCCGCAGCAAGAGCAACCTGATGCTGTTCCTGCGCCCGGTGGTGCTGCGCACGCCGCAGGCGGCCGAGCAGATGATGATCGACCGCTACGACGCCATCCGCGCGGTGCAGCAGAACATCCAGCGCGAGCCCACCACGCTGCTGCCGGTGGACGGCTCGCTGGTGCTGCCGGAGCGCCAGCCGGGGGCCATGCCGGCGCAGCAGGTGATCGTGCCGCCCGCGGCCGCGTCCGGTGTGCCCGCCACCGCCCCCGCGCCCGTGCCGGGGCAGTGACCGCCCGCCCGCGCCGAGCCTGACCGCCATGGGACAACGCCACCCCCTGCCCTACGCCTTCGCCAAGGCCAATTCGCTGCTGCTCGAGGACGACGGCCGGCAGCTCGTGCTGCACCACGCCGAGACCACGCCGCGCAGCGCGCTGACCGAGGTGCTGCGCCGCTACGCGGTCGACCGCATGGAGCCCGAACCCGCGTCCACGCTGGACAAGCGCCTGGCCGAGGCCTACGCCGGCGGCGAGGCCAGCGCGGCGGCGGTGGTGGGCGAGGTGGAAAGCGCGGTGGATCTCTCCCGCATGATGCAGGAGCTGCCCGCGGTGGAGGACCTGCTGGAGGCCGCCAACGACGCGCCCATCATCCGCATGCTCAACGCCCTGCTCACGCAGGCGGCCAAGGACGGCGCGAGCGACATCCACATCGAGCCCTACGAGCGCAATTCCAGCGTGCGTTTCCGCGTCGACGGCACGCTGCGCCAGGTGGTGCAGCCCAACAAGGCGCTGCACGCGGCGCTGATCTCGCGCCTGAAGATCATGGCCGAGCTGGACATCGCCGAGAAGCGCCTGCCGCAGGACGGCCGCATCTCGCTGCGCATCGGCGGCCGCGCCATCGACGTGCGGGTGTCCACCCTGCCCTCGGCGCACGGCGAGCGCGCGGTGCTGCGCCTGCTCGACAAGACCGAGGCCAAGTTCAGCCTGGAAAGCCTGGGCATGAGCGGCGACGTGCTCACCGCCTTCCACAAGCTGGTGCAGCAGCCGCACGGCATCGTGCTGGTCACCGGCCCCACCGGCTCGGGCAAGACGACCACGCTGTACGCCTCGATGGCGCGGCTGGACACCTCCACCACCAACGTGCTGACGGTGGAGAACCCGGTGGAGTACGAGCTGCCCGGCATCGGCCAGACGCAGGTGAACCCGGCCATCGACCTCACCTTCGCCGCCGCCCTGCGCGCCATCCTGCGCCAGGACCCGGACGTCATCATGATCGGCGAGATCCGCGACTTCGAGACCGCGCAGATCGCCATCCAGGCCTCGCTCACCGGCCACCTGGTGCTGGCCACGCTGCACACCAACGACGCGCTGTCGGCCGTCACCCGCCTGACCGACATGGGCGTGGAGCCCTTCCTGCTCAGCTCCAGCCTGCTGGGCGTGCTGGCCCAGCGCCTGGTGCGCAAGCTGTGCCCCGTGTGCCGCCGGCCCGACGAGCAGGGCCGCTGGCACCCGGTGGGCTGCCCCGAGTGCGCGCACACCGGCTACAAGGGCCGCACGGGCGTGTACGAGCTGATGGTGGTGGACGACACGCTGCGCGCGCTGATCCACAACCGCGCGGCCGAGAGCCAGCTGTACGTGGCCGCCGAGGCCGCCGGCTTCCGCACCATGCGCGATGACGGCCAGCGCCTCATCGACGCGGGCATCACCTCGCAGGAAGAGGTGTTGCGCGTGACGCGCGAGTGAACCCCATCCCCGACGCCTGATGCCCGCCTTCAAGTACGAAGCCCTCGACGCCGCCGGCAAGACCGCGACGGGCGTGGTGGACGCCGACAACGCCAAGGCGGCCCGCGCGCAGGTGCGCGGCCAGGGCCTGGTGCCGCTGTCGGTCACCGCCGTCATGGGTGGCGGCGACGCCGCCGGGGTGGGCAAGGCCGGCGGCTCGCGCAGCGGCATGGCCTTCGGCCGCCGCGCCTTCAGCACCAGCGGCCTCACCGTGTGGACGCGGCAGCTCGCCGGCTTGGTCGCCTCGGGCCTGCCGCTGGAGCGCGCCCTCACGGCCCTGGCCGACGAGGCCGAGGAGCCGCGCCAGCGCGAGCTCATCGCCCACCTGCGCAGCGAGGTGAACGCCGGCAGCGCCTTCGCCCGCGCGCTGGCCACCAGCCCGCGTGAGTTCGACGACGTCTACCGCGCCGTGGTGGCGGCGGGCGAGCAGAGCGGTGCGCTCGGCGCCGTGCTGGAAAAGCTCGCCGACGACCTGGAAGAGCGCCAGGCGCTCAAGGCCAAGGTCTTCGGCGCCATGCTGTACCCGGCCATCGTGTCGGTGATCGCCATCATCATCGTCACTTTCCTCGTCACCTACGTGGTGCCGCAGGTGGCCTCGGTGTTCGCCAGCAGCAAGCGGGCGCTGCCGGTGCTCACCGTGGTGATGCTGGCCGTCAGCGCCTTCGTGCGCAGCTACGGCTGGATCGTGCTGGTGGCGCTGGTGGGCGGCGGCGTGATGCTCGGCATGTCGCTGCGCAACGAGGCGTTCCGCGAGCGCTTCGACGCGGGCGTGCTGAAGCTGCCGCTGTTCGGCCGCCTGGCGCGCGGCTACAACGCCGCGCGCTTCGCCGGCACGCTGGCCATGCTGGCGGGCGCCGGCGTGCCCATCCTCAAGGCGCTGCAGGCCGCGGCCGAGACACTGGGCAACCGGGCCAGGCGCGCGGCCGCCATGGCGGCGCTGGTGCAGGTGCGCGAGGGCGCCCCGCTGGCCTCGGCCATGGCCGCCAAGAAGCGCTTCCCGGGCCTGCTGTCCATGTTCGCCCGCCTGGGCGAGCAGACCGGCAAGCTGCCGGTGATGCTCGACCGCGCCGCCCGCCAGCTGGGCAGCGAGGTGCAACGCCGGGCGCTGGCCATCGCCACCGTCCTGGAGCCGCTGCTCATCGTGGCCATGGGCGTGGTGGTGATGCTCATCGTGCTGTCGGTGATGCTGCCCATCATCCAATTGAACACGTGGGTGAAGTAACCCCCTGGGGTTTTCGCGGGGAGCAGGGTTAGCCCACGGTCACAGCGGCCAGCCGGCTGAATACAGTGGTGCCTGGTTTATCGAACGGTCGTGCTTTTTTCGCGGCCGTGCCACCCGATCCCAGGAGACTGCATGCGACCTCCCCTCGCCCGACGATTCGCCTACGCCAGCCTGGCGCTGGCTGCCCTGCTGGCCGCCTGTGGCGGCGGTGAAGACGCCGACACCACGCCCCGCGCCCAGGTGAGCAGCCTGCGCGTGATGGGTGACAGCCTGGCCGATGTGGGCACCTTCGGCATCCGCTTCACCATCCAGCCGAGCGCCGAGAACCCCAACCTCACCTACCCCGAGCGCATCTCCGGCCTGTACGGGCTGGGCGCGGGCTGCAACTTCTTCGTCTTCACCGGCACCACCTTCGCGGCCAACCCGACGCCCGGCTGCACCAACTACGCCATCGGCGGCGGCGTGATCAACCCCGCCAGCGGTGGCCTGACCGCCGGTGACCCGCGTGCCATCGGCGTGCAGCTGGCCACGGCCACGGCCGCCGGCAACTTCGGCGCGGACGAGCTGCTGCTCGTGGACGGCGGCGGCAACGACGCGGCCTCGCTGGTGGGCGCCTACCTGGCCGCTGGCCAGGGCGACATCGCCACCTACACCACGCTGTTGGGCACGCTGCTGAGCGCCGAGGAGATCAACGCCGCGCTGGCCAGCGGCGCGCCGGGCCTGGCCGCCATCGGCGCCAGCTACATGACGGCCCTGGCCAACCAGTTCAGCGCCACGCTCACCACCGGGGCGCTGGACAAGGGCGCCCAGCGCCTGGCGGTGCTCAACGCACCCGACATCACGCTGACCCCGCGCTTCCAGGCCGTGCTCGACGGCATTGCCCTGGCCAACGGCGGCGGTGATGCCGGTGCGGCGGCCCGTGCCCAGGCCCAGGCCCTGTTCGCCGGCTGGGTGGCCGCCTTCAACGCGCAGCTGGCCGCCAACTTCGCGGGCGACTCGCGCGTGGTCGTGGTCGATTTCTACAGCGAGTTCCAGCGCCAGGTGGCCAACCCCGCGCAGTACGGCCTCACCAATGCCAGCGACACGGCCTGCCCGGCCGTGGGTGTGGGCGACGACGGCCTGCCGGTGTACAGCTTCCCCACCTGCACCGACGCGGCCCTGCAGGCCAACCCGCCGGACGGCGTGACCGGCACGCGCTGGTACGACACCTGGGCCTTCTCCGACGGCTTCCACCCCACCCCGTACGGCCACCAGCTGCTGTCGCAGCTGATCTCGCGCTCGCTGGCCCAGGCCGGCTGGCTCTGACGATGGACGACGCCACCACCCCGAAGGATTCCCGCATGGCATTCCGTCACACCGCCCTGGCCGCCGCTGCCGCCGCCCTGCTGCTCGCCGCCCCGCTGGCCCACGCCCAGCGTGCCGGCGACCTGATCGGCCGCATCTCGGTCACCCAGATCAGCCCCGAGGTCGACAGCGGCGACCTCAGCCCGCCCGCCTTCACCGGCACCAAGGCCGACATCGGCAGCGACACCCAGCCCACGGCCGGCATCACCTGGATGATGACCGACCACATCAGCGTGGACCTGCCGCTGGCCGCCGGCTTCACCCACGAGATCACCGGCGACGGCGCCATCGCCGGCGTCGGCAAGATCGGCGAGGTGAAGGCGTTGCCCATCACGCTGCTGCTGCAATACCGCTTCATGGAGCCCACGGCCACGTTCCGGCCCTACGTGGGCATCGGCCCCACCTACGCGAAGTTCTACGACTCGCGCGCCACGGCGGCGCTTTCGGGCCTGACGGGCGGCTCGCCGAGCAACCCCACCACGCTGGAAGTGGAGTCCAAGTGGGCCGTCACGGCGCAGCTGGGCATGACGTTCGCGTTCGATGACCGCTGGTCGGTAGACGCCGCCGTGCTCAAGACCTCGCTGAAGACCCGCACCACGCTGTCCACCGGCCAGACGCTGGACGCCACGCTGGACCCGTGGAGCTACTCGGTGGGCGTGGCCTACAAGTTCTGAGGCCGCGGACGCAGCCTGTGCATCCGGGGGCCCGCCACATGGCGGGCCCTTTTCGTTGGTGGACAGCGCCGACGCCTGTGCGGCACCGGGCGCACGCGGCATCATCGCCGCATGCAATTCCTCTACCTGGCGCTCGCCATCCTGGCCGAGGTCACCGCCACCACCGCCCTGAAGTCCACGCAAGGCTTTCGCGTGCTTGCGCCGTCCATCGTGGTGGTGCTGGGCTACGCGGTGTCGTTCTACTTCCTGTCGCTCACGCTGCGCACCATGTCCATCGGCATCGCCTACGCGATCTGGTCGGGCGTGGGGCTGGTGCTCATCTCGCTGGCCGCCTGGTGGGTGCATGGCCAGAAGCTGGACGCGCCGGCGCTGGCCGGCATGGCGCTCATCGCCGCCGGGGTGGCGGTGATCAACCTGTTCTCCAAGTCGGTGCAGGCCTGACCGCGCGGGCGCGCAGGCCCGTGCGGTCAGCCCGTCGGCGCTGCCTGCCTCAAGAAGGCAGGAAGTCGATCGGGTAGGTGGTCACCAGCGTGTCCACGTCCTTGGCACCGAAGTCGAACTGGCGGATGCGCGCCAGCAGCTTCTGCTCCAGCTCGGGGGCCTTGAGCTCGCTGCTCTTGAGGTGCACGTCCAGCACCTGGCCGCTGGGGGCGATCTTCAGCTCGACCACCACCTTGCCCTGCAGCGAGGGGTCCTCACGCAGCGCGCGGTTGTAGATGGCGTAGATGGCGCCCTTGTTGCGCTCGAAGACGAGGCGGATGTCCTCGATGGAGCGCGAGGCCTTGCCGCTGCCGCCCTTGGTGAGCGTGCCACCCGGGCCACCGGGGCCGGCGCCGGTGCCCGTGCCGCCGGTGCCCTTGCCACCGCCGCCGCCGGGCCCGCCGCCGCCACCGCCGCCGGCCACGCCCTGCACGAGCGTGGTGGAGCGGCCGGCCAGGCCGCCGCCCCCGGTGTCGCGGCTGTAGCCGGCGGTGTTGATGCCGCCGGAGCCGCCGGTGGCGTTGGACGTGATCATCGACCGCGCCGGCAGGCCTTCCTGCGTGCCCGCGCCCACGCCGGCGCCCGTGCCGGTGCCCACGCCGAGGCCGGGCTTGATGGCCTCCTTGTTGAGCTGCACCGCCACCGGGGCGCCGTGCAGCTCGGCGAGCTGCTCCTTCATGGCCAGCAGGCCCACGCCGGTGGCGCGTCGCCGCGCCGCGTCGATGGCCTCGCCCGGCGGCTTGCCGGGCACCGGGTCGCGCGCCTCGGGCACCGGGGCGTTGCGCCGGTCGCGCTCGGGCTTGGGTGCCGGTTGGTCACGCTTGGCCTCGGGCGCGGGCTTGTCGGCCGGCGTGTCGGCCGGGCGCGCCGGCACGGGCGGCAGCGGCACCGGTGGGGTGCGCTTGGCCTCCTCGGTGAGCAGCTTGGCCAGCGGCGGCGGCAGCGGCTGCACCGCCTGCTCGCGCGTCGGCTCGGGCAGCGGCACGAAGCGCACCACCACACCGAACACCAGGCAGGCGGTGATCGCCACCTGGGCGATGCGCTGGAAGCGGCGCTCGTCGTCCTCCGGCACCGACCACGCCAGCACCGGCTGGCGGAAGGAGATGGCGGCCGCGGTCATGCCGCCTCCGCCTTCTGCCGCACCGCGAAGGACACGTCGGCGAAGTTGGCGCGTGCGCATGTGACCATCACCTTGCGCAGCAGCTGGTAGGGAATGTCCTTGTCGCCCATGATGGTGATGGTGCGGCCAGTGGCCGCGTTCTCCTGGCGCACCACCTGGCGTTGAGACAGCACGTCGAGCTCGGCCTTGAGCGGCGCGATCACGTCTTCCGCGTTCGCCATCACGTCGGCCACGTTGGCCACGCGGCGGCCTTCCACCACGATGTCGCTGCCGCTGACGAGCACCACGAGCGTGGGCTTGGGCGCCTGCTCGGCGGTGGATTCAGGCAGCGTCACGGCCTTGGACGCGGGCAGCACCTCCACCTCCGTCGAGTTCGACAGCAGGAAGAAGATGAGGATGGTGAACACGTCGACCAGGGCGGTGAGGTTCAGGTCCAGCTGCTGCGTGTTGCGCGCCTTGTGGGCGGCGCGCTTTTGCAGCGGGGTGAGTTTCATCGTCGCTTCCTTCGCGGCGGGTCAGCGCGGGCGCACCGGCGCGTCGCCGATCGCGATGTCGGGGAACAGCTCGGCGCGCACGAGGTGCGTGCCGTCCATCGAATGGGCGGAGCGCACCGCGTCCATCACCTTCACCAGGCGGTCGTAGGAGGTGTCGGGCTCGGCCAGCACGCTGGCGTCGCGCTGCTCGGGGAACTTGAGCTTGATCTGCCGCACCAGCTGGTTGAGCGCTGCCACGTCGGGGCCCGAGGCCGTGTTCGGGATGCGCTGGATGAGGCCGCCGATGCGGTCACCCACCTCCAGCGCGTCCGGGCGGATCACCACCTCGAGCTGCAGCTTGTCGACCTGCAGCTGCTCGGCACCGGGGCCGTTCTGCGCGGGCAGCGACATGTCCATCACCGCCAGGCGGGTGAACACGGCGGTGGACAGCAGGAACGGCACCAGCACCACGATCAGGTTCAGGAAGGCCGAGATCTCCAGCGCCGCTGGATGCTTCTTCAGGCGTCGCACACGCATGGCGAACCTTCGGTGCTCAGCGCGCGGCCGGCTGCTCGGGCGCGATGCGCTGCATCAGGTTCAGGAAGCTGATCTTGGCGGCTTCCAGGCCGTCGACGATCTCGCTGGTGCGCGCCTGCAGGAAGGCGTGGATCAGCAGGAACGGGATGGCGACCATCAGCGCGAACGCGGTGTTGTTCATCGCGATGGAGATGGACGCGGACAGCAGCTCGGCCTTCTCGGCGGGGTTGACCTGCGCCACCGCGGTGAAGGCCTTGATCAGGCCCATGATGGTGCCCAGCAGGCCCACCAGGGTGATGACGTTGGCGAAGGTGGCGATGTAGTGCGTGCGCTTTTCCAGGCGGGGCACGATCTCCATCATCCCCTCCTCCATGGCCGCGTCCAGGTCCTCGCGGCGGCGCGAGGTCTGCAGGCGGGTCAGGCCGTGGGTCACGATGTTGGCGATGGCCGAGTCGGACTTGGATGCCTTGGCCAGCACGTCCTTGAGCTGGCCGGACTGCAGCGCGGGCAGCATCTGGGCCCACTCCACGCGGTTCTGCGAGCGCGCGCGGCGCAGGAAGATCCAGCGCTCGATCGCGATGGCGATACCGATCGACATGATCGCGAGGCTGGGGAAGATGAACCAGCCGCAGTCCACAAAGAACTTCACGACCAACTGGAAGGCATTCATCACAGGTCTCCGAGAGGCAAACGGGGCAACAACAGGAAAGGGAACGGGAAAGGGGTGCGGGGCTCAGCGCGCCGGGGGAGGCGCCGCGGCGGCCGCGGCGGCCGGGGCGCCGTACTGCAGCTGGCGGCGGAAGACCTCGCGGTCGACCGGCGCCAGCGCTTCGTCGAGGATGCTCACGGTGGGGCGGCCGCTCATCTCACCGGGCAGCG
Source organism: Burkholderiales bacterium (assembly GCA_016213265.1). Taxonomy (GTDB): domain Bacteria; phylum Pseudomonadota; class Gammaproteobacteria; order Burkholderiales; family Burkholderiaceae_C; genus Ideonella. The sequence goes on along the minus strand of JACRBA010000207.1, from coordinate 67,041 downwards.
GCTTCTTCCAGGGCACGATGTACAGCACCTTGGGCAGCTCGCGGTTGCCGATGATCTGGGCGCCGCGCTCGATGTCGATGCGGTCCTGGGCGGCCACGGGGGCGGCCAGGCAGGCCAGCAGCGCGAGCGGCGCCAGGCCGGCGGAAAGGCGGAGGTTCATCGTGCGTTCTCCTGGGCGGCGGCCGCGGGAGCAGCCGCCGTGCCCGCGGCCGGGGCGGAGGCGGGGGCCGACGCCGCGGGCGGCGGCGCGGCGGGGCGGCGCTTCTTGAGGTCGGCCACCCATTTGGCCACCGTGGCGTCGCCGCCGGGCGTGAGGGCGAGGTACTTCTCGTACAGCGGCAGCGCCTGGTCGGGCTGGCCGAGGTACAGGTCGTGCAGCACGCCCAGGTTGAGCACGGCCGGCGCGTAGGCCGGGTCGGCCGCCAGGGCCTGCCCGTAGGCCGCGCGCGCCTTGGCGAACTCACCGCGCTCGCGCCACTGCACGGCCTGGCGGTTCAGCGGCACGGCGGCCGATGCGCCGGCGTCGTCCGCCCGCTCCACCTTGCCCCAGCGCACGGGGCGCAGGCCGCGCAGCGCGACGAAGCTCGTCTTCACCCACTCGTCGTAGACGCCCTGGGTGGCGCGGCCGGCGTTGAGCTCGTGCAGCTCGATGGCCTTTTCCTCGAAGGGGAAGGCCTGCTCCTCCAGCAGCACGTCGTACTGCTCGCGCTCGAGCTTGCTCAGCTTCCTGGGCCGCTCCGAGCCGATGAGGGCCTTGCCGAAGTCCTGGTAGACCGACGCCGTCTGGTAGGTGGCGGCGGTGGTCACCTCGGCCACGCCGTAGTCGGCGGCCACGGCATAGGCCTTGAGCGCCTCCTCCATGCGGGCCTTCTTGAGCTTGAGCTGGCGCTGCAGCGGCTCGACCAGCTTCACCTGCTCGTAGCCCACGCGCACCGGCTCGGCCAGCGCCAGCGCCGCCAGGGCGGCCAGGGTGCGGGTGCGGCCGGTGCGCTCGGCGCCGCCCGCCTGGTCGGCGGCCAGGATCTCGCGCTGCCAGGCCAGGGCCTGCGCCGGCTGGCGCTCGGCCTCGGCGATCTGCGCGAGGCGGTGGCGCGCCTCCAGCGCCGGCTCCAGCGGGCGCGGATGCTGGCGCAGGTAGCGCTCCCAGGCCTTGGCGGCCTGCGCACGCGCCGCGGGTGAGCCCTGGGCCGCCGCCTTGTCGTACAGCTCGGCCGCCTGCCACTGCGCGGAGCGGGCCAGCGCCGGGTCGCTGGACGCCGTGGGGCTGGCCGCGACACGCTCGTACTCGGCCGCCGCCTCGGGCCAGCGGCCCAGCTCGGTGTAGGCCAGCGCCAGGCGGGCCGGCACCTGCTCGGCCAGCGCATGGCGGGGGAAGCGGCGTCGGAAGTCCTCCAGTGTGGCGGCGGCGCCGGCCCAGTCCTTGAGCGCCAGCTGCGCTGCGGCGGCATCGAACTGCGCCGCCGTGCGCACGCTGCTGTCGGGGGCCGCCGTGGCCACCCGCGCGAAGTGGCCGGCGGCCGCCTGGGTCTGGCCGGCGCTGCGCGCCTGCTCGCCCTGCTTGTAGATGGCCGCGGCCAGGCGCTCGGTGAGCGCGGCGCGGCCGCCGTCGTTGGCGGGCGTGAGCGCGAGCACCTCGCCGTACGCGGCCTCCGCGCGCTCATGCGCGCCAGCCTCGAACGCCGTGTGGGCCACCACCGTCCAGGCCACGCGGCGCAGCGCGGGCTCGGCCGGCGGCTGCAAGGCAATGACCCGCTGCGCCACCGTGGCCGCGCGTTCGCCCTGGCCCAGGTTGTACAGCCGCTCGGCCGCATTGGTGAGCACGGCGGGCGTGCGCGGATCGGCGGGGAAGCGCTCGGCGAAACGCAGGCCGCTGTCCACCTGCGTGGTCTGCAGCGCCGTGTGCTCGGCGGCGCGGTTCTCGGCCTGGGCGCGCTTGTCCTGCTCCACGTAGGACAGCAGCGCCGCGTAGCCGGCGTCGGCGCTCTGCGGGTGGGCGGGGAAGCGGTAGGCCGAGGTCTCGTACTCGGCGGCCGCGGCGGCGAACTGCTGGTTCTCGAACAGCAGCTCGGCCAGCAGGAAGTGCTGCCTGGGCGCCTCGGGCGCGTCGGGGAAGGCGGCCAGCCAGGCGCGGTACCAGCGCACGGCCTCCTGCACCTCCGCCGGGCTGCGGCTCTTTTGCGCCGCGGCGTGGTGGTGCGTGGCCAGCTCGGTGAGGTGGGTCTTGAGCAGCGGCTGGCTGCGCTCCCAGGCCTCGGGGTTGGCGCGGCGGTACTCGCTGTCGGCCCCGTAGCGGGCCACGTAGTCGCGCTTGGCGTCGAGCGCCAGCGTGGCGAAGCCGGCCTGCTGGTGGATCTCGATCACCTGCGCCTGCATGGCCGGTGCCTGGGCGTGCTGCGGCTGGCGCCGCACGAAGGCGGTGAGCGTGTCGGCGGCGTCCTTGGGGCGGTCCTGCCGCAGGTACAGGCCGGCCAGCTCGCCGTACACGCGGAACTCGTAGCTGCGCCGCGCGTCGCTCGTGATGTAGGCGGGAATGGACGCCGCGCCCTGCAGGTTCTCCAGCGACAGGCTGGTGACGCGGAAGGTGTCTTCCAGCAGTTCGCGGTCGGCACGGCTGAGGGACTCCACCTCGTCCAGCGGGGCATCGGTGCCGAGGTCGGCCAGCTTCAGGTCGAGCACGCCGAAGAAGGAATGCAGCGCCTCTTCCAGCTTGCCCTGCTTGAACACCGACCAGCCGTGCATGTACAGCGCCCGCTCGCGGAAGACGCTGTCCGGCGTGGCGAGCACGGTCTGGTAGGCGCGCTCGGCGGCCGGGTACTGGCGGGCCGTGAACAGCAGCTCGCCGCGGCGGAACTGCGCCTCGTCGAGGTAGCGGGTGCGCGGGTGGTCGGCCACCAGGCGATCGAGGGTCTTGAGCGCGGTCTCGAGCTGGCCGCCCTGCTCCTGGGCGCGGGCCAGCTGGTAGAGCACCCGGTCGGTGTCCTCGGCGTTGGGGTAGGCCTTGAGGTAATCCTGGTAGCGCGCGATGGCGGTCGCGTAGTCGGGGTCGGCGGGGGCGCCGCTGCCGGCCGTGGCCGCGCGGGTGTCGGCGGCCTCCATCGCCAGGTCGCCCAGGCGGCGCATGGCCTGCGGGCGCTGCGGCGCGTTCGGCGCGGCCTGGAGGAACTCGCGGTAGGCCTGGATCGCGCGCTCTTCGTTGGCCGGAATGCCCGGGTCCGCGGCGATGGCGTAACGCTTGCCCGACAGGGTCTTGAGCGTGGGGGCGTTGTCGCCGGGCGCGGTGTCGGGCGTGCTGCCGCAGGCGGCCAGCACGGCGGCGGCCGCCAGGGCAGAGAGGCGCCCGGCCCGCGGGGCGGCCGCGGTGGCCAGGCGGGGGAGGAGTTCAGGGCTGGCCACGGTCGCCTTCCTTGGGCTGCGGCGCCGGTTGGGTCGCCCGGTCGTAGAGCTGGGCCACGGCATAACGAGCCTGGTCGGCGTAGCTGTCCAGGCGCTGCTGCTGGGCCTGCAGGGCGGCCACGGCCTCCGTCTGCAGGACCACACGTTGTTCGGCGGTGAGCTCGGCCAGGCGGGGCTGCAGCGCACGGATGCGCTGGGCCAGCGCGGCCAGGCGCTCGGTGAAGCGCTGGAAGCGCACGGGCTCGTCGCGCTGGGCGGCGGCCAGCGAGGCGTCGCGCTCACGCGCCACGCCGAGGGCTTCTTCGATGCGTTGCAGGCCCTTGTCGGCGGCCCAGCGCCGCTCGGGGTATTGCTGGGCCAGCTGCCACGTGAGGGCGCCCTGCAGCCGCCGCAGGCGCTCGCGCACGGCGGGCACGTCCACCTCGCCACCCAAGGCCGCGCCCTGCTCGTCCAGCAGGCGGCGGGCGCGCTCGATCTTCTGCCATTGCGCGCGCTCTGCCTCGGTGGCGAACGCCAGCCCGTCGGCGGCGGTGCTCGCCGCGGCCAGCTCGCCGGCCAGGGCGTCACGCCGGGCCTGCAGGCCATCGACATGCAGGCCGGCCGCGCGCTCGCGCACTTGCGGCAGGCGTTCGGTGAAGCCGCGCTGGCGGTGGTCCAGCATGTCGCCGTAGACGGCCAGGCGCTCCTGCCAGGCGTCGAGGTTGGACGCGAGGAACACCAGGTCGCGGTGGTTCTTGAAGGCCTCCTGGAAGGCGTGGCTGGCCAGCACCGGGGCCAGGTGGGTGCGGTGCGGCACCTCCGGCAGGTGCTGCAGCGGGCGCGCCCAGCCCAGCTCCTCGGGCGGGTTGTCCTGCAGCAGGGCGTCCACGAACTCGCCGCCGCGGATGCTGGCGATGGATTCGTCCAGCGCGCGGCGCTCGGCGGCGTAGACCGCCAGCGCCTCCTCGTAGCGCGTGAGCGCCTGGCCATAGGCGCCGGCTTCGGCCAGCGCATAGGGCACGGCGATGCGCGCCTCCAGCACGGCCGGGTCGGACGGGTCGCGGCCGGCCAGCTCCATCCAGGGCACGAGCGCCTGCTCCGGCTCGTCCTGCGCGGCGGCGGCCCAGCCGAAGCCCAGCAGCGCCTTGTTGGAATGGCTGCCCTGCAGGCGCACCCGTTCCAGCGCCTGGGCGGCGGCCTCAGGGTCTTCGTCGGCCAGCGCCGCGTATCCCAGTGCCACGTTGGCCTGGTCGCGCAGGCTGCGGCCCTCCTCGTCGTGCATGGGGGTGCGGCCGAGTTCGTCCAGCGCCGCGCGGCCGCCGGTCACATCACCGCCGCGAATGAGGGCGATGCCGAGGTTGTAGCGCGCATAGTGCGCGGCGTTGCTCGTGCGCACCGGCACGCTGCGGAACCAGCGCAGGGTGAAGGCATCGGCCAGCCAGCCGCCCACGCGCGCGAAGATCGAGCGCTTGGGCGGCGGGGGCGCGCCGGCCTCGGCGCCCTCCTCGGGCAGCGGCTGGGGCGGACGGGCCAGCAGCGCGCGAAGCGCCTCGGCCGCGCCGCCGGTGTCGCCCAGGGCCAGGCGCACCTGGCCGGCCAGCAGCAGGCGTTCCTCCTCCAGCAGGCCGGGCAGCGGGGCACCGATGCGCGCCAGCGCCGCGTCGGCGGCCTCGGCCTCGCCGCGCTGGTAGCGCAGGCGGGCCAGGAAGAACCAGGCCCGGTCACGCACGGCCGGCGAGGCGGAGCCGGCCAGGCGCTCGAAGATCTCGCCCGCCTCGCGGCTGAGGCCGTAGCCCAGCAGCAGGCCGCCACGCAGCATCTCGGCCTCGTCCTCATGGCGTGGCATGCGCTGGAAGTGCTGCGACACCATCAGCGAGGTCAGCGCCGGGAAGGGCTTGTCCTGGAAGAACTGGAACAGCACGTCGCCGTAGTGCGGCGCCTGCACGGTGCGCAGGGGCGGCGCCGGCTCGGCCGCGGACGCGGGCAGCGCCGCGGCCGCCCACAGCAGCGCTGTGGCGGCCGGCAGGAGGCGACCCGCGCGACCCCGGCGCAGGAGGGCGGAGGAGCCGGGCATCACCAGACCTTGACCTCGAACTGCGGCTGCAGGTTGGCCGTGGTGTCCTTGATCTGCAGCTCGATGTACTTGGGCTCGCCGCCCTTGTCGAACTTCAGCGTGGTGGCGCGCTTGTAGTCGCGCGTGTGCGGGCCCTGGCCGGTGAAGAACGCGGTGATCTCGTGCGCGCCGGCGCGCAGGTTGCCCACGTACAGGCGCTGCACGCCGCCGCGGTGCAGCGCGGCCACCTCGGCGGGCGTGTACAGGTAGTGGGCCACCGTCTTCTCGTCGAACTTGATCTCCACCGACTCCAGCGAGAACAGCTTGCCCACGTCCATGGAGACGAAGACGGCCACCTGGGTGCTGGCGGGGTAGAGCAGCTCCTCCTCGAGCACGAGCAGGTCGCGGTTGAGGTTGATCACCTCGGATTTCAGGTCCTGCACGCGCTGGTCGAGGCCGGCCGCGGCAGCCGCAGAAGCTGCGGGCTCCGCCGGTGCGACCGCGGCCGCCGAGGCCGCTGCCGCAGGCGCGGGAGGCACCGCGGTCTGCGCGCGGGCGCTGCCCGGCAGGCCCAGGCAGGCGGCGGCCAGCCACACGGTGGCCAGCAGGAGGGGGGTGGCGAAGCGCCGGGGAGTCAGGAGGTGCATGCCGGTGTGCGCGAGGTGGTCGGGGAGCGGTGCGGCCATCAGAAGGCCGCCGTCAGGTAGAGCTGCAGCAGGGTGCCGTTGAAGGCGTAGGGGCGCCCGCTGCGGACATCCGTGTAGTTGTCGTAGTCGAAGCGGACGAACTCGAGCGAGGCGTGGGCCTTCACCTCGTACTGGCCGGGCACCTTGGTCCAGCTGTAGGTGACGCGGCCGCCCAGGCTGGTGCTGCTGAAGGCCGCGAGCTGCCGGTTGCGGCTGATGTAGCGCGTCTCGGTCTCGGCGTTGTCGCTGTAGAACAGCGCCTCGCCCTGGCGGTTGAAGCGCAGCCAGCCGTCCACGAGCCAGCGGTCGCCCCAGTAGCGGCTGTAGCCGCCTTCCACGGTGTGGGCGCGGATGCCCCAGTTGTCCCAGTAGTAGCGGTAGTCGGCATGCACCGCGTGGCGCTGGCCGTCGCCCCAGCGCGTGCCGGTGAACCAGTCGCTCACGTCGCCCAGGGCGCGCAGCTTGATGGCGCGTGCGCCGCGGGTGCGCGGCACGCGCTCGGGCACGGCGGCACCGAACACGCGCGCCACCCGGTAGGGGCTGCCGAGGAAGCCTTCGTCGGACAGTGCCTCCATGTTCACGCTGGCCAGCCAGCGCGGCGTGAGGATCTGCGTGACGCCGACGCGGTAGTTCCAGTGCCGGGCCTGGTCGATCCAGCCGACCACGCCCTTCTGCCCCACCTGGTCGAAGCCTTCGGTGTAGCCCAGGCTCACGCTGGTCATGCCGCCGAACATCTCCTGCGTGACGTCCACGCCCCAGGTGTCGGCGGTGTAGTCGGGCTCCTCGCCCTGGCTGCCGAACACGCGTACGGTGGAGTCGCGCACCACGTAGTCCACGCCCACGTCGTACTGGCTGCGCGACTCGCTGTAGGGGCTGGCGGTGGTGACGACGTCGATCGAGGCGTTGCTCACCGCATCGACGTAGTAGCCGGCGGACAGCGAGACCTTGTCGAACAGGCTCTTGCGCACCAGCAGCGCGGGCCCCGAGGCCTGCACGCCGCCGCCGTCGTAGAGGTGGTACATCAGCTCGGCGCGATCGGCCGGCAGATCGACCGCATGCGCGGCGCCCACCACGCTGCCCGACAGGCCCAGCGCCCGCGCGACGGCACGGCCCGCCACGGCAGCCCAGCGGCGGATCGACTCAGTTGCAGCCACAGCCGCCCCCTTGCACGCCGGTGGCGCCGCGCGCGCCCTCGCGCACCGAGTAGACATGGTCGCGGTGGCGCTCGGCCAGGCCGTCGCGCGCCAGTTGCATGATCGGGTCGGACAGCCGCTCGCGCTCGTACGGCTTGACCCAGGGCTCCACCGAGGCGCAGCCGCCGGCGCACAGGACGGCGGCCAACCCGGCCAGGTTCAGGCAGATGCGACGCACGGCCATCACTCCTTCAGCAGCGCGCGGATCTGGCGCTCGTATTCGGCCTCGGTGCCGCTGCGGTAGCCGCGATGCACGAACCGCACCTTGCCGTCGCGGTCGATCAGCACGGTGGAGGGCATGGCGCTCAGGTCATAGAGCTTGCTCACGCGCTTGTCGGCGTCCAGCAGCACGGGGAACTTGACGCCCAGCTGCGCGGCGATGCCGGCCGCGTTGCGGCTGTCCTCGTCGATGTTCACGCCCAGCAGGGTGAAGCCCGAGGCCTGGTACTTGGCATGCAGCTTGTTCAGCTCGGGCATCTCCTCGCGGCACGGGGCGCACCAGGTGGCCCAGAAGTTGACCATCACCACCTGGCCGCGCAGCTCCTGCAGGCGCACGGTGGGGCCGGACAGGGCCTTGAGGGTGAAGTCGGGCGCCGGCGCGGACGGGGCGATGGCCGCGCCGGCAGGCAGTACGAAGGCGAAGGCAAGCGCGGCCAGGCAGGCACGCAGGACGGGGCGGAGGCAGGCCATGGCGGGCGGGTCAGAACAGGAAGGACACGCCGGCATTGAGCTCGACGTTGTGGGTGGTGTCGCGCTTGCCCAGCAGGTCGAGCTGGTAGACGTTGTCGCGCATGTCGATGCGCAGCGCCCAGAAGTCGGTGAGGTAGACCTTGACGCCCACCCCGATGTCCCAGGTGGACATGCGCTGGCCGTTGAAGCGCGTGGTGCCGCCGCCGGCCACCAGGTACACCTGCGAGGGCATGGCGTAGCGCGAGCCGATGAAGATCTCGCCGGGCAGCACGTTCCAGCCCACGTTGAGGTTGGAGTAGATGAGCTTCTCGGTGTCGCCGGTGAAGATGCCACCCGGCAGGATGCGGCGGAAGGCCTCGTCGCTCACCGTCGTCTGCCCGGCCGAGGCCTCGACGAAGAAGTCCTCGGTGATGTGGTACGCCATGCGGGCGCCGCCGGCCATGCTGGAGCCGAAGTTCTGCGTCGCGTACAGGCCGCCGTAGATGCCCACTTCGAAATCGCTGGACGGGAACTTGGGCAGCTTCACGTCGCGGCGGTCCACCTCGGGCACCACGGCGGCGTCCTTCAGGTCGGCCGCCAAGGCCGGGGCAGCGGCGAACAGCGCGGCGCAGAGGGAGGAAACGAGGGCGGCGGTGAGGCGAAGGGCTGGGCGCATGGAAGGGGTGCTCAGAAGTGGATCGACAGGCCGATGGAGCCGGCCTGGTACAGGCGCGAGTCGTCGTCGTCGACGAACACGGCATAACGCGAGTAATCCAGGCGCAGCGCGACGCGGCCGCTGAGGTGGTAGCGCGCGCCCAGGGTGAGCACGCCCATGTTGCCGTCGTAGGGCTGCTTGTTCACCAGACTCTCGTTGGGCTTGTAGTTGAAGCGGCCCACGCCCACGCCCACGAAGGGCGACAGCCGGCGGTCCGACCAGGGCTCGGCCAGCAGGCTGGCCGTCCAGAGCGTGATGCTCGACGTCTGGCGGGCGACGTCGGCGACGTTCAGGTCCACGCTGAGCGTGTCGGAAAAGCGCCAGCCGGCCCAGGCGCGCGTGAACGCGGTCTTGGCGGTGGCACCGTAGCCCAGGCCCAGGTCGAAACGGCGGTTCAGGTAGTCCTGCAGCGTGGGATCGGCCAGCTCGAAGGGCACGCCGTCCTCGGTGACCGTCTGCCGCATCTGCGCGCGCGACACCCAGCCCGACACGCCGCGCGGCGTGCGCACCTTGAACCAGTCGGTGTGGCGCAGCTCGATGATCAGCCACTCCTCGCGTTCGGCCGCGTAGAAGATGGGGTAGCCGCGGCCCGGGCCGCTGCGCATGTCGACATAGGGGCCTACCACCTGCACCCGTGCGACGCGCTCGGTGGCGGAAGGGGCGGACGGGGCGATGCTGGCCGTGGTGGCCGTGGTGGCCGTGGTGGCCGTGGTGGCCGTGGTGGCCACGGGGGCCTGCGGGCCCGCGGCCGGCGGGGCGGACAGGGGCTCGGGCGTCTGCGCCTGCGCCATGCAGGCGCAGGCGGCCAGCGCCACGCCCAGGCAGCGGCGGGGCACGACGTGTCGCTGCGCGCGGGAAAGGTGGCTCATTCGGTCTTGCAGCTGCCGGTGTTGGGGTTGGGCGGCGAGAACATGCCGTAGCTGGCGGTGCCGAACTCGTCCTGGCTGCCCGGAACCGGGTGCTCGATCCAGTAGCGGAACAGCTTGGCGTTGGGGTCGTCCAGGCTCTCGAAGATCAGGCCGCCGCCGTGCAGCACGTTCAGCAGCAAGGGCTTGGCCAGCAGGCGGCTGTGGGTGGGATCGCCCGGAATCGTCACGCCCTGGGCCGAATAGTAGTTGCGGTACATGTCGCTCGCGCGAATCACGTCGGGCGTGTTCGCGGGGTCGAGCAGGTCGATCACCTGCGCGCCGCGCACCACGCGCAGCGCGCCACCGGTGCCGCTGACGTCGTCATGGCAGCCGCTGCCGGCGCAGGTGTTGACGGAGATCTGGCCGTTCTGGTCGATGGGCAGCTCGGCCAGCAGCACGGGGTACACGCAGCGCTGGAAGTAGGCGAACGAGAGCTTGCGCCCCTCCCCGCCCGGCGGGTTGACGATGTCGGGCGGGTTGTCCAGCGGGTTGCTGCCGCCGCCGCAGCCGGCCACCACGGCGGACAGCAGGACGGCGGCTGCACGCCAGGCGAGCGAGGCGGTTCGGTTCATCGGGTCGGGCATCCGCTGGCGATCCAGTTGGCGATGGTGGTGTAGTCGGCGGACGCCGCGGGGAGCACGGCGCGTGCCTGCCCCGTGGCTCCCTCGGGATGCGGGATGGTCGACGGGCGCGCGAGCAGGGCGTTGGACGCAGGCGCGCAGGTGTTGGAGATCATGGTCAGCGTGACGCCGTAGTCGCCCTCGGCATCACCGGTGAGAACGAAGCGATTGTGCGCAAAGGCCTCGGTGCCGGTCGGCGAGCTGCCGCCCGCCTGGTGGCAGCTCGCGCAGCGCGCCATCAGGATGGGCTGGACACGCGCGCTGAAGGTCTCCTGGCTGAGGCCGTTGACCACCCGCACGTTGGGCCCGTTGAACGGATTGTTGTAATACTGACCGCCCAGGTCCATCCACTCGGCCACCAGGCGCTTCTCGGCGGCGTTCAGCAGGCGGCTGTGATCGGGGGCCGGGGCCGGCGGCGTCGGATGCACGCGGCGCGCCTCGTCGCCCGCATGCAGCGTCTGGCCCGACAGGATCTCCATCAGCCGGCTCTGCCGCGCCAGGCCGAGCGCGCTGCCTTCGCTGGCCATGGTCTGCACGAGCGCGGGCTCACGCTGCAGCACGGGCACGCCGCGCTCGATCACGGTGATCGGCTGGCCGTTGGCATCGAGCAGCGGCCGCCCCAGCATCAGGCTTTCGTAGGACACCACACGGCCCGTGCCCGACAGCGTGCCGGACAGGTCCAGCGTGGTGGACGAGGCGTTGTGGCAGTTCGTGCAGGTGTTCGCGCCGCGCGCACGCGTCCACAGCGGCTGGATGTGTTCGGCGTAGTTGATGATGCCGTCCACCGGCACGGGCGTGGCCAGGTCGTCGGCGGGGTTGACGTTGCCGTCATAGCGGATGGCCACGGCGCTGCGAGCCACCACGCCGGGCTGCGCGGTGTCGGCCCAGTCGTCGGTGAACAGCATGTCGCGCACCAGCTTGAGCGCGTTGGCGTCCAGGCGGGTGCGGGTGGAGGCCATGGTCTCCCCGGACTGGTGCTGGCCGGCGAGCGCCGCGCGCAGGGCGCTCGGCATGGTGTCGGCCACCAGGCCCGAGTTCAGCGCGCCGCCACGGCGCGGGCTGTGGCAGCCGTCGCAGGTGCGGCGCTCGCCCGGGCGCACCTGGATCCAGTTGGTGTGGGTCTGGAATGCGCGGCCCTGGGCATCGACCACCGACAGCAGCACCGGCGTGTCGGCCGGCACATGCAGCTTGAACGAGCCGTCGGGCTCGATGGGCGCGTAGCCCAGGATCTGCTGCGGCTCGAAGTTGGTCTCGCCGATGGCCTCGCGCAGGCCCGTCATGTTCGACGGCGGTGGCACGCCGCGCACGGCACGCACGAACCGCGCCGGTCCGCAGCGGTAGGCCGGGTCGGCGGGGTTCTTCAGGCGCAGGATGTCGGCCACCTGCGCCCGGGTGTCCAGCCGGTCGGTGGGGGCCGTCTTCGGGATCGACTCGGTGCAGCCCTCGGGCCGATCGGCCGCCACCAGCACCGGGTCGCCCATGCGGCCCAGGCCGTCGGTGTCGTAGACGCTGCGCACCTCCAGCAGGCCCAGGCCCTGGCGCGCGAGGTTCTCGTCCACGGAGGTGGGGTCGACCACGTTCGGAATGGGGCGTGACATCATCGCCACCGGGTCGGTGTACATGAAGCCCTCGGGCGGCGCCGCCACGTTCAGCCAGGTCTGCCGGGCCGGGTCGAACATGTAGATGGCGTAGGGCGGCGGCACGTTGTCCTGCAGCTCGTCGCCCTCGATGTCGGCCTCCGAGCGGTTCTGGTCGGACAGGCGGGCGATCTCCTCCTCGGTGAGCGTGGCACAGGAGACGATGTCCTCGCCGCGGCGCACCTCACACGGGCGGAACGCCACCAGCAGGCGGTCGGTGCCGTCCCACACCGGGTAGGGCGTGGTGACCCGGCCGAAGCGCGACAGGCCACGCTCGGTGTTGAGCGGCTCGGCGGTGGCGTGCACCTGCCCGCCCTCCTGCGGCACGTCGGCATTGGCCGGCGTGTTCTGCTCGGAGTAGTTGGCCACGTCCACGAACATCAGCGCACCGCCCTCGTTGGTGCGCTGCAGCGGCATCACCGACGAGGACACGAAGCCCGCGTACTTGCCCTGCGGGTCCATGTCGCGCGGGTGCAGGAAGCTGTTGCCCTCGCTGTGCGCGCCGTACAGCACGAACAGGTCGGTGCCATCGGGCTTCACGCGGAAGATCTTGAAGTGGTTGCGTCCGCCCACGTGGTCCCAGCGCGAGAACATGATGTCCCCGTTGGGCCGCACCACCGGGTTGCGGTCGTGGCTCTGGTTGAAGGTGATCTGCTTGATGTCGCCGCCCTGCAGGTTCATCGTGTGCAGGTTGAACACCCGCTCGCGCTCGTATTCGTCCAGCGCGAAGTAGCTGCGGCCGAGGGCTTGGTTGAGCTTGCTCTTGGCCTGGCGGTTGGACGAGAACACGAAGCCGCGGCCGCCCGGCAGGTAGGCCGGATCGACGTCGTCGTCCTCGGTGGACGCGGTGAGCCGGCGCAGCTTGCCGGCACCCAGCGAGGTGCCGCGCGTGTCGTATTCCCAGATGTTCCAGCGGCCGGTGCAGGCGCGCTGGCCGTCGATCTGCGAGGTGTTGCTGGTGGGGCAGCGCAGCGAGAAGATGATGCGCCCGCCGTCGTAGGACACCTCCGGGTCGGACGCATCACCGTTGCCCTGCGTGATGGCGGCCGTGACGTTGAACTCCTTCGCGCTCGGCGACGACAGCTCCTTGACGATCAGGTCGCCCCCCGGCGCACTCGGCGCGCCGGCCGTGGGGTTCAGCGCGATGGTGTTCACGCGTTTGACGAACGCGATGGGCACCGCACCTTCATCGCTCAGCTCGTCGTCCTGGTTGCTGGAGCCGGAGCCGGAACAGGCCGCCAGGGCGGCCACGGCCACCAGGCCGGTTCCCAGGCGGGCAAGGCGGGCAGTCAGGTGCTCAGAGGAGGCCATGGGAGTCCTTTCGCTTCTCGGGGCGGTCGGTCAGGTGGGGGCCGCGGTTCAGCGCGGCAGCAGGCCGGCGGAGTGATGCAGGTGGCCGGCGGCGTCGACGATCACGGCGTCCACCCCGGGCAGGCCATTGACGAGCGCCAGGCCGCGCTCGGGGCCCAGCACGAACACCGTCTTGGACAGCGCCTCGGCGGTCAGGCCGTCGTCGGCCACGATGGTGACGCTGCGCACGCCGTCGGGCGAGCGGCCGGTGCGGGGGTCGAGCAGGTGGTGGTGGCGCACGCCGCCGCGCTCGAAATAGCGCTCGTAGTCGCCCGAGGTGGACACCGCCGCATCCTGCAGCGGCAGCACCGCCACCGATTCACCGGCGCGGCGGGGGTCGCGCACCGCCACCATCCAGGGCCGCCCACGACGGTCGCCCAGCACATGGCTGTCGCCGCCCGCACTGACGATGGCGTGGGCGATGCCGCGCTGGCGCAGCAGGGCGATGCAGCGGTCCACGGCGTGCCCCTTGGCGAAGCCGCCCAGGTCGATGCGCATGCCGGCCAGGCCGAAGCGCAAGGTGCCTGCCCGGCGGTCCAGCCAGAGGTGCTGCCAGCCGATGGCGGCGCGCGCGCCGGCGAGCGCAGCCTCATCGGGCGCCACGCCGGCGCGGTAGTCGTACAGCTGGCCCGCGCTGGCGTAGCTGATGTCGAACGCGCCGTCGGACCAGCGCGAGAACTCGATCGCCCGCGCCACCAGCTCGGCCATCTCGGCCGACAGGGGCACCGGGCGTTCGCCCGCCTCGCGGTTGATGCGCGACAGCTCGGAGTCGGCCCGGTGCGGGCTCATGGTGCGGTCGATGCGGTGCATCTCCGCCATCACCGCGTCCATGGCCGCCGCTGCGCGCCGGGCGTCCTCGGCCCAGAGCTCGACCGACACGGCCGTGCCCATGATGGCCTCCTCGCGGCGATGCCAACCGCCGGACGCGGCGGGCACGGCGGACGCGTGGGCCAGCCCCGGCAGGGCACGGGCAGACAGGCGGGAACGCAGAGCGGACAGGGCGGACAGCATGGGCGGGGGGGTACGGCAGACAGCCCCGCCGGCAATGCCCGCGATGGCGCGGTGGAAATGTAACGGCGGCGCCCCCCTGCCGCATCGGTGCGAGCGTGACCGGCGTGGCTCGATGTGTGTGCATTCGAAACACCCGGCCCGGTGCGGGCACGCCAACCCATCGCCAACAAATTCACGGGGCCGCCGCCCTGCGCCCCGTCGCACGCGGCTTTCGCACGGGCCGCTCGGCGCCGCGGCCCCCACCGTTGGTTACCGCTTGCACCGACCCGGAACGCGGGCCGCACGAACAGCCGGCGGCACGCCGGCCTGTTCGGGCGTTCGGGCAGGCAACGGACTTGCTTGAATGAAGCGTCGGCCGGCTTGCGGTATCTTTCTTTCCGACGGTGCCCGCGCCGGTGTCCGATGTCGACGGAGGTTCGCATGTCCACATCCGCCCAACGCCTGCCCGCCCTCGGTGGCGTGTTGCCGATCGCGCGCCTGCGCAGCCTCTTCCGCACGGAGGACGTCGAGAAGCGGCTGCACAAGCTCCCGCCGCGCGAGCACGAGTCGCTGCGGTCCACCTACGAGCGCATGCTCGAGCGCGGCCCTGAGCGCTTCCAGGTCAAGCCCGGCGGCCTGCCGGCCATGGACCACCTCTACGACGAGCTGCCCAACTTCCACGAGGTGCTCGACGACCTCAAGCGCCAGCTGGCCCTGTGCCAGGACAGCCAGGACGCGCTGGAGCTCACGCCCATGCTGCTGCTGGGCCCGCCCGGCGTGGGCAAGACGCACTTCGCGCGCGAGGTGGCGCGCCTGCTGGGCACCGGCATGGGCTTCGTGTCCATGAGCTCGCTGACGGCGGGCTGGGTGCTGTCCGGCGCGTCCAGCCAGTGGAAGGGCGCGCGGCCGGGCAAGGTGTTCGAGACCCTGATCGACGGCCCCTACGCAAACCCCGTGATGGTGGTCGACGAGATCGACAAGGCGCGCGGCGAGCATGCCTACGACCCCCTGGGCTCGCTGTACAGCCTGCTGGAGCACGACACGGCCGGCACCTTCACCGACGAGTTCGCCGAGGTGCCCATCGACGCCAGCCAGGTCATCTGGGTGGCCACGGCCAACGACGAGCGGAGCATTCCCGACCCCATCCTCAACCGCTGCAACGTGTTCGAGATCGACATGCCCGATGCCGACGCGGCACGCGCCATCGCCCTGCGCCTGTACCAGGGCATCCGGGGCGAGCACGACTGGGGCCGTCACTTCGCGCCGGCGCCGGCCGAGGACACCCTCGCCCGGCTGGCAGAGATGCCCCCGCGCGAGATGCGCCGCGCCTGGATGACCGGCTTCGGCAACGCCCGCCTCGCCGGCCGCGAGCAGGTCACCCCCGACGACCTGCCCGCCCCCACCGGCAAGAAAGCCAGCATCGGCTTCATGCACTAGCCAGGCGCGGCGCGGAGGCCGCCGCGCGGGTCTGGCGGGATAACATGGCTCGATGCCCGCCACCCTCGACGGTCGTCTGGTCGTCGCCTTGTCCTCGCGTGCCCTGTTCGACTTCGAGGAGGAGAACCGCCTGTTCGAGGCGGGCGACGACCGCGCCTACATGCAGCTGCAACTGCAGCGCCTGGATCTGCCCGCGCAGCCCGGGGTGGCGTTCTCGCTCGCGCGCAAGCTGCTGGCCTTCAACACCCGGCCCGATGCGCCGCGCGTGGAGGTGGTCATCCTCTCGCGCAACGACCCGGCCTCGGGGCTGCGCGTGTTCCGCTCGGCCAAGCACTACGGCCTGGCCATCGAGCGCGGCGCGTTCACGCGCGGCGCCTCGCCCTGGCGCTACCTCAGGCCGCTGGGCGCCACGCTGTTCCTCTCGGCCCACCTGCCGGACGTGCGCCAGGCGCTCGATGCCGGCGTGCCCGCCGCGCAGGTGTACCCGCATTCGGCCCGCGCCTCCGAGGCCCATCCGGACGAGCTGCGCATCGCCTTCGACGGCGACGCGGTGCTGTTCTCCGACGAGGCCGAGCGCATCTTCCAGGACCAGGGGCTGGACGCCTTCCAGCGCCACGAGGTGAGCCGCGCCGCCACGCCGCTGCCGCCCGGACCGTTCAAGCCGCTGCTCGAGGCCCTGCACCGCCTGCAGCGCAGCGACGACGCGGGCGACGGCGTGCGCATCCGCACCGCGCTCGTCACCGCGCGCAGCGCGCCGGCGCACGAGCGCGCCATCCGCACGCTGATGGACTGGCAGATCGAGGTGGACGAGGCCATCTTCCTCGGCGGCTTGCCCAAGGGGCCCTTCCTGCGCGAGTTCGAGCCCGATTTCTTCTTCGACGACCAGACCGGCCACATCGACAATGCCGCCCCGCACGTACCGGCCGGCTGGGTGGCCGCCGGGGTGCGCAACCCTGCTGCTTCATGACCGACACGATGCCTCGCCACCCGCCCGGCCTGCGGGTGATCTTCTTCACCGAGATGTGGGAACGCTTCAGCTACTACGGCATGCGTGCCCTGCTGGTGCTCTACCTCGTCAATGCCCTCGGCATGCCGCGCTCCGATGCGCTCGCGCTGTACGGCCTGTACACCGGCCTGGTGTACGTGACGCCGCTGATCGGCGGCACCCTGGCCGACCGTTGGCTCGGCGCGCGCCGCGCGGCCGTGGCCGGCGCGCTCATCATGATGCTGGGGCACTTCGCCATGGCCTTCGAGCCGCTGCTGCACCTGGCGCTGGGCCTGCTGATCGTGGGCAACGGCTTCTTCAAGCCCAACAGCACATCGATGGTGGGCATGCTCTACGCGCCGGGCGACCCGCGCCGAGCCGGCGGCTACACCATCTTCTACATGGGCGTGAACCTGGGCGCCTTTCTCGCACCGCTGGTGGCCGGCACCCTGGGCGAGCGCCTGGGCTGGCACTACGGCTTCGCCAGCGCGGGCGTGGGCATGGCCATCGGCTCGGTCGTGCTGTGGCGTGGCCAGCATCGCCTCGGTGACGCCGGCCTGCGGCCCGGCCAGCCGCCGCTGGGCGGCCTGGCCGACGCGCGGCTGATGGCCGCGCTGTGCGTGGCGGCGGTGGCGGGGGTGGGGGTGGTGCTGGCCGTGTGGCCGTGGGTACGCGCCGGCTGGCAGGCGCTGCCGGCCGCGGGGCAGGCCGTGCTGGGCCTGGCGGGGCTGGCTGCCGCGGTGGCGGCCGTGGCCCGGCCACCGGCCGGCGCGGCGCCGCTCACCGCCGCGGAGCGCGGGCGGCTCGTGGCCATCGGCATCGTGGCCTTCTTCATCATCTTCTTCTGGATGGGCTTCGAGCAGGCCGGCGGGTCGATGACCTTGTTCGCCGACACGCAGACCGACCGACACGCGTTCGGCCAGGAGATCCCGGCCTCGTGGTTCCAGGCCATCAACCCGCTGGCCATCATCCTGCTCGCCCCGCTGTTCTCGGCCGGCTGGACGGCGCTGGACCGCTCGCGCTTCGCGCTGTCCGACCCCGCCAAACAGGGCTGGGGCATGGTGGTGCTGGGCCTGGGCTTCGTGGTGATGGTGATGGCCCAGCAGCGGGCCGAGGTGCAGGGCACGGTGGGGCCGCAGTGGCTCGCGGCGGTGTACCTGCTGCACACCATCGGTGAGCTGATGCTGTCGCCGGTGGGCCTGTCGCTGGTGTCCGCCGCCGCGCCCGCGCGCCTGGCCGGCCTGCTGATGGGCCTGTGGATGGCGGCCATCGGCGTGGCCAACTACCTGGCCGGCGCGCTGGAAGGCCTGCTCGCCGGCAGCGGCATTCCGCTGTTCGCGTTCCTGCTCGGTTCGTCGCTCGGCGCCGGCGCGCTGCTGCTGCTGGCCAGCCCCTGGCTGGCGCGCCAGCTGCGCCGCGCCGACTGAGCACCTCCTTCGGTGGCGCACACCATGGACCTCGCCCGCTGGCTCGGCATCACCCACCCGGTGCTGCAGGCGCCCATGGCGGGCGTGCAGGGCCACGCGCTGGCCGCCGCCGTGTGCCGCGCAGGCGGCCTGGGTGCGCTGCCCGCAGCCATGCTCACGCCGCAGCAGCTGCGCGACGAACTGCAGGCCTTGCGACAGGCCACCGACGCGCCCTTCAACGTCAACTTCTTCTGTCACCGTGACCCCGCCCCGGACGACGCGGCGATGGCGCGCTGGCGCGCGGCGCTCGGCCCCGCCTACGCGCAGGCGGGCATCGACCCGTCCGCCCTGCCAGCCGGCCCCGGCCGGGCGCCCTTCAGCCACGCGGTGGCCGACGTGGTGGAGCCGTTCCGGCCGGCGGTGGTGACCTTCCACTTCGGCCTGCCGGAGCCGGCGCTGCTGGCGCGCGTGAAGGCGTGGGGCGCGAAGGTGCTGTCCTCGGCCACCACGGTGGAAGAGGCGCGCTGGCTCGAGGCCCACGGGGCCGACGCGGTGATCGCCCAGGGCCTGGAGGCCGGGGGCCACCGCGGCATGTTCCTCGGCGATGACGTCACGACGCAGATGGGCAGCCTGGCGCTGTGGCCGCACGTCGTGCGCGCGGTGCGCGTGCCGGTGATCGCAGCCGGAGGCGTGGTGGACGCGGCCACGGTGCGGGCCGCACACGCCCTGGGCGTGGCCGGTGTGCAGGCCGGCACGGCGTACCTGCTGTGCGACGAGGCGCTCACCACGCCCCTGCACCGTGCCGCCCTGCGGGCGGGGGGGCCCACGGCCCTGACGAACGTGTTCACCGGCCGCCCGGCGCGGGGCATCGTCAACCGGGCGATGCGCGAGTGGGGCCCGATGAGCCCCCTGGCACCGGCGTTTCCCCTGGCCACCGGTGCCATGGCGCCCCTGCGCAACTGGGCCGAGGCGCGCGGTGACAGCGGCTTCACGCCGCTGTGGGCCGGCCAGCACCACCAGGGCCTGGCCGGCGGCAGCGCGGCGGCGGTCACCGCCGCCCTGGCGGCTGGCTGGCCGCACTGAGCGGCCGGCCAGCCACACCGCCTCAGGGGGTGGGCGCGCGGTCGGCGCTGGCGTTCACGTAGACGGTGTCGAAGGTGGCGGCGGCCCAGCCGCTGCGCACCGCGCCGGCCGTGGCGCAGTTCTCCACCATGCTGCGCACCTGCAGGGCCTTGAAGGGCTGGCTGGGCGTCACCGTGTCGGCCATGGTGTAGGTGTGGGTCACGTACGGATCGGTCCCGCGGCGGAAGTGGAAGGTCTTGGCGGCCTGGTCCCAGCGCAGGTACAGGCGAACCGCCGTGGCCGGCGCCACGCTGGTGCCGAGCTGCTGACGGAACAGCTGCGTGGTGGTGGAGCAGTCGGCCGCGGTGCACTTGTCGACCCGGGCCACGATGTTCGTGTAGCCCTCGGGTGCCGTGCTCGCCGCACCGCGCTCGAAGCGGACCTGGGCAATGACGTCGTTGACCTGGCTGCCGCTGGTCTTGCCGCCGCTGTTGAAGAAGCTGCCGGCCAGGCGGACCATGGAGACGCCCGTGTCGGTGTTCGCCGCGCAGGGCTCGGTACCGATGCCCAGCACGGCCACCGTCGCGGCGATCTCCTTCACCTTGGCCGGGTCGTAGAAGCCCAGTCCGTACGAGGCCGCCGTCAGCCCGGTGCTGGTGGTGTTCTTGGCCAGCACACGCTGGCCGAGCTCCAGCTGGCCCGCGTCGTTGATGTAGCGCTTCTGCTCCACCGGCCCGTAGGTCGGGCCCCAGAGGTTTCG
This sequence comes from Burkholderiales bacterium, assembly GCA_016213265.1. Lineage (GTDB taxonomy): Bacteria > Pseudomonadota > Gammaproteobacteria > Burkholderiales > Burkholderiaceae_C > Ideonella. The sequence continues at coordinate 47,198 of JACRBA010000207.1, read as the reverse complement.
GTCGATGTCGCCATCCACGGAGACGAAGGCGTCGTAGGCCACCATGGTTTCCAGGGCGGCGTGGCTGGGCAGGGAGACGGTGGCGGCCAGGGCGGCCAGGGCCAGGGCGGGGCGAAGCTGCATGGGGTCCCTCGGGTGTAACGAATTGGAACCGGCAATGTAGGGGGCGCTCCCCCGGGCTGTGTAGGGCCCGCGGCCCGCCAGTGCGTGCAGATGTCGCGTTCGCTCGCTGAACGTTCGGGTGGCGTCAGCCCGCCGCCACGGTGGGCGCATACCGCCGCAACCCGTCCAGATCCAGCACCCGCAGGCCACCGTACTCGATGGCGATGAGGCCGGCCGCCTGCAGCGTGCGCAGCGCCTGGTTCACACGCTGGCGCGACAGGCCCACGAGGTAGGCCATCTCCTGCTGGGTGATGCGCAGGAGCTGGCCGACGCCCGGGTAGAGCACGGGGTGGAACAGCGCCGCCAGGTTGCGTGCGACGCGCGTGTCGGGGTCGCCCAGGCGGTCGGTCTCGCGCGCAGCGATGAACTGGCCCAGGCGCTCGTTGAGCTGGTTGAGCACGAAACGGTTGAAGGGGATGCTGCGCGCCAGCAGATCGTGGAAGGTCTCGATGGGCAGGCCCGCCACGCGGCTCTTGCGCAGCGTCTCGATGTTGTAGCGGTAGGGCTCGCGCTTGAGCAGGGTGCCCTCGCCGAACCAGGCGCCGGGCGGCACGCCGGTGAAGGTGATGGGCGCACCGGCCCCGGGCTCGTTGCTCATCTTCAGCAGCCCGTCGATGACGCCGAACCAGAAGGTGGCGGGCCGGCCGATGCGGCAGATCAACTCACCCGGCTCGGCGTGGGCCACCATCAGGCTCTCAGCGGCCCGCTCGCGGTCCCCCGGCTCCAGCAACGCCAACCAGGCGATCCCCTCGAGTTCAACGCGGCTGAGCGAACGCGCCCGGTGGCGCAGGGGCGGGGTGGTCGAGGTGAGCATGGCAGCGGGCGGCCTCGGGAAAGTCCCAGGGAAAGAGGCCCGAAGATTGTCGTCCAACCGACAACACGGCGTCAAACTTCGGCCTACGATGCACCGCACACCGGCAGGCCCGACCTCGCCGGTGACACACAAGGAGACACCCGCCGTGCAGACCACCTTTGTGCGCCTGATGCTGGAGCACGCGTCACGCCGCCCGCATGCGGCCGCGCTGCGCGAGAAGGAATACGGCATCTGGCAGACCACCACCTGGTCGCAGCTGGCGCAGCAGGTGCGCCACCTGGCCTGCGGCCTGGCCGCCGCTGGCCTGAAGCGCGGCCAGCACATCGTGGTGATCGGCGACAACCGTCCCCGGCTGACGGCCACCATGCTCGCCGCCCAGGCGCTGGGCGCCGTGCCGGTGCCGCTGTATCAGGACGCGGCCGCCGCCGAGTTCGTCTTTCCGCTGAACAACGCCGAGGTGGCGTTCGCGGTGGTGGAAGACCAGGAGCAGGTGGACAAGCTGCTCGAGATCCGCGAGCAGTGCGCCGGGCTGGCCCGCATCTGGTTCGATGACCCGCGCGGCCTGCGCAACTACCAGGAGCCCGGGCTGGCCTCGCTCGATGCACTGCTCGAGGACGGTCGCGCCCACGACCATGCGCATCCCCGGCTGTTCGACGACGAAGTAGGCCGCGGGCACGCCGACGACGTCGCCGCCATGTTCTTCACCTCGGGCACCACCGGCAACCCGAAGGGCGTGGTGCACACGCACTTCTCGCTGCTCGACCGCGCCGCCGCGGGCAAGCACTTCGACCGCCTGACGGAGAGCGAGGAAGTGCTGGCCTACCTGCCGCCCGCGTGGATCGGCCAGAACATCTTCAGCTTCGCGCAGTGGCTGGCCTGCGGCTACATCGTCAACTGCCCCGAGTCCGCGGCCACGGTCTCCATCGACCTCAAGGAGATCGGCCCCACCTACTACTTCGCGCCGCCGCGCATCTTCGAGGGCATGCTCACCTCGGTGATGATCCGCATGGAGGACGCCGCGCGCCCGAAGCGCGCGCTGTTCCACCACTTCATGGGCCTGGCCAAGCGCGTGGGCACCGCGCTGATGGACGGCAAGCCGGTGGGCCTGCTCGACCGGCTGCACTACGCCATCGGCAATCTCGCCATCTACGGCCCGCTGCGCAACACGCTCGGGCTGTCGCGGGTGCGCGTGGCCTACACGGCGGGCGAGGCCATCGGCCCGGATCTGTTCAGCTTCTACCGCTCTATCGGCGTGAACCTGAAGCAGCTGTATGGCTCCACCGAGACGGCGGTGTTCGTGTGCCTGCAGCCCGACCACGAGGCCAAGGCCGACACCGTGGGCGTGCCGGTGGACGGCGTGCAGATCAAGCTGTCCGACTCGGGCGAGCTGCTGGTGAAGTCGCCCGGCCTGCTCAAGGAGTACTACAAGAACCCGCAGGCCACCGCCGAGGTGCTCACCGCCGACGGCTGGTACCACACGGGCGACGCCGGCTTCCTCGATGCCGGCGGCCACCTGAAGATCATCGATCGCGCCAAGGACGTGGGGCGGCTGATGGGCGGCGCCAACGACGGCGCGATGTTCGCGCCCAAGTACGTGGAGAACAAGCTCAAGTTCTTCCCGCACATCAAGGAGGCGGTGGCCTTCGGCGACAAGCGCGACCGCGTCTGCGCCTTCATCAACATCGACTTCGAGGCCGTGGGCAACTGGGCCGAGAAGCGCGGCCTGCCCTACGCCGGCTACACCGACCTCGCCGGCAAGCCCGAGGTGTACGCGCTCATCCGCGACTGCGTGGAGCAGGTCAATGCCGACCTGGCGCGCGACGAGCTGCTGGCCGGCAGCCAGATCCACCGCTTCCTGGTGCTGCACAAGGAGCTCGATGCCGACGACGGCGAGATGACGCGCACCCGCAAGGTCAAGCGCGGCTACATCGCCGACAAGTACGGCGTGCTGGTCGACGCCATGTACGCCGGCCGGCCCGAGCAGTTCATCGAGACCGCGGTGAAGTTCGAGGACGGGCGCACCGGCAGCGTGAGCGCCACGCTGAAGATCCAGGACGTGAAGACCTTCGACACGGTGCGGAGGGCCGCATGAGCGCCGACACCATCACCCGCGCGGATGCGCGCACGGCGGCCCCCGCGGGCGCCGCCATGGAAGGACAGGCCATGACGCCCCAGGGCAAACAGCGCCGCGTGGGCGACGTGATCCTCGACGTGCAGAACATCAGCCTGCGCTTCGGCGGCGTCAAGGCGCTCACCGATATCAGCTTCAACGTGCGCGAGCACGAGGTGCGGGCCATCATCGGCCCCAACGGCGCCGGCAAGAGCTCGATGCTCAACTGCATCAACGGCGTCTACACGCCCCAGGAAGGCAAGATCACCTTCCGCGGCCAGACCTTCAGCCACATGAACTCGCGCCAGGTGGCCGAGATGGGCGTGGCGCGCACCTTCCAGAACCTGGCGCTGTTCAAGGGCATGAGCGTGATCGACAACCTCATGACCGGCCGCAACCTGAAGATGAAGACCAACATCTTCCAGCAGGCCATCCGCTACGGCGCGGCCGAGCGCGAGGAGGTGGCGCACCGCGCCTTCGTCGAGCGCATCATCGATTTCCTGGAGATCCAGGCCTGGCGCAAGACGCCCGTGGGCCGCCTGCCCTACGGCCTGCAAAAGCGCGTGGACCTGGGCCGCGCGCTGGCCATGGAGCCGCAGGTGCTGCTGCTCGACGAGCCCATGGCCGGCATGAACGTGGAGGAGAAGCAGGACATGTGCCGCTTCATCCTCGACGTGAACGACGAATTCGGCACCACCATCGTGCTGATCGAGCACGACATGGGCGTGGTGATGGACATCTCCGACCGCGTGGTGGTGCTCGACTACGGCAAGAAGATCGGCGACGGCACGCCCGAGGAGGTGCGCACCAACCCCGACGTGATCAGCGCCTACCTGGGCACCAGCCACTGAAGGACGCGACGGACCATGGGCTTTTTCCTTGAGACCCTCTTCGGCGGCCTGATGGCAGGCATGCTGTATTCGCTCATCGCGCTCGGCTTCGTGCTCATCTTCAAGGCCTCGGGCGTCTTCAACTTCGCCCAGGGCGCGATGGTGCTGTTCGCCGCGCTGGCCATGGCGCGCTTTTCCGAGTGGTTCCCCAAGTGGCTGGGCTTCGACAACCCGGTGCTGGCGAACCTGATGGCCTTCGTCGCGGCCATGGCGCTGATGGTGGCGGTGGCCTGGGCCATCGAACGCTTCGTGCTGGGCAAGCTGGTCAACCAGGAGGGCATCACCCTGCTGATGGCCACGCTGGGCATCAGCTACTTCATGGACGGCTTCGGCCAGACGCTGTTCGGCTCGGACATCTACAAGATCGACATCGGCATGCCGAAGGACCCGATCTTCCTGTTCGAGAGCACGTTCGAAGGCGGCGTGCTGCTGAACAAGGAAGACCTGTACGCCGCGCTCATCGCCGCGGCGCTGGTGGCCGGGCTGTCGCTGTTCTTCCAGAAGACGGCCACCGGACGCGCGCTGCGCGCGGTGGCCGACGACCACCAGGCCGCGCAGTCCATCGGCATCCCGCTGTCGCATCTGGGTGATCGTGTGGTCGGTGGCCGGCTTCGCCGCGCTGGTGGCCGGCGTCATCTGGGGCAGCAAGCTGGGCGTGCAGTTCTCCCTGCAGCAGGTGGCGCTCAAGGCGCTGCCGGTGGTGATCCTGGGCGGGCTCACCTCGGTGCCCGGCGCCATCATCGGCGGGCTGCTCATCGGCGTGGGCGAGAAGCTCAGCGAGGTCTACATCGGCCCCAGCCTGGGCGGCGGCATCGAGATCTGGTTCGCCTACGTGCTGGCGCTGGTGTTCCTGCTGTTCCGGCCGCAGGGGCTGTTCGGCGAAAAGATCATCGACCGCGTCTGATCGCGCACGGCGGAACAGGAGAAACACATGCTCTACCGTGAGAACGGCCAGTTCAAGACCAGCTACCACGCCGACCAGCAGATCTTCCCGGTCGTGCAGGACAAGGTGGTGATCCTGGCGCTCATCGCGCTGGCCTTCGTGGCCGTGCCCTTCCTGGCCAGCGAGTACATGCTGCGGGCCATCTTCGTGCCCTTCCTCATCCTCGCCATGGCGGCGCTGGGGCTGAACATCCTGGTGGGCTATTGCGGCCAGATCTCGCTGGGCACGGGTGCCTTCATGGCCATCGGCGCCTACGGGGCCTACAACTTCTTCGTGCGCATCGACGGCATGCCGCTGATCGCCGCGCTGCTGCTGGGCGGCCTGTGCGCCACGGTGGTGGGCGTGCTGTTCGGCGTGCCCTCGCTGCGCATCCGCGGCCTGTACCTGGCGGTGGCCACGCTGGCCGCGCAGTTCTTCACCGACTGGGCCTTCCTGCGCATCCGCTGGTTCACCAACGACTCGGCCTCGGGCTCGGTGAGCGTGGCGGGCCTGAACGTCTTCGGCATGCCCATCGAGACGCCGGCGCAGAAGTACCTGTTCTGCCTGGCCTTCGTCACCGTGTTCGCCCTCATGGCCAAGAACCTGGTGCGCGGCCACATCGGCCGCGAATGGATGGCCATGCGCGACATGGACGTGGCCGCGGCCGTCATCGGCATCCGCCCGGTCTACGCCAAGCTCAGCGCCTTTGCGGTGAGCTCCTTCATCGTGGGCGTGGCGGGCGGCCTGTGGGGCTTCGTGCACCTGGGCTCGTGGGAGCCGGCGGCCTTCTCGGTGGACCGTTCCTTCCAGCTGCTGTTCATGGTGATCATCGGCGGCCTGGGCTCCATCGCCGGCAGCTTCTTCGGCGCGGCCTTCATCGTGCTGCTGCCCATCTTCCTGGACGCGCTGCCCGCCACCCTGGGCGTGCCCATCGACACCGCCCTGGCCTCGCACCTGACCTACATGATCTTCGGCGCGCTGATCGTGTTCTTCCTGGTGGTGGAGCCGCACGGCATCGCGCGGCTGTGGTCCACCGCCCGCGAGAAGCTGCGCCTGTGGCCCTTCCCCCACTGACGCCGCCGCACCCGTTTCCCACACCGCAGGGCGAAGCACCCTGCTTCTTGACTCCCCACCCCTGGAGGTAGACATGACGACGAAGATGAAGACCCTGACCGCCGCTGCCCTCGTGGCCGTCTCGGGCCTCGCGGCGCTGGCCACCGCACCCGCGGCCCACGCCCAGGCCAAGGAGCAGTTCTTCCCCCTGCTGGTCTACCGCACCGGCCCCTACGCGCCCAACGGCACGCCGTGGGCCAACGGCAAGCAGGACTACATCAAGATGATCAACGCCCGCGACGGCGGCGTGAACGGCGTCAAGCTCACCTTCGAGGAGTGCGAGACCGGTTACGCCACCGACAAGGGCGTGGAGTGCTACGAACGCCTGAAGGGCAAGAACGCCACCGTGTTCGACCCGCAGGCCACGGGCATCACCTTCGCGCTGACCGACAAGGTGCCCGCCGACAAGATCCCGCTGATCACGCTGGGCTACGGCCTGTCGGCCAGCCAGGACGGCGGCGTGTTCAAGTGGAACTTCCCGTTGATGGGCAGCTACTGGACGGCCGCCGACATCCTGATCCAGCACCTGGGCAAGAAGGAAGGCGGGCTGGACAAGCTCAAGGGCAAGAAGATCGCGCTCGTCTACCACGACAGCCCCTTCGGCAAGGAGCCGATGCCGCTGCTGGAGGAGCGCCAGCGCATGCACGGCTTCGAGCTGGTGAAGATCCCCGTCACGGCGCCCGGCGTGGAGCAGAAATCCGCCTGGCTGCAGGTACGCCAGCAGCGCCCCGACTACGTGCTGCTGTGGGGCTGGGGCGTGATGAACTCCACCGCGCTGAAGGAAGCGCAGGCCACCGGCTACCCGCGCGAGAAGATGTACGGCGTGTGGTGGGCCGGCGCCGAGCCGGACGTGAAGGACGTCGGCGCCGGCGCCAAGGGCTACAACGCGCTGGCGCTGAACACCTCGGGCCAGCAGCCCAAGGTGATCCAGGACATCCTGAAGTTCGTGCACGACAAGGGCCAGGGCACCGGGCCCAAGGACGAGGTGGGCTCCGTGCTCTACACCCGCGGCGTGATCATCCAGGCCATGGCCATCGAGGCCGTGCGCCGCGCGCAGGAGCGCTTCGGCAAGGGCAAGGTGATGACGGGCGAGCAGGTGCGCTGGGGCCTGGAAAACCTGTCGCTCGACGCCAGGGCGCTGGACAAGCTGGGCCTGACTGGCGTGATCCGCCCGGTGAGCACCTCGTGCCAGGACCACATGGGCTCCACCTGGGCCCGTGTGCACACCTGGGACGGCGCCAAGTGGGACTTCTCGTCCGACTGGTACCAGGCCGACGAGCAGATCATCAAGCCGATGGTCAAGGCCGCCGCCGACAAGTACGCGGGCGACAAGAAGCTGACGCGGCGCGCGCCGGCGGACTGCCAAAGCTGACCACCCCCGAGGCGGCTGGCGCCGCCTCCCCCGCCAGGGGGCGCCGCCAGTGGACCGGCTGAGCCGGATCCACGGCGGCACTTGAAGGGTGCCTGGCAGCCTGCGGCTGCGGGCACCGCTGAATCGATGGAGCCATATGAGCAACGTGCTTCTCAACGTCAACGGCATCGAGGTGATCTACAACCATGTGATCCTCGTGCTCAAGGGCGTGTCGCTGCAGGTGCCCGAGGGCAGCGTGGTGGCGCTGCTGGGCGGCAATGGCGCGGGCAAGACCACCACGCTGCGGGCGGTGAGCAACCTGCTGGCCGGCGAGCGCGGTGACGTCACCAAGGGCTCGATCGACCTGCGCGGCGAACGCATCGAGCGCCTGAGCCCGGCCGAGATGGTGGAGCGCGGGGTCATCCAGGTGATGGAAGGCCGCCACTGCTTCGCCCACCTCACCATCGAGGAGAACCTCATGACCGGCGCCTACCCGCGCCGTGACGGCAAGGCGGCCGTGGCCGAGACGCTGGAGAAGGTCTACACCTACTTCCCGCGCCTGAAGACGCGCCGCACCAGCCAGGCCGCCTACACCTCGGGCGGCGAGCAGCAGATGTGCGCCATCGGCCGCGCGCTGATGGCCAACCCCAAGATGGTGCTGCTGGACGAGCCCAGCATGGGTCTGGCGCCGCAGATCGTGGAAGAGGTGTTCGAGATCGTGAAGGACCTGAACACCCGCGAGAAGGTCACCTTCCTGCTCGCCGAGCAGAACACCCACATCGCGCTGAAGTACGCCGACTACGGCTACATCCTGGAGAACGGCCGCATCGTGATGGACGGCGAGGCCAAGGCCCTGCGCGAGAACGAGGACGTGAAGGAGTTCTACCTCGGCATGGGCGGCGGCGACCGCAAGAGCTTCAAGGACGTGAAGAGCTACAAGCGCCGCAAACGCTGGCTCGCCTGAGGAGCGCACGCCCATGAGCGACGACGACTTCGGATTCGCCTTGCCGCCCTTCAGGCCGGCGGAGGCGCTGCTGGGGCTGAAGCGCAGCCTGCGTGACACGCGGGTGCTGGCCGAGCGCGGCGACGGCTTCGAGTGGAAAGGGCTGCGCGTGGTGGAGCTGGCGCTGACGGACACCGCCATCGAGGCGCGGCTGGCGAAGCGGCCCTCGCGCCAGGTGCCCGAGTGGGACCGCCACACGCTGGACAGCAGCGCCGCCGTGCGCCGCTTCACCGACGAGCTGAAGAAGCGCCTGGCGCGCTGGAGCGAGGACGAGTGATGAGTTTCTACGATGCCCTGGAAACACGCCCGGCGGCCGAGCGCGAAGCCGCGCTGATGGCGGCCCTGCCCGGCGTGGTGAGCCATGCCCGTGCCCGGGCGGGCGCCTACGCCGAGCTGCTGCGCGGGGTGGACGCCTCGGGCGTGGCCAGCCGCGAGGCCCTGGCGCGGCTGCCGGTGGTGCGCAAGAGCGAGCTGCTGGCGCGCCAGCAGGCGGCCCGCGCCGCGGCCGGCAGCGCACCGGTGCACGACCCCTTCGGCGGCTTTGCCGCCGTCGGCTGGACCGGCCTGCCACACGCCACCGGCGCGCGGCGCGTGTTCCAGTCCCCCGGGCCCATCTACGAGCCCGAGGGCGCCGCGCCCGACTACTGGCGCATGGCGCGCGCCATCCATGCCGCGGGCTTCCGCGCCGGCGACCTGGTGCACTGCAGCTTCAGCTACCACCTCACCCCCGCCGGCTCGATGATGGAGACCGGCGCCCACGCGGTGGGCTGTACCGTGTTCCCGGGCGGCATCGGCAACACCGAGCTGCAGCTGCAGGCGGTGGCCGAGCTGAAGCCGCACGGCTACATCGGCACACCGAGCTTCCTGCGCATCCTGGTGGAAAAGGCCGAGGAGACCGGCCAGCGGCTGTCCTTCACCAAGGCCATGGTCAGCGGCGAAGCGCTGCCGCCGTCGCTGCGCCAGTGGTTCGCCGAGCGCGGCATCGCCGCCTTCCAGTGCTACGCCACGGCTGACCTGGGCCTGATCGCCTACGAGACGCCGGCCCGCGAAGGCCTGGTGGTGGACGAAGGCGTGATCGTGGAGATCGTGCGCCCCGGCACCGGCGACCCGGTGCCCGACGGCGAGGTGGGCGAGGTGGTGGTCACCACGCTGAACCCGGACTACCCGCTGGTGCGCTTCGGCACCGGCGATCTCTCGGCCATCCTGCCCGGCCCCTGCCCCACCGGCCGCACCCAGCAGCGCATCCGCGGCTGGCTCGGCCGCGCCGACCAGACCGCCAAGGTGCGCGGCATGTTCGTCCACCCTGGCCAGGTGGCCGAGGTGCTGCGCCGCCACCCCGAGGCGCGCCGCGGCCGCCTGGTGGTGGAAGGCGAGATGGCCAACGACCGCATGACGCTCAAGGTGGAGGCCGATGGCGCCCCCGCCGGCCTGGCCGAGCGCATCGCCGACAGCATCCGCGATGTGACCAAGCTGCGCGGCGCCGTGGAGCTGCTGCCACCCGGCAGCCTGCCCAACGACGGCAAGGTCATCGAGGACGCCCGCAAGTACGACTGATCTGCCGCGCCTAGACTGCGCGCATGAAGATCGACTTTGTTTCGGACATCGCCTGCCCCTGGTGCGCCGTGGGCCTGAACGGGCTGGAGCGGGCGCTCGAGCGCCTGGGGCCCGAGATCACCGTGCAACTGCAGGTGCACCCCTTCGAGCTCAACCCGCAGATGGCGCCCGAGGGCGAGGACGCGGCCGAGCACCTGCAGCGCAAGTACCGCTTGAGTCCGGAGCAGCTGGAGCGCAATCGGGCCATGCTGCGCGAGCGCGGCGCCCCGGTGGGCTTCAGCTTCGGTGACCGTGTCCGGGTGTGGAACACGTTCGACGCGCACCGCCTGCTGCACTGGGCCGGCCTGCAGGGCGAGGCGCCGCAGCGCGCGCTCAAGCACGCCCTGCTGCGCGCCTACCACGGCCGCGGCGAGAACCCGGGTGACGCCGACGTGCTGGCGCGCGCCGCCGAGGAGGCGGGCCTGGACCCGGCCGCCGCCCGCGAGGTGATCGCCAGCGGCGCCCATGCCGACGACGTGCGCGAGGCCGAGGCCCGCTGGCAGGCCGACGGCATCCAGGCCGTGCCCTCCGTCATCGTGAACGACCGCTACCTGATCCAGGGCGGCCAGCCCCCCGAGGCCTACGAGCAGGCCCTGCGCGAGATCGCCGCCGAGTCGGCTACTTCTCGATGATCACGAAGTGCTTGCGCAGGCGCTCGACCACCTCGAACGAGCCCTCGAAGCCGGGCGGCAGCACCACCGCCTGACCCGGGCCGAAGGTCTCGACGTGGCCGCTGGCGTCGTGCACACGGCACACGCCTTCGAGCACGATGAAGTACTCGTGCTCGCGCGGGCCGAAGGCGATGCGCCAGCGGCCCGGCTCGCATTCCCAGATGCCGGCGGCCAGGCCCTCTTCGGCGCTTTCGTGCAGCACCCAGGTGCGGCGCTCGGGGTCGCCCACCTCGCGGCGCTCCGGCCGGGGGTGGTCGATCACCGGGGCCGTGGCCGGCGCGGGGTCGAAGCGGATGACGCGGGGCGGGCGGGCGGGCTGGTCCATGGCGTGGTGCGAGGCGGGCGTGGCGTGAAGGACGGCATGCTAGCCCGTTCAGGGTGGCCCCTTACGTAGTTCCCGATGTGGCACAGGCAGGCCGCTGGCTAGCATGGGCCACCTCAGCGCTCCCCCTCGTGAAGCACGCCATGAAACGCCTTGCCCTTGCCCTCGCCGCCTTCGCCGTTGCCGGCTCCGCCCTGGCCGAGTACCCCGAAAAGCCCGTCACCATCGTCGTGCCGTTCGCGGCCGGCGGCCCCACCGACAAGGTCGCGCGCGACCTGGCCGAAGCCCTGCGCAAGCCGCTGGGCGGCACCATCGTGATCGAGAACGTCGGCGGCGCCGGCGGCACGCTGGGCGCCACCAAGGTGGCCAAGGCCGCCCCGGACGGCTACACGCTGCTGCTGCACCACATCGGCATGGCCACCTCGCCCGCCCTGTACCGCACGCTGCAGTACAAGACGCTGGACGACTTCGAGTACCTTGGCCTCATCAACGAAGTGCCCATGACGCTGATCGGCAAGACCGCCCTGACGGCCAACAGCTACGCTGATCTGACGAAGTGGCTCGAGGCCAACCGCGGCAAGATCAACCTGGCCAATGCGGGCCTGGGCTCTGCCTCGCACCTGTGCGGCCTGCTGTTCCAGCAGAGCGTGAAGATCGACATGACCACCGTGCCCTACAAGGGCACCGCCCCGGCCATGACCGACCTGCTCGGCGGCCAGGTCGACCTGATGTGCGACCAGACGACCAACACCACCAGCCAGATCGAATCGGGCAAGGTGAAGGCCTTCGCCGTGACCACGTCCAAGCGCCTGACCACCCCGGCGCTGGCCAAGCTGCCCACGCTGGACGAATCGGGCCTGAAGGGCTTCAACGTGTCGATCTGGCACGGCCTGTACGCCCCCAAGGGCACGCCCAAGGCGGTGCTGGACAAGGTGAACGCCGCCCTGAAAACCGCGCTGAAGGACGCCGAGTTCGACAAGCGCGAGCAGGCCCTCGGCGCCGTCATCGTCACCGACGGGCGCGTGAACCCCGCCGAGCACAAGAAGTTCGTCGAGGCCGAGATCAACAAGTGGGGCCCGGTGATCAAGGCCGCCGGCCAGTACGCCGATTGATCTTTCGCCCCCACGCCCCCTCCCGGGGGCTGCCCCCCGAGGGGGCTCGCGCAGCGGGCCGGCCAAGCCGGACCCGCGCACGCCCTGGATGGGACGGCCCGCTTCCGCGGGCCTTTTCGTTTTCAGCCTCGCTGGGAGAGGGTTTCCCAGCGCTCCAGCAGCGCCATCAGCTCGTCCTCGATGGCGGCGTGGCGGGTGGTGACCTCGGTGATGCGCTGGGGTGATTCGGTGTAGAGCGTGGTGCCGCCGATGAGCACGGCGAGTTCGGCCTGTTCCTTCTCCAGGGCCTCGATGCGCGCGGGCAGATCGTCGAGCTCGCGCTGCTCCTTGTAGCTGAGCTTGCGGCGCGGTTCGGCGCTGCGCGGGGCGGTGGGCGCCGGGGCCGCCGCCGGGGCGGCGGGGGCGGCCGGTCGGGCCGCCTCGGCCGCGGCCGGACTGCGCGCTGCCTGGGCCTGCCAGTCGGTGATGCCGCCTTCGTACTCGCGCCAGCGGCCCTCGCCCTCGGCCACCACGGTGCTGGTGACCACGTTGTCCACGAAGCGGCGGTCGTGGCTGACCAGGAACACCGTCCCGACGTAGTCCTGCAGCAGCTCTACCAGCAGCTCCAGCGACTCGATGTCCAGGTCGAAGGTGGGCTCGTCCAGCACCACCACGATGGCCGGCCGCGCGAACAGGCGCGCCAGCAGCAGCCGGTTGCGCTCGCCGCCGGACAGGCTGCGCACCGGCGAGTTGGCGCGCGCCGGGGCGAAGAGGAAGTCGCCCAGGTAGCTCATGACGTGCTTGCGCTGGCTGCCGATCTCGATCCACTCGCTGCCCGGGCTGATGGTGTCGGCCAGGGTCTTGTCCGGGTCCAGCGCGTCGCGCATCTGGTCGAAGTAGGCGATGGTGAGGTTGGCCCCCGTGCGCACCCGGCCGCTGTCGGGCGCCAGCTGGCCCAGGATGAGCTTGAGCAGCGTCGTCTTGCCGGCGCCGTTGGGGCCCACCAGGCCCACCTTGTCGCCGCGCAGGAAGATGGCGGAGAAATCCTGCACCACCGGCCGGCCGCCGAAGGCCTTGGTCACGCCCTCCAGCTCGGCCACCAGCTTGCCGCTCGCGGCACCGCGGTCAACGTCCAGGCGCACCCGGCCCTGCTGTTCCCGCCGAGCCCGGTGCTCCTCGCGCAGCTTGTGCAGCCGCGCCACCCGCGCCACGCTGCGCGTGCGCCGCGCCTCCACGCCCTTGCGGATCCACACCTCTTCCTGGGCCAGCAGCTTGTCGAAGCGCGCGTTGGCCAGCGCCTCGGCCTCCAGCTCCCGCTGCTTGGCGGCCTCGAAGGCCGCGAAGTTGCCGGGGTAGCCGCGCAGCTGGCCGCGGTCCAGCTCGACGATGCGGGTGGCCACAGCATCGAGGAAGGCGCGGTCGTGGGTGATGAGCACCAACGCGCCGCGGAAGGAGGTCAGCAACCCGGCCAGCCAGTCGATGGCTTCCAGGTCGAGGTGGTTGGTCGGCTCGTCGAGCAGCAGCACGTCGGGCTGGGCGGCCAGCGCGCGCGCCAGGGCCACGCGCTAGCGCGTGCCGCCCGACAGGCTGCCCATCACGGCAGCCGGGTCCAGGCGCAGCCGCTGCAGCGTCTCGTCCACGCGCTGCTCCCAGGTCCAGCCGCCCAGCGCCTCCAGGCGCGTCTGCAGCGCATCCAGGTCGTCGCCGGGCGCATGCGCCTCGAAGCGCTCGCGCAGCGCGCGCGCCTCGGCCACGCCTTCGGCCACGGTGTCGAACACGGTGGCGGCCTCGCTGAATACCGGCTCCTGCGGCACGTAGACGATGCGCACGCCCGACTGCAGCTGCAGGCTGCCGTCGTCGGGCCGCTCCAGCCCGGCCAGGATCTTCAGCAGCGAGGACTTGCCGGTGCCGTTGCGGCCGATCAGGCCGACGCGCTCGCCGGCCTCCAGCGAAAAATCCGCCCCGTCGAGCAGGGGCACATGGCCGAAGGCGAGGTGGGCGTGGGTGAGGGTGAGCAGGGCCATGGGGCGATTGTCCCTTGGCGGCTGAGCCGACGGACTGTTCACGGTTGGCTCTGCAGAGGGTGGGGTGCCCCCCTCCGCTCATGTCCTCCGGCCCGGGCTGCGCCCGGACCTCCTCCTTTACTTCGCTGCGGGGGACACCCCACCCTCTGCCATCCACCGTGGTGGCTGTTCGCCTGTCAAACCGCACGAACGGCAGCCGCGAGGGCGCAGGGCGACCGGTGTAGCGAAGTAAAGGAGGAGCGTCGGGCGACGCCCGGCGCGGGGGACATGAGCGGAACCGGTCGCCCTGCGGCCTCGCCGCGCACCCCTGCTCATCCCCCGGCCACCGCCCGCTCCAGCGCGTCCACGAACATCGCCGCCACGTCGAAGCCGGCCTGGTCGGTGATCTCCTGGAAGCAGGTGGGGCTGGTCACGTTGATCTCGGTGAGGTGCTCGCCGATCACGTCCAGGCCGATGAGCAGCAGGCCGCGGGCCGCCAGCGTGGGGCCGATGGCCTCGGCGATCTCGCGGTCGCGCGCGGTGAGCGGCTGCGCGACGCCCTTGCCGCCGGCGGCCAGGTTGCCGCGCACCTCGCTGCCCTGGGGGATGCGCGCCAGCGAGAACGGCACGGGCTCGCCGCCGATCACCAGCACGCGCTTGTCGCCCGCGCTGATCGCCGGCAGGTAGCGCTGCACCATCACGGTCTGCGCGCCGTCGCGGTTGAGCGTCTCGATGATGCTGCCCAGGTTCAGGCCGTCGTCCTTGACCCGGAAGATGCCCATGCCGCCCATGCCGTCCAGCGGCTTGAGGATGATGTCGCGCTGCTCGGCATGGAAGGCGCGGATGTCGTCGGCCGAGCGCGTGACCAGCGTGGGGCCGATGAACTCCGGGAACTCCAGGATCGCGAGCTTCTCGGGGTGGTCGCGCAGCGCGCGCGGCGAGTTGAAGACCTTCGCGCCTTCCTTCTCGGCCCGCTCCAGCAGGTGGGTGGCGTAGAAGTACTCGCTGTCGAACGGCGGGTCCTGGCGCATCAGCACGGCGCCGAACTCGCGCAGCGGGCGCGTTGCCGAGTCCTCCACGGTGTACCAGTCGTCCACACCGGCACCCGAGCGGCCGGTGAGCGCGATGCGCCGCGCCCGCGCCTGCACCGCGCCGCCGCGCTGCCAGCTCAGCCCGTCCGGCTCGGTGGCCCACAGCGCATGGCCGCGTCGGGCGGCCTCGCGCATCATGGCGAAGGTGGAGTCCTTGTGGGTCTTGAACCCGTCCAGCGGGTCGGCAACGAAGAGCAGGTCCATGGCGGCAGTGTGCCGCAGCCGTGGACGGCCGGTGGGCGGCAGGCCTTCCATCGACCCGGCCAGCTCAGCCGGCCAGCGGCTCGGTGCGTGCCATCAGCCAGGCCAGGGCATCACCGCTCACCTTGGGCGCCAGGCGCTCGCGCACCATGGCGTGGTAGCGGTTCAGCCAGGCGATCTCGTCGGCGCGCAGCAGGCCCATGTCGATGCAGCGGGTGTCGATGGGGCACAGCGTGAGCGTCTCGAACTCGAGGAACTCGCCGAATTCGCTGGACGGCGCCGGCACGTTGAGCACCAGGTTCTCGATGCGCACGCCCCAGCGGCCGGGCCGGTACAGGCCCGGCTCCACCGAGGTGATCATGCCGGGCTCCATGGCCATCTGCGGCTCGACCACCGCCTTGCTGATGGTTTGCGGCCCTTCGTGCACCGCCAGGAAGTAGCCCACGCCGTGGCCGGTGCCGTGGCCGTACTCCAGGCTCTCGGCCCACAGCGGTGCGCGCGCCAGCGCATCGAGCATGGGGCTGGGCGTGCCGCGCGGGAAGCGCGCCCGGCTGAGCTGCAGCGTGCCCTTGAGCACCAGCGTGTAGTCGCGGCGGTGTTCGGCCGAGAGCGTGCCCACGGGCCACACGCGGGTGATGTCGGTGGTGCCGCCAAGGTACTGCGCACCGGAGTCGATCAGCAGCAGGCCGTCGCCCTCGATGCGGGCGTGCGACTCGGGCGTGGCGCGGTAGTGCGGCATCGCGCCGTTGGCGTTGAAGCCGGCGATGGTGGGGAAGCTCAGGCCCACGAAGCCCGGCCGCTTGGCGCGCTCGGCGGTGAGCTTCTCGTCGATGGTCAGCTCGGTCATGGCCTCGCCCCGGGCGAGGGCCTGCTCGAACCAGGCGTAGAACGCGCACATGGCCGCGCCGTCCTCTTCCATGGCCTGGCGCACGAAGGCCGCCTCCTCGGCCGTCTTGCGGCTCTTGAGCAGGGTGCTGGGGTTGATGGCCTCCACCACCGCCACACCCGCCGCCACCGCCTCGCGCAGGCCGAGCGTGACGCGCTTCGGGTCCACCAGCAGGCGGGCGTCGGCGGGCAGGGCCGCCAGGGCAGCCGGCGCGCGCTCGTAGGCGTCCACGGCGATGCCGTCGGCGGCCAGGCGCGCGGCCAGGGCCGCATCCACCTTGCCGGCGCCCACGAACAGCGTGGCCGAGCCCGGGCCGATCAGCAGGTGGGCCAGGAACACCGGGTTGTAGGCCACGTCGGCGCCGCGCAGGTTGGTGATCCAGGCGATGTCGTCCACCGTGGAGACGAAGTGGTGGCTGGCGCCGTGGCGCGCGATGCCCTCGCGCACCTGGGCCAGCTTCGCAGCGCGCGACACCGGCGCATGCGGCGCCACGTGCTCGTAGATGCCGGCGGTGGGCAGCGTGGGCCGGTCGGCCCAGGCGGCATCGAGCACATCGAGGTCGGTGCGCAGGCGGATGCCGGCCCGCTCAGTGACCGTGCGCAGCTGCTGCGCGGCGGCCAGCCCCAGCACCTGGCCGTCCACGGCGAGCACCTGACCGCGCGCCACATGCTCGGCGATCCAGTCCAGGTGGTAGGTGGCAGAGCCGGTGGGGATCTTCACCAGCGCAATGCCGCTGCCGGCCAGCTCGGCCTCGGCCTGCGTCCAGTAGCGGCTGTCGGCGAACAGCGCGGCCTCGGTGGCGGTGACCACCAGCGTGCCCATGGAGCCCGTGAAGCCCGAGAACCACTCGCGGCCCTGCCAACGGCCCGGCAGGTACTCGGAGATGTGCGGGTCGCTGGAGGGCACCAGCACCGCATCGACCCCCTGCGCCGCCATGGCCTCCCGCAGGCGGGCGATGCGAAGGCGGGCGGGGGCGGTGCGGGTGTCCATGCGGTGTCTCCGTGAGGGGAATGGGCCTCGCGCGGCGCCGGTCGGGCGCGGTGGGGCCGGTGAAGCGGCGCGCGCCCGTTCGGCGCGCGGCTGTCGGCGATTCTAGGAGCGCCGGGTGACCGAGCCCGCCCCGGGGTCACCCGGGGCCGCTGCGGGGCGCGGCGTGCTCACAGGTCGGTGCGCAGCTTCCAGATCTCGGGGAACAGCACCGTGTCCAGCATCTTGCGCAGGTAGCTCACGCCGCCCGTGCCGCCCGTGCCGCGCTTGAAGCCGATGACACGCTCGACGGTGGTGACGTGGCGGAAGCGCCAGAGTCGGAAGGCGTCCTCCAGGTCGGTGAGTTCCTCGCCGAGCTGGTAGAGGTCCCAGTGCGCCTCGGGGTCGCGGTAGACGGTGAGCCAGGCCTGCTCCACCGCGTCGCTGGCGGGGTAAGGCTGGGTCCAGTCGCGCTCGAGGTGGCTCTCGGGCACGGCGATGCCGCGCCGCGCCAGCAGGCGCAGCGATTCGTCATACAGGGAGGGGGCGCGCCAGGCCGTTTCCACGATGGCGTGCAGGTCGGCCCGGTGGGCATGGGGCTTGAGCATCGCCGGGTTCTTGTTGCCCAGCATGAACTCGATGCAGCGGTACTGCCAGCTCTGGAAGCCGCTGGACTGCGCCAGGTAGGGGCGGATGGCCGAATACTCCGGCGGCGTCATGGTGGCCAGCACGTCCCACGCGTGGACCAGCTGCTCCATGATCTTGGACACGCGCGCCAGCATCTTGAACGCCGGTGGCAGGCGGTCGTCGGCGATGGCCGCCACGGCCGCGCGCAGCTCGTGCAGCATGAGCTTCATCCACAGCTCGCTGGTCTGGTGCTGCACGATGAACAGCATCTCGTCGTGCCCGGGCGAGAGCGGGTGCTGCGCGTTGAGCACCTCGTCCAGGTGCAGGTAGTCGCCATAGCTCATGGCGCGCGAGAAGTCGAGCTGGGCGCCCTCCTCCTGCACGATGTGTTCGCCGCGGGGCGACGGGGTGTGCGGACAGCTCATGTGACGGCGGCCTTGTGCTGGAAGCGCGGCGCACGCCAGGCCGCGGTGTCGAGCACCTGGGCCAGCACGGTGACCGCGTCGTGGACATCGACGAAACGGGTGTACAGCGGCGTGAAGCCGAAACGCAGCAGGTGCGGCTGCTCGGGCGTGCCGTCCCCCGCGCGGAAGTCGCCGACCACACCCTGCTCGATCAGCGCCTGCATGACGGCGTAGCCGTCCAGCTCGGGCGGGCAGGCCAGCGACACCTGGCTGCCGCGATGGGCGTGCTCGGCCGGCGTCACGCTGCGCAGGCCGTGGGCGGCGCAGCGGGCCGCCACCTGGGCGAGGACCAGGTCGCTCAGCGCCAGCGACTTGGCGCGCAGCGCGGCCATGCCGCCCAGCGGCTCGGCGGCCAGCAGCGTGTCCACCCCGCATTCCAGCACCGACATGCCGATCACCGAGGGCGTGCCGCACAGGTAGCGGGCCATGCCGGCCGCCGGGCGGTAGGCGGTGTCGAAGGTGAAGGGGCTGGCGTGGCCCATCCAGCCGGACAGCGGCTGCTCGATGTGGGCGGCATGGCGCGCATGGGCCCAGACGAAGGCCGGCGCGCCGGGGCCGCCGTTGAGGTACTTGTAGCCGCAGCCGATGGCGAAATCGGCGCCCGCGCCGTTGAGGTCCACGGGGATGGCACCGGCCGAGTGGGCCAGGTCCCAGACCGTGAGTGCCCCCACGGCATGTGCGCGTGCCGTCAGCGCCGCCATATCGTGCATGGCGCCGGTGCGGTAGTTCACCTGGGTGAGCATCAGCACCGCCACGCGCTCGTCCAGGCGCTCGGCGATCTGCTCAGGGGCCACCAGCTCGAGTTCGGCACCATGCTGGGCGGCCAGCGACTGGGCGATGTACAGGTCGGTGGGGAAGTTGCTGCGCTCGGACAGGATGACGCGCCGACCCGGGGCCTGGCGCCGGGCCAGCGTGAGCGCCGCACTGAGCACCTTGAACAGGTTGACGGAGGTGGAATCGGCCACCACCACTTCGCCCGGCGCCGCGCCCACCAGGCGGGCGATCTTGTCGCCCACCCGCTGCGGCAGCGTGATCCACCCGGCGCTGTTCCAGCTGCGGATGAGGCCTTCGCCCCATTCCTGCTGCACCACGGCCTGCGCCCGCGCCGGGGCGGTGGCGGGCATCACGCCCAGCGAGTTGCCGTCCAGGTAGTTCACGCCGGGCGGCAGGGTGAACTGGTCGCGCAGCGGCGCCAGGGGGTCGGCGGCGTCGAGCGCCGCGCAGTCGTCGCGGGTCAGGGGGGCAGTGGTCATGGCAGCAGTTCACGCAGCACCGCCCGCACCGGGGAGGCGTCGGCGGTGGTCAGCTTCAGGGGCAGGGCAATGAGCTCGTAATCGCCCTCGGGCACGTCGTCGAGCAGCAGGTTCTCCAGCACGCGCAGGCCGCGCCGGCGCAGCACCTGGTGGCTGGGCAGCGTCTTGCTGTCGGCCGGGTCGACGCTGGCGGAATCGATGCCCACCAGCTGCACGCCGCGGTCGGCCAGGGCCTCGATGCAGGCGGCGTCGAAGGCCGGCAGCGCGGTGTCGAAACGGTCCTGCGGCATGCGGGCGTAGGTGCGCACCAGCACGCGCGCCGGCAGCGTGTCGTCCACCGCGTGCGCCAGATCGGCCCAGCGCACCAGCGGCCGCGCGGCCATCGCATGGATGACGCGGCAGCGGCCCAGGTAGGGCGCCAGGTCCACCTGGCCGATGGGGGCCCCGTCGGCGTCGTAGTGCAGCGGCGCGTCGGCATGGGCGCCCACGTGCGGCGACAGGGTGAGCGAGGCCACGTTCACCGGGCAGCCGGGCCCGAGGGTGGCGCCCCAGACTTGCTGGTAGGCCGTGTCGCCCGGGAACACCGGGGCGCCGGCGTGCACCGGCGGCGAGATGTCCCAGAGTCGGCGAGGGGGATGGGCGGTGGGCATGGCGCGATTGGACCACCGCGGCGGCGACCGGATCGGCCGGACGGGCCCGCGGCGGGGGGCGCAGATAGTATAGGTATGAATAGTTGACAGGTGAAGTAATCGAGCCTAGATTGCCGCCCACTCCCCCACCCCGGGCCCCGTGCGGAGCACCCCATGCCCCTGCCCCTGCTGCCCAGCGCCCACGCCGACACCTTCGCCCGCGACCGCCTGCCACCGCCCGCGCAGTGGCCGGAGCTGATCTACGAGCTGCCCGAGCTGCAGCTGCCCGATCGGCTCAACTGCGTCGCCGCGCTGCTGGACGCCCATGTGGCCGCAGGCCGCGGCGACCGCCTGGCGCTGCAGGGCGAGGGCGTGCGCTGGACCTATGCCGAGCTGCAGTCGCAGGTGGACCGCATCGCGCGCGAACTGGTGGACGGCATGGGCCTGGTGAGCGGCCAGCGCGTGCTGCTGCGCGGCGCCAACAGCCCCATGCTGGCCGCCTGCTGGCTGGCGGTGGTGAAGGTGGGCGGCATCGCGGTGGGCACCATGCCGCTGCTGCGCGCCAAGGAGCTGCGGCAGATCATCGACAAGGCGCAGGTGAGCCACGCCCTGTGCGACGCCCGGCTGGCCGACGAGCTGCAGCGCGCCCGCGCCGACGGCGACGCGCCCAGCCTGCGTGAGGTGGCACTGTTCCACACCGACGCGCCCGATGGGCTGGAGGCCCGCGCCGCCCGCCGCGAGCCGGGCCTGGCCGCGTTGCTCACGGCCGCCGACGACGTCTGCCTGATGGCCTTCACTTCGGGCACCACCGGCGTGCCCAAGGCCACCATGCACTTCCACCGCGACGTGATGGCGGCGTGCGCGTGCTGGCCCGCGCATGTGCTGCGGGCCACGCCGGACGACGTGTTCATCGGCAGCCCGCCGCTGGCCTTCACCTTCGGCCTGGGTGGCCTGCTGCTGTTCCCGTTTGCCATCGGCGCCAGCGCCGCGCTGGTGGAGAAGGCCACGCCCGACACGCTGCCGGACGCCATCGCGCGCTTCGGGGCCACGGTGTGCTTCACCGCACCCACCTCGTACCGCGCGATGGCGCTGGCGGCCCAGGCCGACCCGGCGCGCCGCGAGAAGCTGCGCACGCTGCGCAAGTGCGTGTCCGCCGGCGAGGCGCTGCCCGCCGCCACGCGCACGCTGTGGCGCGAGGCCACGGGCATCGAGATCATCGATGGCATCGGGTCCACGGAGCTGCTGCACATCTTCATCTCCGCGGACGAGGCGCATGCACGCGGCGGCGCCACCGGCGTGGTGGTGCCCGGCTACCGCGCCGCCATCCTCGACGAGGAGGGCCATGAGCTGCCCCCGGGCCAGGTGGGCCGGCTGGCCATCAAGGGCCCCACCGGCTGCAAGTACCTGGACGACCCGCGCCAGACGCAGTACGTGCAGCACGGCGGCTGGAACCTCACCGGCGACGCCTACCTGGTGGACGCCGACGGCCAGTTCGTCTACCAGGCGCGCACCGACGACATGATCATCAGCGGCGGCTACAACATCGCCGGCCCCGAAGTGGAGAGCGCACTCCTCGCGCACCCCGCCGTGGCCGAATGCGGCGTGGTGGGCTGGCCCGACGAGGAGCGCGGCCAGGTGGTCAAGGCCTTCGTGGTGCTCAAGCCGGGCCACGCCGGCGACGACACGCTCGTGCGCACCCTGCAGGACCACGTGAAGCAGACCATCGCGCCCTACAAGTACCCGCGCGTGGTGGAGTTCCGCACGGCCCTGCCGCGCACCGAGACCGGCAAGCTGCAGCGCTTCCGCCTGCGGCAGGGAGAGTGACGATGCAGCGCGACGATGTTCCCCACAGCCACCGCGTGCTGCAGCCCGCCGGCTGGGCGCCACCCCGCGGCTACGCCAACGGTGTCGCCGCGCGCGGCACGCAGGTGTTCGTGGCCGGGCAGATCGGCTGGAACTCGCAATGCGCCTTCGACAGCGACGACCTGGTGGCGCAGGCGCGCCAGGCGCTGCGCAATGTGCGGGCGGTGCTCGCCGAGGCTGGCGCGGCGCCGACACACATCGTGCGCATGACCTGGTATCTGCTGGACCGGGCGGAGTACCTCGCGCGTGGCCGCGAGCTGGGCGCGGTGTTCCGCGAGGAGATCGGCCACTACGGTATCGCCATGAGCGCAGTGCAGGTCGCCGCGCTGATCGAACCCCGGGCGAAGGTCGAGATCGAGGTCACCGCCGTCATCCCGGAATGACGGAACGAAAAAGCCGCCCGGAGGCGGCCTGTGCCCGCGGCGGGACGACTCAGCCCGCCGAGAACGACGACCCGCATCCGCAGGTCGTGGTGGCGTTCGGGTTCTTGATCACGAACTGCGCGCCCTGCAGGTCTTCCTTGTAGTCGATCTCGGCGCCCATCAGGTACTGCAGGCTCATGGCGTCGATCAGCAGGGTGACGCCGTTCTTCGTCATCTGCGTGTCGTCGTCGTTCACGATCTCGTCGAAGGTGAAGCCGTACTGGAAGCCTGAGCAGCCGCCCCCCTGCACGAACACGCGCAGCTTGAGGTCGGGGTTGCCTTCCTCGGCCACGAGGTCAGCCACCTTGGCGGCCGCGCTGTCGGTGAAGAGGATGGGAGCGGGCATGTCGCCGGTGTCGGCGGTGGGGGTGTCGGCCAGGGCGTTCATGGCTTCCTCGGAACTGGAAAAAGGTCGGACGAAAGGGATCAGGCGTCGTTGGCGGCGGCCAGCATCAGCGCGGGCTTGGCGCCCTCGGGCGTGCGGCGGCGCAGCTCTCCCTCGATGGTGGCACCCTGGTGCATTTCAAGGGTTTCATAGCGCACTTCACCGTGGATGCGGGCCTTGGGCTGGATCTCCAGCAGCTCGGCGGATTCCACCGGGCCCATCACCTGCCCGTTGATGATCACATGGCCGGCGATCACCTTGCCCAGGATGCGGGCATTCTCGCTGATGACCAGCAGCGTCGGGCGGTCGCCCACGGCCACCACGTCACCCTGCACCTCGCCGTCGATGCGCAGGCCGTCGCTGAAACGCAGCTCGCCCTGGACGACGGTGCCCTCGCCCACCAGGCTGCGGATGGGCGGCTGCTTGCGGAACTTGAACCACATGGGGTGTGCCCTCAGAACTTGGTCATAGCGTGGCCTTCTGCGTGGCCAACACGGCGCCTGCGGCGCTCAACACCCTCACCTCGGCGGTTTTTACCACGGCCCCCGCCGGCACCGAGGCGCGGCCTTCCAGGCGCACGTACTGCCGCACCTGCAGCGGCGCCGCCTGGGGCAAGGGGTTGGCGGTCCAGGGGCGGCCGTCGCGCGTGCCGGCCAGCGTCAGCTCGTAGTGGCCATCGAAGGGGCGCGCGGCCTTGCCGCTTTGCATCACCAGCAGCTGGTAGCGCAGCTCGCCCGGCGCCAGCGGCTCGACCTGGAAACCGCGCACCACCAGCCCCTCGGCACTGCCGGCCACCGGCAGCAGGCGCTCGAAAAAGCCAAGGTCCGCCTTCAAGGTGAGGTTGTCGGCCTCCGCCTGGCGCAGCTGGGCGGCCAGGCGCTCCTGCGCGGCCCGCTCGGCCTTGAGCAGGCTGTCCGCGGTGGCGGCGATCGCCTGCGCCCGGGCGGCCTCCTCGCGCAGCTCGCTGAGCTCCGCCCGCAACTCGGCCAGCTCCTGCCGTGCCCCGCGGTCCAGCCCCGCGATGTCCTTGCCGAACTCGAAGGCCCACAGCGCGATGGCCGCCGAAAAACCCAGTGCCACCGCGAACACCGCCCAGCGCAGCGGCCACGGCAGGTGGCTGCGCACGATGACCCGCGGCGCGCTGATGGACAAGCGGCGGCGCAACAGCTTGAAGCGCATGTGACGGGGCGTGTGGGTGGGGCAGAAAGAACAAAAGGCCGCCGGGGCGACCTTTTGCTGCAGGGCTGCTGGCCGCGAGGCGGCGAGCTTAGCGCTTGCTGAACTGCTTGCGGCGACGCGCGCCGTGCAGACCGACCTTCTTACGCTCGACTTCACGCGCGTCACGCGTCACGAAGCCGGCCTGGCTCAGGTCGGGCTTGAGCGCTGCGTCGTAGTCGAACAGGGCGCGGGTGATGCCGTGGCGCACCGCACCGGCCTGGCCGGACTCGCCGCCGCCGTGCACGTTGACCTGGATGTCGAAGGCCTCGCCATTGCCCGTCAGCAGCAGGGGCTGCTTGACGATCATGATGGAGGTCTGGCGGCCGAAGTACTGGTCGACCGGCTTGCCGTTCACCATGATCTGGCCGCTGCCCTTCTTGATGAAGACGCGCGCGACCGACGACTTGCGGCGGCCGGTGCCGTAGTTCCAATTACCGATCATCACCGCTCCTTAGATTTCCAGCGCCTTGGGCTGCTGGGCGGTGTGCGGATGCGTGTCGCCCGCGTACACCTTCAGCTTCTTGATCATGGCGTAGCCGAGCGGGCCCTTGGGCAGCATGCCCTTGACGGCCTTCTCCAGGGCACGGCCCGGGTGCTTGGCTTGCATGTCCTTGAACTTCGTGGCGTGGATGCCGCCGGGGAAGCCCGAGTGACGGTAGTAGATCTTGTCGTTGGCCTTGTTGCCGGTGACGCGGATCTTGTCGGCGTTCAGGACGATGATGTAGTCGCCGGTGTCCACGTGAGGCGTGTAGATGGCCTTGTGCTTGCCGCGCAAACGGAGTGCCACTTCGCTGGCAACACGTCCGAGCACCTTGTCGGTGGCGTCAATCACAAGCCACTCGTGCGTCACCTCGGCCGGCTTGGCGCTGAAGGTCTTCATGAGAGGGGCTTCTTGAAAGAGAAAATCCGGCTGTGTGAGCGGCTTCGAGGCCCGGTCTGACGACCCGGCCCGGCCCGGCCCCATCGGCGCCGCTGTTCACACGCGGCCTCTCAGGCGCACCGGGCACTCCACCTGCCAGCATCTGCCGTCCCCCTGAAGGTGACAGCCGGATCCGTCAGGCAAAGCCCGCTCTCCCCGCCGAAAACGGGAAAGCCGGAGAGTCTAGCACAGCACCGGCAACCGACAAAACGCAAGTGCGTGCGCAATGCCTGTGTGATTGGGGCACGCACTCCACCCCGAGCCGATAGACTCAGGGAAACCACTTAGTTGATGGAGGCCCCATCGTGGCCCAGATCGCCCCCCCGCCGACCGCCCGTCCCCCGGCCACCCCGGGTGTCAACGCCGCGTCGGCGTCGCCCGCCGAACCGGCGGCGTTCCGCTGGATTCCCATCCGCTCGCTGGCCCAGCGCCACCGCTCGAAAGTGCTTGCTCACTTGCTTGCCCTGGCGCCGGAGGACCGCTACCTGCGCTTCGGCTACGCGGCCAACGATGCGCAGATCCGCCGCTATGTGGACCTGCTCGACTTCGATCGCGACGAGGTGTTCGGCGTCTTCAACCGCAAGCTCGAGCTGATCGCCATGGCCCACCTGGCCTACCTGCCCGACTCGGCGCAGACACGCCATGCCGCCGAATTCGGCGTGTCGGTGCTGCCCAAGGTGCGCGGCCGCGGCTATGGCGCCCGGCTGTTCGACCACGCCGTGCTGCACGCCCGCAACCGGCATGTGGACACCATGATCATCCATGCGCTGAGCGAGAACGCCGCCATGCTGAAGATCGCGCGCAATGCCGGCGCGACGGTCGAGCGTGACGGCGGCGAATCCGAAGCGCGGCTGCGCCTGCCGGCCGAGACCTTCGGCTCGGTGCTGGAGGAACTGGTGGAGAACCAGGCCGGCGAGCTGGACTACCAGCTCAAGAGCCACGCCCACCGCATGGGCGGCCTGCGCCGCATCGTCGGCGAGATCAAGGCCGGCATCAAGAAGGTGCGCAGCTCCACCATCGAGTGAGGCCAGCCCGGCGGTGGCCGGCGCGTACCATGCGCCGATGTCCGCCCGCCCCGATGTGACCGACGCCGCCAGCCCTGCCCCGTACGCCGGCCTGACGCCGGACGAGGTGCTGGACGCGCTGTGGGGCGCCGGCCTGCGTGCCGACGGCCGGCTCCTGCAGCTCAACTCCTACGAGAACCGCGTCTTCCAGGCCCCGCTGGAGGACGGCCGCGTCGTCGTGGCCAAGTTCTACCGCCCGGGGCGCTGGACGGACGCCCAGATCGCCGAGGAGCACCACTTCGCGCTGGAGCTGGCCGCCGAGGAGCTGCCGGTGGTGCCGCCCCTGCGGCTGCAGGCCGGCGCACGCGTGGCGCCCGACCCGCACTCGGACACGCTGGCCCACTTCACCACCACGGCCGGCCAGGCTTTCCACTTCGCGGTGAGCGAGCGCCGAGCCGGCCGCCCGCCGGAGCTGGAACAGCCTGCCACGCTGGCCTGGTGCGGCCGGCTGCTGGCGCGCATGCACCGCGTGGGCGAGCGTCAGCCCTTCGCCCAGCGCCGCACGCTGGATGCCGCCACCTTCGGCCACGGCGCACGGCAGCGCCTGCTCGACGGGGGCTTCGTGGACCCGGAGATCGACCAGGGGTGGATCCGCGCCAGCGCCGCCGCGCTGGAGGGGGTGGACGCGGCCTTCGCGCGCCACGGCGAAGTGCGCACCCTGCGCCTGCACGGCGACTGCCATGCCGGCAACCTGCTGTGGCGGGAGGACACCGGCCCCCATTTCGTGGATCTGGACGACTGCTGCATGGGCCCGGCCGTGCAGGACCTGTGGATGCTGCTGCCGGGTGAACGTGGCGCGGTGGAAACCGCCCTGTACCACCTGATGGACGGCTACCGCGACTTCCGCGATTTCGACGACCGCGAGCTGCTGCTCATCGAGCCGCTGCGCACGCTGCGCATGCTGCACCACAGCGCCTGGCTGGCCGAGCGCTGGAACGACCCGGCCTTCCCGATCGCCTTCCCGTGGTTCGCCAGCCCCGCCTACTGGAGCCAGCAGGCGGCCGACCTGCGTGAGCAGGTCGAGCGCATGGCTGTCGTGGGCTGAGGCCGCGGCGGCCCCAGGCCCGTTCCCTCAGGCGCTCAGCAGCTGCTTCACCCGCTGCAAATAGGCCGCGGGGTTCTCCAGCTGGCCGCCCTCGGCCAGAAGCGCCTGGTCGAACAGGATCTGCGCCAGGTCGTCGAAGCGCGGGTCGTCGGCCAGGCGCTTGACCAGCGCGTGCTCCGGGTTCACCTCGAGGATGGGCTGGGCGGCCGGCGCGTCCTGGCCGGCCTGCTTGAGCAGGCGAGCCAGGTGGGCGCTCATGTCCTGCTCGTCCACCACGATGCAGGCGGGGGACTCGACGAGGCGGGTCGTCACGCGCACGTCCTTGGCGCGGTCCTTCAGCGCGTCCTTGAGCTTGTCCAGCACGGGCTTGAAGGCCTCGGCGGCGCTCTCGGCCTGCTTCTTCTCTTCCTCGTCCTGCAGCTTGCCCAGGTCCACCGCGCCCTTGGCCACGCTCTGCAGCGGGTGGCCCTCGAACTCGTGCAGGTGCGACAGCATCCACTCGTCCACGCGGTCGGTGAGCAGCAGCACCTCCAGGCCCTTCTTGCGGAACAGCTCCAGCTGCGGGCTGGACTTGGCCGCGGCGAGCGTGTCGGCGGTGATCACGTAAATCGCCTCCTGGCCCTCCTTCATGCGCGCCACGTAGTCCGCCAGGGACACGCCCTCGTCGGCATGGGTGGACGCGAAGCGGAACAGCTTGGCCAGGCGCTCGCGGTTGGCAAAGTCCTCGCTGATGCCCTCCTTGAGCACCGCGCCGAACTCCTTCCAGAACGCCAGGTACTTGGCCTTGTCGTCGGCGCTGTCGCTGTCGGCCAGGCCTTCGAGCATGGACAGCACCCGCTTGGTGGACCCTTCGCGGATGGCCTTCACATCCCGGCTTTCCTGCAGCAGCTCGCGGCTCACGTTCAGCGGCAGGTCGGCGGAGTCGATCACGCCCTTCACGAAGCGCAGGTACACCGGCATCAGCGCCTCGGCGTCGTCCATGATGAACACGCGCTTGACGTACAGCTTCACGCCGCCGCGCTTGTCGCGGTTCCACAGGTCGAACGGCGCCTTGGCCGGGATGTACAGCAGCTGGGTGTACTCGCTGCGGCCCTCCACCCGGTTGTGGGTGTAGGCCAGCGGCGCGGCCTGGTCGTAGCTGAGCTGCTTGTAGAACTCCTGGTACTCGGCGTCGGTGACGTCGCTCTTGGCGCGCGCCCACAGCGCCGCCGCCTTGTTCACCGTCTCCCACTCGTCCTTGGCCACGTACTTCGCGGCCTCCTGATCCCACTCCTCCTTGCGCATCAGGATGGGCAGCGAGATGTGGTCGGAGTACTTGCTGATGATGGAGCGCAGCTTCCAGGCGGCCAGGAACTCGGCCTCCTCCTCGCGCAGGTGCAGGATGACGTCGGTGCCGCGGGTGGGCTTGTCGATCGTCTCGATCTCGTACTCGCCCGTGCCCTCGGAGCTCCAGCGCACGCCCTCGGCAGCCGGCAGGCCGGCGCGGCGCGATTCGACCGTGATGCGGTCGGCCACGATGAAGCCGGAGTAGAAGCCAACGCCGAACTGGCCGATGAGCTGGGCGTCCTTCTTCTGGTCGCCTTCCAGGCGCGACATGAACTCGCGCGTGCCGCTCTTGGCGATGGTGCCCAGGTGCTGGGCCGCCTCCTCGGCGCTCATGCCCACGCCGTTGTCGCGGATGGTGATGGTCTTCGCCTCGGCGTCCACCAGCACGCGGATGTCCAGGTTGGGCGCGTCCTCGTACAGCTCGGGCTTGTCCAGGGCCTCGAAGCGCAGCTTGTCGCAGGCATCGGACGCGTTGGACACCAGCTCGCGCAGGAAGATCTCCTTGTTGGAGTACAGCGAGTGGGTGACGAGGTGCAGGATCTGCTTGACTTCGGCCTGGAAGGCGTGGGTGTGCTTGCTCATGGTCGTCTGCAAAGGAAGGGTCGATTGGGGGGCGCGCCGGGCCGGCCGGCGCGCGCTGCGGCGGCAGATGGGGTCGGCCGCGGCGGTTTCAAGAGCGGGGCGTCACGGCGTCACCGCATGCCAGGTGTCGCCCTCGCGGCGCGCGCGGCCGTCGGCCACCAGCTTGAGCAGGTGGGCGGTGAGCGAGCGCTCGGCGATGCCGTGGCGCGAGGCCGGCACGTCGCCATAGACCTGAGGCACCAGCCGGTGCGCGGTGGCGGGCCCGGCCGCCTGCAGCGCCGCGGCGACCTTGGCCTCGCGCGCCAGGCGGTGGGCGATCAGGCGCCTCGCTTCGGCCTGCGGCTCCACCATCAGGAAGCCGTGGCCGGGCGCGAAGGCCTGCAGCCCGGGCAGCCACAGCAGCTTGTCCAGCGAGGCCAGGTAGTCCGCCATGTCGCCATCGGGCGGGTTGATGACGACGGTGGAGCCCTGCATCACGTGGTCGCCGGTGAACAGCAGGCCCTCTTCCTCCAGCAGCCAGCAGACATGGTTGGACGCGTGGCCCGGCGTGGCCACGGCGCGCAGCGTGGCGCCGGCGCCCAGCACCAGGCGTTCGCCGTCCTGCGGCTGGTGGGCGGGGGCGAAGCCGTGGTCCTGCCACTGCGGATGCGCGGGCAGGCGGCCGACGACGGGCGCGCCCGTCAGCTCGGCCAGGCGGCGGGCGGCGGGGGAGTGGTCCACATGGGTGTGCGTGGCCAGAATGCGCACGATGCGCCCCGGCGCCGCCGCCTCGATGACGGCCGCCAGGTGCGCCTCGGTGCGTGCATCGTCCGGGCCGGGGTCGAGCACCGTCACCTCGTCGCCGCCGGGCGCACGCAGCAGGTAGGTGTTGGTGCCGGGGCCGGTCATCACCGAGCCGTTGCCGCAGGTGACACGGGTGACGCGCTCGGACAGGCGCACCGGCCGGTCGGCGGGCAGCTCGAAGCACACGTCGCCGCGGCCGGCGGGGTCGAGCCGGGCGATCTCCGCATAGGCCCATTCACCCGGCAGCACGGGGCGCACGCGGCCGGCGGCGTCGCAGCCCAGGCGCGGCATCATGCGCGGCGGGTGGCGTCGGGTGCGGGCATCGGCGAGGACGGCCGCCACCGTGTCGAACCGGCCCAGGTCCTTCAGCGTCTCGCGCGTCACCGGCAGCAGCTTGAGCGCACGGTCCTTGTCCAGCGCCTGCGCGGGTGTCAGCCAGGCCAGCTCCAGCGCCTCGCCGGCGTCCACCACCGCCACCTGGCCGGCCGGCGCGCGGGCGACGTAGAAGCGCGTGTCGAAGCGCTTGGGCATGCCCGGGGGGGTGAGCCAATGGCTGTGGTAGGCCAGGGCCGCGGCCTCCAGGCGCAGGCCGTGGCGCGTGCACAGGGCGGCGAAATCGGCGCCCGTGTTCACCAGCGCCCGCTCGCCCATGGCGGCCGCACGCGCCGTGTCGGGGCCCGCCAGGAGCAGGCCCACCTCCTCGAAGGTCTCACGGATCGCCGCCACGGTGTAGGCCAGCGCGTCCGGCACGCCCAAGCGCGCGTCGGCGGCCGCCGGCGTGTCGCCCTCGCACAGGCCGGCCAGGCCCGCATCTTCCGCGTCCAGCACGCCGCCAGGGAAGACCCAGACGCCGCTGCGCATGTCGCCATCGCGCTCGGCCCGGCGCAGCAGCAGCACCTCTGGCGCGCCCTGCGCGCCATCGCGCAGCACGATCAGGCTGGCCGCGCGGCGGGCGCCGAGGGCGTCCGCATCAGGCGCGGCATCGGCGGCGGCGGCGGTGGCGGTGGCGGGCGTCGCGGTGGGGTCGGTGCTCATGCGCCGATTGTCCGGCGCGCGGCGCCGCTGGCCAGCAGCGTGGTGATCTGCTCAGGCGTGTAGCCCGCTTCGGCCAGCAGGGCCTCGGTGTCCTGGCCGGGCTCGGGCGAGGACCTGGGCGCCTCGGGCACGCTGCGGTCGAAGCGCGGCGCCGGCGCCGGGTGGCGCACGCCGTCCACGTCCACGAAGGCCTGGCGTTGCACGGCCAGCGGGTGGGCGGCCGCCTCCTCGAGCGTGAGCACGGGCGTGACGCAGGCGTCGCTGCCCTCGAACACGGCGCACCACTCGTCACGCGTGCGGCGGGCCACCAGGGCGGCGATCTCCGCACGCATCGCCGGCCACAGCGCGCGGTCGTGCTGGCCGGACACGAAGCGCGGCTCCAGGCCCACCCGGCGCGCGAACTCGGCGAAGAACTTCGGCTCCAGTGCGCCCACCGCCAGCCAGCGGTCGTCCGCCGTGCGGTAGGTGGCGTAGAACGGCGCCCCGCCGTCCAGAAGGTTGGCCCCCCGCTCGCCCGTGCGCCAGGCGCCCGCCGCGGCCAGGCCATGGAAGATCGCCAGCAGCGAGCCCACGCCGTCCACCATGGCCGCGTCCACCACCTGGCCGCGGCCGGAGCGCTGGCGCTCCCAGAGCGCGGCGAGGATGCCCACGGCCAGGTACAGCGCGCCGCCGCCGTAGTCGCCCACCAGGTTGAGTGGCGGCACCGGGGCGGCGCCGCCGGGGCCCTCGGCCGCACCGCCGTGCGGGCCGATGGCGTGCAGCGCGCCGGTCAGCGCGATGTAGTTGATGTCGTGCCCCGCCGTGTGGGCCATCGACCCGGTCTGGCCATAGCCGGTCATGCGGCCGTACACCAGGCCCGGGTGGCGCGCATGGCAGTCGGCCGGGCCCAGGCCCAGGCGCTCGGCCACGCCGGGGCGCCAGCCCTCGATGAGCACATCCGCCCGGTCGATCAGGCGACGGGCGGCCTCCACGCCGGCGGGCTGCTTGAGGTCCAGCGCGATGGAGCGCCGGCTGCGGCCGGGGATGTCGTACCTCGGCGGCACCGGCACGCCCAGGCCGCTGGGCTCGGTGCGGTCGATGCGCCAGACCTCGGCGCCCAGGTCGGCCAGCAGCATCGCGCACATGGGCCCGGGGCCGATGCTCGCCAGTTCCACCACCCGCATGCCGTGCAAGGGTCCCATGGCCGTCGCCTCCAGGTCTGGTCGTTGTGTACCGCCCCACAGGCTAGCATCGCCGGCATGACGTGCATGCTGCACATCCAGCCCGCCGGCTGGCGGGTGCCGGTGGCCGCGGGCCAGAGCCTGCTGGAAGCCGCCCAGGCCGCCGGCATCCGGCTGCCGCGCTCCTGCCGCAACGGCAGCTGCCGCACCTGCGGCTGCCGGCTGCTGGCCGGCACGGTGCGCTACCGCGTCGAGTGGCCCGGGCTGCTCGCGGAGGAGCGCGCCGAGGGCTGGGTGCTGCCGTGCGTGGCGGTGCCCGAGGGTGATGTCACGCTCGAGGTGCCCGGTGCGATACGGATGTCACCGCGTCGTGTGGCTGCACGCTCTAATGCAAGCTCAGCGGCTACCTCCGCCAGCGGAAGGCATCGACGAAAGCGTAGTGGGCGTACGCCCAAAACGTCACCGCAAGCACCAACAGCAGCAGCGTCCAACCTGCCGTCTTGAGAATAAGACCGATCAAAGCGAGCAACATAGTGATCACCAATCCTTATGCAAGAGGGGTCTGACGCATTCCTAGGCGACGCATCTTGGGGGAGGAGGGTGCGGCCTCCAGGCGGCGCCGGCCCAGTTACTTCTTACCGCGCTGAAGTTTTCCGCCGCACTCTGCGCAGAACTTGCAGTCTCCACTGGACCATGCGCCGCACTGTGAGCACTCGACGGACTGAAGCTTCTTGCGCATGTAGGCCAGCTGTATCACGCAAGGCACCGTCACCCGGTACGCAGGCGAAGCCATATCGAAGGCGGTCCACGCGGCCGCAATGGCCCAACCAATCGGCCCCGCCAACACGGACATGCCCTTCATCAACGGGGCGGTAGTGGCAACAGCCAGCCCTCGGCCGAGCACCTGCTTGGCGACCACCTGCGCCACCACGGCGGCAAACTTGAATGCGGCGAAGCCAGAGGCCCTGATGGCTGCGATAACCGCCGCAAGAGCGGCGGGACCAATGCCAACCGTCTTCTTCAGCCCCAGTTCCTTGACAAGGGCTTTGCGCTCATCCTCGCTCATCTTCTCCCAAGCCTTCTCAGCCACAACCAGAAGGATGGCGTTTTCGATCGTTTCCACCGTATCGAAGTTGTTGTAGGCCACCTTTTGGCGGTCTGCCACATCACGAACGACTTCTCGATAGAGGATGCCGGTGCCCCGTACCGCGTTAATCAGCGAGTTGCCCCCGAAAGCCTGGATCTCGGCGCCAATCGCCAGCCTCTCCTCGATCCCGAACGCACCGGCCTTGCTAGCGACCGTCAGCGTTTTCGTGACATCGGCGTCCAGTGCGAGGCGGCCTGCGCCCTTGTCGGTGAGGTAGTCAACCAGGACGCTCAGGTCGTCGACCGACGCTTCGGCAAGCAGCGGCATAAGGTCATCGTCGTCGCGGGGGGTTGCAGCCATGATCACGTTCTCCGGTTGAGGGGGTTTGCCGCCAGGACCGGATTCGACCCTGTCGCGGTGGAGTTAGTGTCGATCCGCGAAGGCCCCGACGGCAAGCTGGGATGCGCCTTTTATGCGCCCCTCGATGCGTCTTTTACGGAACACGGCATGACGCGCAAACGCACCAAACGTCCTCGACGTCGTTGCGCCGATCGACCATGATGGCCCCAACCTCAGCCGCACACCATGAAGCCCAACTCGAGCACCGCATCCCTGACCCACAGGCGCCAGGCGCAAGCTCTGCGCGACAACGTCCAGCGCATCCTTCGCGTGTCGGAACTGGTTTCCAGCGCGCGGCCAGGGACGAGGGCTACCAAGGGCAAGGTGGCTGAAAGCGCCGGGATCTCCCGCTCCACCCTCACGCGGCTGACCCGTGCGCCAACATCCAACTCCAGCGGCACGGGAGAGAACGGGGCGGCGAATCCAGATCTCGACACACTCTGCCGCCTGGCCGCCACCCTCAACATCCCGCCCGCCTTCCTCCTGATGACTCCGCAAGACTGGAACCGTCTGCTCAGCGCTCTGGACGTGATACGGCATGTGGACCAGCTCAAAGGGCTCCTTCCCGACCTGCGTACGGTCGGCCCCGATGAGCTGACGCTAGCGGCCGACGCCATGGCGGCGGAATTGAATCGAACCACTCCACCGCATGGGATAGGACTGCAAGACTCGCGGCTCATGCGCCGGGCCCAGAAGCGGGCGGAGCAAGGTGTGCGCGCCATGGTCAGCTCCATCGACTGGCGACACGTGACAGGCTCCAGAGAAGCGCTGTTTCTGGTGGCCGTTCAGATGGGCTTCACCACGAATCTCGAGGACGAATGATGACGAAGACGGCGTGCCTAAGCCGGGATCTGCTCAAGTTCCTTCGCGGCTGCGATGCGGAAGACTTGAACGTCTTGGTGGATTACCTGACGGACAACGGAAGGGGCCGATTGGCCTTGTCCACCGAAAGCAAGGAGGCGCTGATGTCTGCCCGGGCAAGAGGCGCGCGCGGCGCGTACTCGGCGGCTGACGTGGAGCGGATGGTCACCGAACTCGAGCGCTTCGGCGGCAACTCACTCGTGAACTTCTTCCGCGGGGGTGCCGGGGTGGCGTACGAGGAGATCGTGAAGGACGTCCGCGACCACGTCGGCGCGGCCCCGGAGGTCGGTGAAACCGTTGAATCCATGGAACTGCAGGTGCTTGCGAGGATGCTGGAGCGCGCCTGGGAGAAGATGTCCGCCGAAGAACGGCGCGTCGTGCGGTCCGTGGCGGGCCTGGCGGCCGCGAGTACCGCGACCGGCGCCGCCGTGGTCCAGACGTTCCGCAAGGGTGGCGTGGGCTCGTTCAGCCTCACGCTGCTGATCGCACATCGCCTGGCATTGCAGATGACGGGCCAGGGGTTCGCCTTGGCGACCCTCAACGTGGGTATCGCCCGCACGGTCGCCGCGCTCGCAGGCCCTATCGGCTGGATCGTGACCGGTGCCTGGACCGCATTCGAGCTGGCGAGCCCTGCGTACCGCGTGACGCTGCCGTGCGTGGTGCACATCGCCTACATGCGCCAGAAGAGGACGGCCAGGATCTGCCGCAAATGCATGGCGCCCAACCCGACCGATGTCGTCGCGTGCCGCGAGTGCGGCGCCAAGCTGCCCGCCCCCAGGGCATGACGCCGCGCCGCTGAAGCGGCGGCCTCCCGATTAACCCCGTTCGTCGCGCTGCACCGGCAGAGCGCGAAGAGCGAACTCGTCCTGCCGGAACCAAGGAGAAGGACATGAACATCAATTGGAACCAGATCGTCGCAGTGGGCAAGAAGGCCGGCCGCGAAACGCTCGAAAAGGCGCTGTGGCTGTACTTCGCTTGGCAGCGTCCCGAAACGCCGGCCCGGGCAAAGGCCATCATTGCTGGTGCGCTGGCCTATCTGGTGATGCCCGTCGACGCAATCCCAGACGTCGTGCCGGTCGTCGGGTACAGCGACGACTTGATGGTGCTCATGGGTGCCCTGGCCCAGGTCGCCTTCTACATCAACGACGACGTGCGCGCCCAAGCCGCTCAGAAGGTCGAGGACTGGTTCGGCCGATAAGGTGCCGGAACCGGCAGACCGACCGGAATCGCCCTAAAGAAACCGCTCCAGCAGCCGCTTCGAGTGCCTGTCCATGGCCAGCAGGTCGGCCACCTTGAAGACGATGCCGTGGCTGCTGGTGATCAGCAGCGCGCTGCGGTTGCCGGGCAGGCGGCGGATGTCCTCTTCGCCCCGCAGCACGAACTGGGTGCGGCCGCGGTCGGTCTGCACGGTCCAGGTGCTGGGGGTGGAGAAGGTGGAGACCTCCAGCAGCTGCTGGATCACCGGCGTGAACTCGCGCTGCGCGAGCTCCTGCAGGATGAGCTCGCGCGGCTGCGCGTCCAGGGCCGACAGCCGCGGCACCCAGGCCAGCTCGCGGCCCTCGGCGCTGACCAGCGACAGGCCCTCGTCCGGCGCGGCCACCGGGAAGGCGCGCACCGGCGTCACGCCCGGGTGCTCGCTGCCGTCCGCGGCGATGAACACCAGCTGGCCGAGCGCACCACGCGCCAGGCGGAAGTCGGTCGGTGTCGGGATGCTCATTGGCTCACCACATCATGCGCCGACGGCTGCGGCAGGTTCTGCGCGATGAGCACGGCCTCGTGGTCGCGGTCCTCGGCCTCGGCCTTGCGGGCCTGCGCCTCGTACAGCCGCCAGTAGGCGCCCTGGCGCGCCATCAGCTCGTCGTGCGGGCCCACTTCGACGATCTCACCGCGGTCCATCACCACCAGGCGGTCGGCCTTGCGCAGGGTGGACAGGCGGTGCGCGATGGCGATCGTGGTGCGGCCCTGCACCAGGTTGTCCAGCGCCTTCTGGATTTCCTTCTCGGTCTCGGTGTCCACCGCCGAGGTGGCCTCGTCGAGGATGAGGATCTTGGGGTCGATCAGCAGCGCGCGGGCGATGGAGATGCGCTGGCGCTCGCCGCCGGACAGGCCCTGGCCGCGCTCGCCCACCAGCGAGTCGTAGCCTTGCGGCAGGCGCAGGATGAACTCGTGCGCATGCGCCGCGCGGGCGGCGGCGACGATCTCCTCGCGCGTGGCGCCGGGTTTGCCGTAGGCGATGTTCTCGGCCACGGTGCCGAAGAACAGGAAGGGCTCCTGCAGCACCAAGCCGATGTGGCGCCGGTAGTCGGCCACGGCGAAGCGGCGGATGTCGGTGCCGTCCACCAGGATGCGGCCGTCGGTCACGTCGTAGAAGCGGCAGATCAGGTTGACCAGCGTGCTCTTGCCCGAGCCGCTGTGGCCCACCAGGCCGATCATCTCGCCTGGGCGGATGTCCAACTCCAGCCCGCGGATGACCGAGCGGTTGCCATAGCGGAAGCCGATGCCGTCCAGCCGCACGCCGCCCTGCAGCTGCCCGGCGGGCACGGGCTGCGCCGGCTCGGGCACGTTGGACACGTGGTCGAGGATGTCGAAGATGCGCTTGGCGCCGGCCGCCGCCTTCTGCGTGACGCTGACGATGCGGCTCATGGAATCGAGCCGGCCGTAGAAGCGCCCGATGTAGGCCAGGAAGGCGGTGAGCACGCCCACCGTGATCTCGCCCCGGCTGACCTGCCAGATGCCGAAGGCCCACACCACCAGCAGCCCGATGTCGGTGAGCAGCGTCACGGTCGGGGTGAACAGGCTCCAGGTCTTGTTGAGCCGGTCGTTCACCGCCAGGTTGGCCTGGTTGGCGTCGCGGAAGCGGTTGGCCTCGCGCGATTCCTGCGCGAAGGCCTTGACCACCCGGATGCCGGGGATGGTGTCCGCCAGCACGTTGGTCACGTCGCCCCACACGCGATCGATCTTCTCGAAGCCGGTGCGCAGGCGGTCGCGCACGCGGTGGATCATCCAGCCGATGAACGGCAGCGGCAGCAGGGTGACGAGCGCCAGCCAGGGGTTGATGGAGAACAGGATCACCGAGGTCATGACCAGCAGCAGCACGTCGGTGGCGAAGTCGAGCGCATGCAGCGACAAGAACACCGAGATGCGGTCCGTCTCCGAGCCGATGCGGGCCATGAGGTCGCCGGTGCGCTTGGCGCCGAAGTAGTCGAGCGACAGGCCCAGCAGGTGCTCGAAGGCCGTCACGCGCAGGTCCGCGGCGATGCGCTCGGACACCAGCGCCAGCAGCCAGGTGCGCGCCCAGCCCAGCGCCCAGGCCAGCAGCCCCGCGCCCAGCAGGCCCGACAGCAGCAGCATCACGTAGCCGCGGTCGATGGACTGGCCGTTCTGGAAGGGGATCAGCACCTCGTCCATCAGCGGGATGGTGAGGTAGGGCGGCACCAGCGTGGCGCCGGTGGAGGCCAGCGTGAGCAGGAAGCCGCCGATGAGCTCCTTGCGGTAGGGCCGGGCAAAACGCCCCAGGCGCAGCAGCACCCAGGTGGACGGCGGCTCGTTGTGCTCGCGCGTGCACACGGGGCACTCGTCGCTGTCGGGCGGCAGCGGGGCGCGGCAGCTGGGGCAGCGCGTGGGGTCGTCGCCCTCGGGCACGGCGCCGCGGGCATGGGCGGCCTGCGCCTGCTCGAAGCGCTTGAGCAGCCGCAGCGCCTGCACGTTGGCGCCCAGCGTGAAGCGCCAGGTGGCCAGCAGGCGCTCGGCGCCCGGCGTCTCGTCCACCAAGCTGAGCGTGCCGACGCCGGCATGGTCGTGGTGCCGCAGCGCCAGCCCGGGCGACAGGCCGTGGCGCTGCCAGGCGCCGCCATCCAGGCGCGCCCACAGTGCGCCGTGGGTCAGCACGAGGCGGCCGGGCGCGAAGCGCAGCTGCTCGTCCAGGTCAACCTGCAGCGTGGCGAGCACGTTGTCCCCGCCATCGAGAGGGGGGAGGTCGTCGGCCTCGGCGGCCGCAGCGGGAGGGGTGGCTTGCATCGGAATCAGCGATTTTCCCAGATGGCGCCGGCCATGGACGCCTGCAGCCCGCGGCCAGGCAGACCGCCTGCCCTGACACGGCGCACAATCCTAGCCTCGCACAGGCCCTGAAGCCGCCCGGGCGCCCGGCCGTCCCGCCGCCGTCCGCCGCCGTCCACTTGCCATCCGCTCCATGACCGACCGGAAG
This sequence comes from Burkholderiales bacterium, assembly GCA_016213265.1. GTDB lineage: Bacteria > Pseudomonadota > Gammaproteobacteria > Burkholderiales > Burkholderiaceae_C > Ideonella. The sequence continues at coordinate 8,683 of JACRBA010000207.1, read as the reverse complement.
AACGACATCACGCTGCAGCGCATCACCTACCTGCGCGGCCCCAACATCTGGACCTACCGCCCGGTGCTCGAGGTCTGGCTCGATCTGGGCGAACTGGAGGACTACCCCTCCGACAAGCTGCCCGGCTTCACCGACCGCCTGCTGGCGCTGCTGCCGGCGCTGGCCGAGCACCACTGCGGCGTGGGCGAGCGCGGCGGCTTCCTGCAGCGCCTGCGCGAGGGCACCTGGGCCGGCCACATCCTGGAGCACTGCGTCATCGAGCTGCTCAACCTGGGCGGCATGCCCACCGGCTTCGGCCAGACGCGCAGCACCCGCCAGCCTGGCGTGTACCGCATGGTGTTCCGCGCGCGCAACGAGCAGGTGGGCCGGGTGGCGCTGGCCGAGGGCCACGCCCTGCTGATGGCGGCCATCAACGACCAGCCCTTCGACGTGGCGGCGGCGGTGGCCAAGGTGCGCGAGGCCATCGACGACTGCTACCTCGGCCCCTCCACCGCCTGCATCGTGGCGGCCGCCACCGACCGGCGCATCCCGCACATCCGGCTGAACGACGGCAACCTGGTGCAGCTGGGCTACGGCGCCAAGCAGCGCCGCATCTGGACCGCCGAGACCGACCTCACCGGCGCCATCGCCGAGACCATCGCCTGCGACAAGGACCTGACCAAGTCGCTGCTGCAGAGCTGCGGCGTGCCGGTGCCCGAAGGCGAGGTGGTCGACAGCGCCGAGGCCGCCTGGGCCGCGGCGCAGGACATGGGCGGCGCGGTGGCCATCAAGCCCACCGACGGCAACCACGGCCGCGGCGTCACGCTCGACCTGACGAAGCAGGCGGACATCGAGGCCGCCTACCGCCTGGCGGCCGAGGAAGGCAGCGAGGTGATGGTGGAGCGCTGCATCCCCGGCGGGGAACACCGGCTGCTTGTGGTGGGCGGCAAGCTCGTCGCCGCGGCGCGCGGCGAATCGGCGTGGATCACCGGCGACGGCCAGCACACCGTGGTGCAGCTGATCGACCTGCAGATCAACACCGACCCGCGCCGCGGCACCACCGAAGACCACCCACTCAACCGCCTGGACGTGAGCGAGGACCCGGTGATCCTGCTCGACCTGCAGCGCCAGGGCTTCCCGCCCGACAGCGTGCCGCCAGCGGGGCACCGGGTGCTGGTGCAGCGCAACGGCAACGTGGCCATCGACTGCACGGACGAGGTGCACCCCGAGGTGGCACACAGCGTCGCCCTGGCCGCCAAGGTGGTGGGCCTGGACATCGCCGGCGTGGACGTGGTGGCCGAGGACATCTCGCGGCCGCTGCAGGCCCAGGGGGGCGCCGTGGTCGAGGTCAACGCCGGCCCCGGCCTGTTGATGCACCTGAAGCCCGCCGTGGGCAAGCCGCGGCCCGTGGGCCAGGCCATCGTCGAGCAGCTGTTCCCCAGCGAAGAGCACGACCCGCACCCCGGCCGCATCCCCATCGTGGGCGTGGCCGGCACGCGCGACACCCATGTCGTGGCGCGCGCCATCGCCTGGCTGATGCACCTGTCGGGCAAGCACACCGCCCTGGCCTGCCGCGACGGCCTGTTCGTGGGGCAGCGCCGCATCGAGCGCGCCGACATGGCCCGCAGCAGCGCTTACTGGGAAGCCGGCCACCGTCTGCTGATGAACCGCGACGCCCAGGCCGCCGTGTTCGAGAACGGGCCTGCGCTGATCCTCGACGAGGGCCTGCCCTACGACCGCTGCCACGTGGGCGTGGTGACCGACTTCGACGGCGCCCAGGGCCTGGAGCGGCACGACGTGACCGAGGCCGACCAGCTGTACAAGGTGCTGCGCACGCAGATCGACGTGGTGCTCGCCGACGGCGTGGGCGTGCTCAACGCCATGGACGCGCGCGTGGCGGAACTCGCCGAGCTGTGCGACGGCGAGGTCGTGCTCTACGCCGCCGAAGGCCCCGAGGGCGACCCGCCGGTGCTGCGCGACCACTGCCAGGAGGGTGGCCGGGCCGCCGTGCTGCGCGCGGGCCGCGTGCTGCTGCTCACGGGCGCCAGCGAGCACCCGGGGCCGGACCTGCACGCCGCACTGCGCCGGCACGACATCACCGAGCCGGCCCAGGTGGCCGCCATGTCACAGGCCCTGCTGGCCGCCGTGGCCGCGGCCTGGGCGCACGGCATCTCGCCCGAGCTCATCGCGGCCGGCATCGAGACCTTCGAGCCGCCCCGCCTGGCGGGCTGATGTCGCCCGGCCCCTGAATCGTCCTTCCGCCTTCCCTTCCCGTCCGCCGCCGCCCATCCATGGACATCTCCCGCATCCGCGCCCTGCGTGGCCCCAACCTGTGGAGCCGCCACACCGCCGTCGAGGCCGTCGTCACCTGCACCGAGCAGGAATGTGACGCCCTCGCCCAGCTGCCCGGCTTCGAAGCCCGGCTGCGCGCCCTCTTCCCGGGCCTCGGCTCACTGCGGGCGCGGGCCGAGGAATCGTCCCTGGCGCACGTGCTGGAGGCGGCCACGCTGGCGCTGCAGACGCATGCCGGCTGCCCCGTCACCTTCAGCCGCACCTCGGCCACGCCCGAGCGGGGCGTGTACCAGGTGGTGGTCGAGTACAGCGAGGAAAAGGTCGGCCGCCAGGCGCTGGAGGCCGCCGAGGCCCTGATCCGCTGTGCCCTGGGCGAGAACGGCCCGGTGTTCGATGGCGACGCCACGGTGAAGGCGCTGCGCGAGCTGGACGAGGACATCCGCCTGGGCCCCTCCACCGGCTCCATCGTGAACGCCGCCGTGGCGCGCGGCATCCCCTACCGCCGCCTGACCAGCGGCAGCCTGGTGCAGTTCGGCTGGGGCTCGCGCCAGCGGCGCATCTGGGCCGCCGAGGTCGATTCCACCAGCGCCGTGTCCGAATCCATCGCGCAGGACAAGGACCTGTGCAAGACCCTGCTGCGTGCGGCCGGCGTGCCCGTGCCGCTGGGCCGGCCGGTCAGCAGCGTGGAGGACGCGGTGGCCGCCGCCGAGGAAATCGGCTGGCCGGTGGTGTGCAAGCCGCAGGACGGCAACCAGGGCAAGGGCGTGACGGTGAACATCACCGACGCCGCCGGCATGGCGCTGGCCTACGAGGCGGCCGCCGAGATCGGCACGCCGATGGTGGAGAAGTTCCTGCCCGGCTGCGACTTCCGCATGCTGGTCGTCGGCCACAAGCTCATCGCCGCCGCGCGGCGCGACCCCCCGCAGGTCAGCGGCGACGGCGTGCACACGGTGCGCCAGCTGGTCGAGCAGGTGAATGCCGACCCCAAGCGCGGCGACGGCCATGCCACCTCGCTCACCAAGATCCGCTTCGACGACATCGCCGTGGCCCGGCTGGCCATGCAGGGCCTGACGCCCGAGTCGGTGCCCGAGAAGGGCCAGCGCGTCATCCTGCGCAACAACGCCAACCTGTCCACCGGCGGCACCGCCACCGACGTGACCGACGACGTGCACCCGGAGGTCGCCGCGCGCGCCGTGGCCGCGGCGCGCATGGTGGGCCTGGACATCTGCGGCGTGGACGTGGTGTGCGAGTCGGTGCTGCGCCCGCTGGAGGAGCAGCACGGCGGCATCGTCGAAGTGAACGCCGCGCCGGGGCTGCGCATGCACCTGTCGCCGTCCTACGGCAAGGGCCGGGCGGTGGGCGAGGCGATCATCAACCACCTGTACGCCGCGGGCGACGACGGCCGCATCCCGGTGGTGGCCGTCACTGGCACCAACGGCAAGACCACCACCGCACGGCTCGTGGCGCACCTGTTCGCCTCCACCGGCCTGCGCGTGGGCATGACCAACACCGACGGCGTGCATGTGAACGGCCGGCAGATCGACTCGGGCGACTGCTCGGGCCCGCGCAGCGCGCGCAACGTGCTGATGAACCCCGAGGTGGACGCCGCGGTGTTCGAGACCGCGCGCGGCGGCATCCTGCGCGAGGGCCTGGGCTTCGACCGGTGCCAGGTGGCGGTGGTGACCAACATCGGCGCGGGCGACCACCTGGGCCTGAACTTCATCACCACCGTGGAGGAGCTGGCGGCCGTCAAGCGCGTGATCGTGCAGAACGTGGCGCCCACCGGCTACGCCGTGCTCAACGCCGCCGACCCGCACTGCGTGAGCATGGCGCCCACCTGCCCGGGCGGCATCATCTACTTCGCCCACGACCGCCACCACCCGGTGCTGGCCACGCACCGCGCCCAGGGCCAGCGCAGCGTGTTCGTCGAGGGCGACCAGATCGTCGCCGCCGAGGGCAACTGGCGTGAGTTCGTGGCCCTGCGCGACATCCCGCTCACCCGCGGCGGCAGCATTGGCTTCCAGGTGGAGAACGCCATGGCAGCGGTCGCCGCCGGCTGGGGCGTGGGCCTGAGCTGGGACGCCATCCGCTCCGGTCTGGCCAGCTTCGTGAACGACGCCGACAACGCCCCGGGCCGCTTCAACGTCATGGACTACCGGGGCGCGACGCTCATCGCCGACTACGGCCACAACCCCGATGCGATGCGCGCCCTGGTGGCCGCCATTGAGGGCATGCCGGCCAGGCGCCGCTCGGTGGTCATCTCCGGCGCGGGCGACCGGCGCGACGAGGACATCCGTGAGCAGACCCAGATCCTGGGGGCCGCGTTCGATGAGGTGATCCTGTACCAGGACGCCTGCCAGCGCGGCCGGGCCGACGGCGAGGTGATCGCGCTGCTGCGCGAAGGCCTGTCCGGCGCCGCCCGCACGCGCCACGTGGACGAGATCACCGGCGAGTTCGTCGCCATCGACACCGCCCTGTCGCGCCTGCAGCCCGGCGACCTGTGCCTGATCCTCGTGGACCAGGTGGAAGAAGCCCTGGCCCATCTGGCGCAGCGCGTGGCCGAGCCGGCCACGGCCTGAGCACCCACCCAGCCCGGCCCTGGCCGGGTTTGGTGCCGGCAATCCGCCGCTCGGTCGCGCCGATCGGGCGGTTCGTCGCATGGCCCGCCCCGCTGCCCCGGGGTGCCGGCTATCCTCGTGCGAGCACGCGTGCGGCCGACCGGCCTGCGCGGCCACCCCAGCCCTGGCGCCGCCACCGCGGCGCCATTTGCTTGATGGAAAGCGCTTGGAGCCCATGAAAACCCTCAGACTGTCGACCCTGGCCGTCCTCGTCCACCTGGCCACGGCCACGATGGCCGCCGGTGCCGCCCCGCTCGCCTCCGGCCTCGACCGGCCCGGCTTCGACCCCGCCGTGCGTGTGCAGGACGACCTGTTCCATGCCGCCAATGGGGGCTGGCTCAAGGCCACCGAGATCCCGGCCGACAAGCCGGAATACGGCACGTTCATCCAGCTGCGCGACCTGTCCGACCAGCGCGTGCGCGACATCGTCGAGGGCCTGGCACGCCAGAAGCCCGCCGCCGGCAGCGTGGAGCAGAAGGTCGGCGCCTTCTACGGCTCGTTCGTGGACACGGCCACCATCGACAAGCTGGGCCTCAAGCCGGTGCAGCCGCACCTGGCCGCCATCGACGCCATCCGCACGCCGAAGGACCTGGCCCAGTGGATGGGCAGCATGCAGGGCATGATCGAGGCGCCGGTGCTGCTGTGGGTGATGGCCGATTTCAAGAACCCCACGGTGAACCAGGCGCTCACGTGGCAAGGCGGCCTGGGCCTGCCCGACCGCGACTACTACCTCAAGCAGGACGACGAGCGCCTGGCCAAGGCCCGCGCGGCCTACGAGAGCTACCTCACCACGCTGGCGCGCCTGTCGGGCATGAAGGACCCCGCCGCGGCCGCCAAGACGGTGATGGCCATCGAGCAGCGCATCGCCGAGGTGCACTGGGACAAGGTGGACAACCGCAATCCGGTGAAGATCTACAACCCGATGACGGTGGCCGAGCTGGCCAAGGCCGCCCCGGGCATCGACTGGGCCACCTACCTGAAGGCAGCGCAGCTGGGCAGCGTGGAGCGCCTGTCGGTGTCGCAGCCCAGCGCCGTGACGGGCATCGCCAAGCTGTTCGCCGAACTGCCGCTCGCCGACTGGAAGGTGTACTTCAAGCTGCGCAGCCTGGACGCTGCGGCCAACCTGCTGCCCAAGGAGTTCCGCGATGCGCGCTTCGCGTTCCGCGGCACCGCGCTCACCGGCGCCAAGGAGCCCAAGCCGCGCTGGCAGCAAGCCATCACCGAAGTCAACGGCTCGCTGGGCGAGGCCGTGGGCCAGCTCTACGTGGCCAAGCACTTCCCGCCCGAGGCCAAGGCCCGCATGCAGACGCTGGTGGGCAACCTGCTGGCGGCCTACAAGGAGTCGATCGACGGCCTGAGCTGGATGACGCCCGCCACCAAGGCGCAGGCGCAGGACAAGCTGGCCAAGTACATGACCAAGATCGGCTACCCCGACACCTGGCGCGACTACAGCAAGCTGGAAGTGCGCGCGGGTGACGCCCTGGGCAACGCCCAGCGCTCGGGCCGCTTCGAGTGGCAGCGCGTGGCGGCCAAGGTGGGCAAGCCGGTCGATCGCGCCGAGTGGGGCATGACGCCGCAGACCGTGAACGCCTACTACAACCCGACGCTCAACGAGATCGTGTTCCCGGCCGCCATCCTGCAGCCGCCGTTCTTCGACATGCAGGCCGACGACGCGGTGAACTACGGTGCCATCGGCGCCGTGATCGGCCACGAGATCAGCCACGGCTTCGATGATTCCGGCGCGCAGTTCGACGGCGACGGCGTGCTGCGCAACTGGTGGACCGACGACGACCGCAAGGCCTTCGAGGCGGTGGGCGCCAAGCTGGTGGCCCAGTACGAGGCCTACGAGCCCATCCCGGGCAAGAAGCTCAACGGCAAGCTGACGCTGGGCGAGAACATCGCCGACCTGTCCGGCCTGCAGATCGCCCACAAGGCCTACGTGCGTTCGCTGGGCGGCAAGCCCGCCCCGGTGATCGACGGCTTCACGGGCGAACAGCGCTTCTTCCTGGGCTGGTCGCAGGCCTGGCGCGAGAAGGTGCGCGAGGAGCGCGCGCTGCAGCTGCTGACCATGGACCCGCACTCGCCGCCGGAATTCCGCGCCAACGGCGCCGCGGTGAACCACGACGGCTTCCACCAGGCCTTCGAGACCAAGCCCGGCGACAAGATGTACAAGCCGGCCCAAGAGCGCATCCGGATCTGGTGACCTTCAGAGGGCGGGCCGCGCGCAACGCGCGCCCGCCCCCCTTTTCTCAGGGCTTGTAGAGCTTGATCTCCTTGTTCCAGCGGTACAGCGTGGTGGGGTTGTTCGTGTAGACGTGCATCTCCACCGTATGCGAGCCGTAGGCCACGCTGGTGAAGGTCTGGTAGTTCATGACCTGGAAGCCACCCCCCGCGCGCACGATGGCGTTGTAGGGGCAGTTCACGTAGCCGCCGTCCACCATCATGCAGATGGCGGCCGCGTTCTCGCTGCCGATGGCCGCGATCTGCGCGTTGAAGTCGCCCGCGATGGTGCAGCCGGCGGTGTTCGTGCAGTTCAGCGTCAGCGTGGTGCCCACCGGGTTGAAGCCGGCCGCGAGGGCGACACCCGCACTGTCGGTGTCGAAGTAGGTCTTCAGCAGCTTGTGCGCGGTGCTGATCGCCTCGGTGCCTTGCTTGGCCTGGGACTTGACGCCCGGGGGCTCGCCGGCGGCCTGGGCGCCGAGGGCGATGGCGGCCGCAGCGGCGGCGAGCGCGAGCTGGATGGAACGGGACATGTTGCCTCCTGGGGATATGGCAGGTGAAATGATCGACGCCATCGCCCTCTGAAGGCGGCGCGGCGTCACCCGGCGGTCTGTGTGGCCCCCGGTGACGCCATTGTTCGAACCCAGCCCGTCGTGCAGCACCCTGCGCCTGGCAGGGGGAGCGCCCCTGCGTTCGCGGGGGCCAACCCCCCTAGCCGCCTCAGGCCGCGGGGGCCGTGCTGTGCCGGATCAGGTAGTCGAAGGCGCCCAGCGCCGCCTTCGCGCCATCGCCCGCGGCGATGATGATCTGCTTGAACGGCACCGTGGTCGCGTCGCCCGCGGCGTAGACGCCGGGCACACTGGTGGCACCCTTGGCGTCGACCTCGATCTCGCCGAAGCGCGACAGCTCGAGCGTGCCCTTGAGCCATTCGGTGTTGGGCACCAGGCCGATCTGCACGAACACGCCTTCCAGCGGCACATGCTGCGTCTGGCCGCTCACGCGGTCCTTGAACGTCAACCCGTTCACCTTCTGGCCGTCGCCGGTGATCTCGGTGGTCTGCGCGTTCACGTGCACCGTCACGTTGGGCAGCGACTTGAGCTTCTTCACCAGCACGGCGTCGGCCTTGAGCTGGTCGGCGAACTCCACCAGCGTCACGTGCTCGACGATGCCGGCCAGGTCGATGGCGGCCTCCACGCCCGAGTTGCCGCCGCCGATCACCGCCGTGCGCTTGCCTTTGAACAGCGGGCCGTCGCAGTGCGGGCAGTAGGCCACGCCCTTGTTCTTGTATTCCTGCTCGCCGGGCACGTTCACGTTGCGCCAGCGCGCGCCGGTGGACAGGATCACCGAGCGGCCCTGCAGCACCGCGCCGTTGGCCAGCTGCACGCCCACCAGGCCGCCGGGCTGCGCCGCGGGAATGATCTTCTCGGCGCGCTGGTTGTTCATGATCTCGACGTCGTAGGTGCGCACGTGCTGCTCCAGCGCGGCGGCGAACTTGGGGCCTTCCGTTTCCTGGATGGACACGTAGTTCTCGATCGCCAGCGTGTCCAGCACCTGGCCGCCGAAGCGCTCTGCCC
>JACRBA010000206.1 GCA_016213265.1 Burkholderiales bacterium | reverse complement strand
CGTGACCGCTCGCGCCCGGTGCTGCTGCTGCGCGCGCAGGCGGCGCTGGCGCGCCACCGCAGCGGCGACCGCGCCGCGCCGGAAGCGCTGCGTCAGGCCACCGAGGGGCTGCAGACCTGGGTGACGGAGCACAAGCGCGACGCGCTGGCGTGGCTCACGCTGTCGCAGGTGGCCGAGCCGCTGGGCCTGCGCCTGCGCGCCCTGCGCGCCGGGGCCGAGGCCGCCTACGCGGGCGGCGATGTGCTGGGCGCGGTGGACCGCCTGCGCGTGGCGCGGCAAATCGCGCAGGACACGCGCTCGGACGACTACGTGGAGGTGTCGGTGATCCAGTCGCGCCTGCGCGAGCTGGAGGTCGAGCGCCGCCGGCTGCTGGCCGAGATGCGCGGCGAGCGCCCCGAGGACGTGCAGTGAGCCGCGCCGCCTGGCTGGCCGCCGCGGCCCTGTGCGCGGTGGCCGCCATCGCGGCGGAGTCGCTCGGCCAGCGGGCGCTGTTCATGGCGCTCAAGCCGCTGACCACGGCGCTGGTCATCGTGTGGGCGTGGCCGCGCGGGGCCGACGAGCCGGCGCGCCAGCTCGCCTTGCGCGCCGGGCTGGTGCTGTCGTGGGTGGGTGACGTGGCGCTGCTGTGGCCGCGCGAGGGCTTCCTGCCCGGGCTGGTGGCCTTCCTGCTGGCGCACCTGGCCTACCTGGTGGTGTTCGGGCGGGCGCGGCCGGCGGCACGCGGCGCGGCGCGCTGGGTGCCGTTCGTGGCCTACGCCGCGGTGGCCGCCGCCGTGCTGGCGCACCTGTGGCCCGGCGTGCCCGCACCGCTGCGGGGCCCCGTGCTCGCCTACGTGGGGGCGCTGGGCACCATGGCGGCGCTGTCGGCCGGCGCCTGGCTGGCCGCGCGCGGCACGCCGGTCGAGGCCGCGGCCCGCCTGGGCGCGGCGGGCGGGCTGCTGTTTCTTGTGTCCGATGCCCTGCTGGCCACCCACCGCTTTGCCGGCCCGGTGCCCATGGCGGGCGTGGGCATCCTCGCCACCTACTGGGTGGCCCAGGCGGCCATCGCGGCCAGCCTGGCCCCCGGGGCTGCGGCGGCCCCGCGCGGCCGCGCCGTGTCCGCCGTGTGAATCACATTTGGTTGCTGACGATTCCTGAAGAACTTTCGGGGTTTGCCGGGTGCCAGCGGCATTGACCTTGCCTCCATGATCCAGCGCCCCCACCCGGGGTGCATGCGTGCCGAGCCGCCCCGCCGGGATGACCTCTGGTCTGAGAAGGCGGCCGGTCTTTCCACTGGAACCATTGGAGATCGAGGAGCTTTCATGAGTTCGATTGCACGCAGAGGCTTTGTCGCCTCGTGCCTGGCCGTGGCCGCCGCACTGGCCTGCTCTCCCGCCGCCTTCGCAGGTGGTGCGTCCCTGGAAATGTCGCCGCTGGAAGCGGCGATCGCCGGCCACACCGACCGGCTGATCATCAAGTACAAGGCCGGCACACCGGCTGCCGCGCGGGCCGACGCCCAGCGCATGGCACTCGCCCACGAGGCGGTGCAGCGCGCGGGGGTGCAGATGCAGTACCTGCGCTCCACCGCCGCCGGGGCCCATGTGATGAAGCTGGACCGCCTGCTCACGGTGCGCGAGGTGCGCGCCCTGGCCCGGGCCGTGGCGGACGCGGAGGCCGACATCGAGTACGTCGAGCCCGACCGCCGCATGCACGCCCTGCTCACGCCCAACGACACGAGCTACAACCTGCAGTGGCACTACTACGAGGCCACGGGCGGCCTGAACGCGCCCTCGGCCTGGGACAAGTCCACCGGCTCGGGTGTGCGCGTGGCCGTCATCGACACCGGCTACCGGCCGCATGCCGACCTGGCCGCCAACATCGTGGGCGGCTACGACTTCATCTCGGACACGGCCGTGGCCAACGACGGCAACGGCCGCGATTCCAGCGCGCTCGACCCGGGTGACTGGATCGCCGCCAACGAGTGCGGCGGCAGCCACGCCGCGCAGAACTCCAGCTGGCACGGCACGCACGTGGCCGGCACCATCGCCGCCGTCACCAACAACGCCAGCGGCGTGGCGGGTGTGGCGTATGGCGCCAAGGTGGTGCCCATGCGCGTGCTCGGCAAGTGCGGCGGCTACACCTCCGACATCGCCGACGCCATCCGCTGGGCCGCCGGCGGCACCGTCAGCGGGCTGTCGGCCAACGCCTACCCGGCCAAGGTGCTCAACCTGTCGCTCGGCGGCAGCGGCAGCTGCGACTCCACCACCCAGAGCGCCATCAACGACGCACGCAGCCGCGGCGCGGTGGTGGTGGTGGCCGCGGGCAACTCCAACGCCAACGCCGCCAACTACTCGCCGGCCAGCTGCGCCGGGGTGATCACCGTGGCGGCCACCGGCCGCACCGGCAGCCGCGCCTACTACTCGAACTACGGTTCGGTGGTGGACCTGGCCGGCCCCGGCGGTGACATGAGCGGCAGCAGCGCCAACGGCGTGTACTCCACGCTCAACACCGGCACCAGCTCGCCCGGCAGCGACACCTACGCCTACTACCAGGGCACGTCGATGGCGGCCCCGCACGTGGCGGCCGTGGCGGCGCTGATGTTCGCGAAGAACGGCGCGCTCACGCCCGACCAGGTGGAGTCGATGCTCAAGAGCACCGCGCGCGCCTTCCCCGGCACCTGCTCGCAGTGCGGCTCGGGCATCGTCAACGCCAGCGCGGCGGTGGACGCGGCCGGCGGCGGCGGTGGTGGTGGCGGCACCAACGTGGCCGAGGTGGAGAGCAACAACACGCTCGCCACGGCGCAGTCGGTCACGGCCAACCCGGCGACCGTCTCGGGCACCATGGGCTCGTCCAGCGACACCGACTACTTCAAGGTGACCGTAGGCGCCGGCAAGACGCTCACTTCCACGCTCACGCCGAACGCCAGCTCCGACTACGACCTGTACCTGTACAACGCGTCGGGCACCCAGCTCGCGAGCAGCACCAAGGCCACCGGCCAGGTCGACTCGATCGTGCGCACCAACACCGGCGGCAGCGCCGTCACCTGGTACGTGCGGGTGCGCTACTACTCAGGCAGCACCGGCGCCTCGGGCACCTACACGCTCGGCCTGAGCCAGTGAGCGTGCAGGCCGGCCGCCCAGTTGCGCAATTTGCCGCAACCTAAAGCCGGAAAAGCGCTCATTTGACCGGCCAGTTGGCCGAAACGAAGAAGGCCCGCGGTTCCCCCGCGGGCCTTTGCCGTTTCTCTGCCCCAGGAGCCGCCGATGCGTTCGACCCGTGCCACCCGCCTGCCTCTTCGTCACCGGGCCGTGGCCCTCGCCGCGCTGGCCCTGCTGGCGGGCGCGGGCGTATGGAGCGGCAGCGCACGGGCCGCCAGCACGCCGGAACCGATGGATCCGCGCCTGCTGGCCGACGACGAACTGACCGACCGCCTCATCGTGCGCTACCGCACGCCCGCAGCGGCCAACGCCGCCATGGTGCGGCCTACCGCCATGGCCATGCAGCGCCTGCAGGCCGCCGGGCTGCAGGCTGTGGCCGCGCACCGCAACGGCCTGGGCGCCCAGGTGCTGCGCCTGAACCGGCCGGCCCGCGCCACCGAGCTGCGCGCGCTCGCCCGCCAGCTCATGGCCGACGACCCCCAGGTGCTCTACGCCGAGCCCGACCTGCGCCTGCAGGCGCTGGCCACGCCGACCGACCCCTTCTACAGCAGCCAGTGGCACTACCACGAGCCCAAGGGCGGTCTGCGCCTGCCCGCGGCATGGGACCTGTCCACCGGTGACGGCGTGGTGGTGGGCGTGCTCGACACCGGCGTGCGCGCCCACCCCGACCTGGCGGCCAACCTGCTGAGCGGCTACGACTTCATCACCAGTGCCTCGATGGCCAACGACGGCGATGGCCGCGACACCGACGCCGACGACCCAGGCGACGGCTGCAACGGTGGCCGCTCGAGCTGGCACGGCACCCACGTGGCGGGCACGGTGGCAGCGGTCAGCAACAACGGCGAGGGCGTGGCCGGCGTGGCCCCGGCCGCCAGGATCCTGCCCGTGCGGGTGCTGGGCTGCGGCGGCGGCTACTTCTCCGACATCGCCGACGGCATCCTCTGGGCCTCGGGCCAGACCGTGGGCGCGGCCACCGCGCCGCCCCAGCCGGCCCGGGTGATCAACATGTCGCTGGGCGGCAAGGCCGCCTGCCCCGTGACGCTGCAAAACGCGATCAACGCGGCGCGGGCGGTGGGCACGGTGGTGGTGGTGGCCGCCGGCAACTCCAACCAGGATGCCTCGCTGCACACCCCGGCCAACTGTGCGGGCGTGGTCACCGTGGCGGCCACCGGCCGTGCCGGCGGGCGGGCTTACTACTCGAACTACGGCGCCAAGATCGATGTGGCCGCCCCCGGCGGCGACCAGCGCCTGGGCAGCGCCAACGGCGTGCTGTCCACGCTCAACGACGGCTACAGCGCCCCCGCCTTCGACAGCTACGCGTTCTACCAGGGCACCTCGATGGCGGCGCCCCACGTTGCGGGAGTGGCCGCCTTGATGCTGGCCCGCAACCCCTCGCTGACGCCCGACGAGATCGAAGGCCTGCTCAAGAGCACGGCGCGCCCGCTGCCGGTGGCCTGCTCGGTGGGCTGCGGCCGCGGCCTGGTGGATGCGGCCGCCGCGGTGTCCGGCGTGTTCATCGGCGCCAGCGCGGCCACCCTGGTGAGCGAGGTCGAACCCAACGACCCGCATGCCACGGCCCAGACGCTGGACAGCCTGCCGGTGAAGGTGGGCGGCACCATCGCCACCTCGGTCGACCTGGACACCTACAAGGTCGTGGTCAACCCGGGCCAGACGCTGACCGCCCGGCTCATCGGCAACCAGGCCTCCAACTACGACCTGTACCTGCGCAACACCGCCAACGTGGTGATCAAGAGCAGCGTGCGCCTGGGCGGCCTCAGCGACAACATCAGCTGGCGCAACGGCGGCGGCACGGCGGCCACCGTCTTCCTGCGGGTGCGCCGCGTCAGCGGCACGCTCGGCGCGGCCGGCACCTACACGCTCGAAGCGAACCTGCAGTGAGCCGGGCCGCGCACGCGGCTCACATCCCCTTGAACAGGTGGGTGTAGCTGCGGCTGACTTCGAGCTTCTGCGGGTGGCCCTTCACGCTCACGATCTGGCGGCCACGGAAATCGCGCGTGACCCCGGCGATGGCGTGCACCGCCACCAGCGTGGAGCGGTGGATCTGCCAGAAGGCCTCGGGGTCCAGCTCGTCGACCAGCTCCTTGATGGGCTTGCGGATCAGCGCCTCCACCTGGGGCGTCTGCACGCGGGTGTACTTCTCGTCGCTGATGAAGAACAGCACCTCGTCCACGGGGATCATCTGGATGGATGAGCCCACGGTGGCCTGGATCCACTTCAGGTAGGCGGGCCGCCCGCCGGGCTGGCCGGCAGCCAGGCGGTGCAGCAGCTGCTGCAGCGGCTGGGGCGGCAGATCGGCCGCCGCCGCGGGCGATGCGGCCCCGGTGGCGGGCGCCGCGCCCGTGTCGGCGCGGGCGGCCAGGCGGCGGCGGATGCGCGCCACCGTCACCAGCAGGCGATCGCGCTCGGCCGGCTTGAGGATGTAGTCGGCCGCGCCCTGCTCGAAGGCCTCCACCGCGTACTGGTCGTAAGCGGTGATGAACACGATCTCGGGCAGCATGCCGTCCTCGCCCAGGTCGAGCTGGGCGATCTGGCGCGCCGCCTCCACGCCCGTCATGCCGGGCATGCGGATGTCGAGGAACACCACATCGGGCCGGTGCTGCTCGACCAGCTCCACCGCCTCGGCGCCGTTCTTGGCCTCGGCCACGATCTGCAGCTCGGGCCAGGCCTCGGCCAGGCGCACGCGCAGCTGGTCGCGCATCAGTCGTTCGTCATCGGCCAGCACGGCGCGCGGCGCGGTGTCGCCGGAGGAAGGGGAAACGGTGTCGTTCATGGCGCGATGCTACGGTGCCGGCGCCGGCCGCGGCACCGGGAGCGGCCCTCAGGCCAGCGGCGTGGCGTTGTCGGTGTTCTCGCCGACCCGCGGCACGGGCGGCGCCCCCGACGCGGCCAGGGGGGCGGTGGGCGCCGCGCGCCGCGCCGGACGCAGCAGCCACCACAGCAGCAGCACCAGCACGATCAGCGGCGAGCCCAGCGTGGCGAGCGCCACGGCGCCCAACACCAGCGCGGCCACCACGGCCAGCGCGGCGAGCAGCAGCGGCACACCCAGGCCGAACAGCAGCGCCATGGGCACCACCACCATCGTGACCAGCAGCGCCAGGCAGACGGCCAGCCCACCGAGCAGCAGCTCGCCGAGGCCCAGGCCGGCGAGGAACACCGGTTCGCCGTCCACCGTGACATTCAACGTGGGCGGCAGCTCGTTGTAGACGGCCGCCAGCACGAGCACGGTGGCCATCGCGACCGCGGCGAGCCCCATCAGGGCCAGCAGCAGCCACAGGGCGCGGGCCCATCCGCGGCGGCGGGGGCGGGGCGACGGCAGGGCAAGGGCGGATCGGCTCATGGCGGCGGTCCTGGAGGTGGGGTTGCGTCGGGGCAGTGTGGTCAGGCGGCCGGGCGGCTGGCGCCGGACTCCACGGTGCGGTAGGGCACGGTGATGGTGACCACCGTGCCGCTGGGCTGGTTGGCCGCCACGGTGAGCGTGGCCTTGTCGCCGTACAGCAGCTGCAGGCGCTCGCGGATGTTGGCCAGGCCGACGCCGGTGCCCGAGGTGCCGCCGTTGCCGAAGCCCACCCCCGTGTCGGCCACCGTCACCTGCAGCTTGCCGTGCACGATCTCGGCCTTCACCTTGAGCGAGCCGCCCTCGGGCTTGGGCTCCAGGCCGTGGCGGATGGCGTTCTCCACCAGCGTCTGGATCATCATGGCGGGGAACTCGGCCGACAGCAGGCCCTCGGGCGCGTCGATGCTCGCGTCCAGGCGCTCTTCCATGCGCACCTTCAGGATCTCGACGTAAGGCCGCACCACTGCCAGCTCGCGGCCCAGGTCGCGCGGGCCGCCGTCGGAGGTGTCTCGCATGGTGGGCATGCTGGCGCGCAACAGGGCGATCAGGTTCTTCTGCATCTGGCTGGCGCGCGCCGGGTCCACCTCGATCAGGTGGTCGATGCTGGCCAGCGTGTTGAACAGGAAGTGCGGCTCCACCTGGGCCTGCATGGCGGCCATGCGGGCCTCGATGACCTGGCGGCGCAGGCTCTCCGCCTCCGCCGTCTCGGTGGCCACCGCGGCCTTGTGCTCGGCCTGGATGCGCGCCTTGTAGGTGGCCTTCAGCATCGCCGACAGCAGGATCCACAGGATGGCCAGCTCGGGCAGGCTCTCGCCGTAGCGCACGGTGCGGTGCGACACGCGCGGGCCGATGGCCAGCGCCTCGTCGATGTCCTGGCCAGCCTGGGCGGCGTCTTCCTGGGCCTGGCGGGCGTCCTCCATGGCCTCGATGACGGCCTGGCGGGCCTCCTCGATGGCCTGGCGGATCTCGGCGGAGTTGGACCCGGGCGGCACGGCGATGCGCACGTCCTGCTCGCCGGCACTGATCTCGACGACCGGCTCGCCGTTGACGCGCACGCTGAAGCTCTCCGCGCCGGACGCCGGGGCGGAGGCGGGGGCCGCTGCCGAGGCGGCCGACGCGGGCGCCGAGGCAGCCGCCGGCCGCTGGCTGATGCGCACGCCGCGGTGGTCGATGGAGATGTCCACGCCGTCGTCGGCCACGCGCACGCCGGACGCGCCGATCTGCACGTCGGCCCCGCCGCTGCGCGCGGCGCCGTCCGGCGACTTGTCGGGCTTGGGCGGCTTGGGCGGCCGGGGCAGCGGGGGCACGCGCTCCGGCGCCGGCTCCACCACCGTTTCGGTGTAGCTCCAGGTGAAGGGCGGGAAGTTCTGCAGGATCGCCGTGCTGATCAGCAGCGCCAGGGACAGCAGGACGAATCGCCCCCAGCTGATGCTGGCCAGCCAGGCACCGTAGGCATGGAAAGCCTGCACCGCGCCGGCAACGAAGCGGCGCCAGCGGTCGGCCCAGGGGCCGCGTGTGGGGACGGGGGCGGTGGTACTCATGCCCCGCACTCTACGCACGCCCGGCGACGCGGCCAGCGCGACGCGACACACGGAAGGCGGCGGGCGACAGGCTGCAGGCCCGCGCGACAGGCCGCGCGGCCTGGGCCGCGGGTGGCGCCCGGCCTCAGCGCCGCTCGACGACCACCGGCACCAGGGCCAGCGCGGCGCGCACCCGCTCGGCGGCGTCGCGGGCCTCGTCGCGGCTGGCGTACGGCCCGGCCTGCAGGCGGTGCAGGCCCTTCTCTGCGAACACGGTCATGAGCGGTGCCAGCCAGTCCAGCTCCTGCGCCAGGCGCTGCTGGAAGCTGTAGGCGCCCGGCCCCTGGGCGAAGGCCCCCAGCTGCAGCCAGAAGCCGGCGGCGGTGGGGGTGTGGGCGCGGGCGGG
>JACRBA010000205.1 GCA_016213265.1 Burkholderiales bacterium | reverse complement strand
TGATGCTGCCGCACGGCTACGAAGGCCAGGGCCCCGAGCACAGCTCGGCGCGCCTGGAGCGCTTCATGCAGCTGGCCGCGGACAACAACATGCAGATCGTGCAGCCCACCACGGCCAGCCAGATCTTCCACCTGCTGCGCCGGCAGATGGTGCGCATGTTCCGCAAGCCGCTGGTCATCATGACCCCGAAGTCGCTGCTGCGGAACAAGGACGCCACCTCGCCGATGTCCGAGTTCACCAAGGGTGAGTTCCGCACGGTGATCCCCGAGCTGAATGCCGATATCGACGCGGCGAAGGTCAAGCGCGTCATCGCGTGCTCGGGCAAGGTCTACTACGACCTGGTCAAGAAGCGCGAGGAGAAGAAGGCGGCTGACGTGGCCATCATCCGCGTCGAGCAGCTCTATCCCTTCCCGCACAAGGCCTTCGCTGCGGAGATGAAGAAATACGCCGCGGCGACCGAGATCGTGTGGTGCCAGGACGAGCCGCAGAACCAGGGCGCCTGGTTCTTCGTGCAGCACCAGATCCACGAGAACATGCAGGATGGCCAGAAGCTCGGTTACGCCGGGCGTCCCGCGTCCGCGTCGCCCGCCGTGGGCTACGCGCACCTGCACCAGGACCAGCAGAAGGCATTGCTCGACCAGGCCTTCGGCAAGCTCAAGGGCTTCGTCCTTTCGAAGTAAGGCACAGGCAAAGAACACATCATGGCCATCATCGACGTCAAGGTTCCCCAGTTCTCCGAATCCGTCTCGGAGGGCACGCTCATCACCTGGAAGAAGAAGCCCGGCGACGCCATCGCCGTGGACGAGACACTGATCGAGATCGAGACCGACAAGGTCGTGCTGGAAGTGCCGGCCCCCTCGGCCGGCGTGCTCGCGCAGATCATCAAGAACGACGGTGAAACCGTCGTCAGCGAGGAAGTCATCGCGCGCATCGACACGGATGCCAGCGCGCAGGCGAGCCCGCTGCAGGTCAAGGCCGTGGCCGAGGCGCCCGCGGCACCGGCGCCCGCCGCGGCGGCCCCGGCCGCCGGTGGCGGCAAGGGCGACGTGGCGATGCCCGCCGCGGCCAAGCTGCTGGCCGAGAAGGGTCTGGCCGCGAGCGACGTGGCCGGCACCGGCCGGGACGGCCGCGTGACCAAGGGCGACGTGCTGGCCGCCGGCGCCAAGCCGGCTGCGCCGGCGCCCGTGTCGGCCCCTGCCGCGCCGGCCGTGGCCAAGCCGCTGCCGGCCGTGGCTGCGCCCGTGGCTCAGAACCTGGGCGACCGCCCCGAACAGCGCGTGCCCATGACGCGCCTGCGTGCCCGCGTGGCCGAGCGCCTGCTGCAGTCGCAATCCACCAACGCCATCCTCACCACCTTCAACGAGGTCAACATGGCCCCGGTGATGGAGATGCGCAAGCGCTTCCAGGACAAGTTCGAGAAGGAGCATGGCGTCAAGCTGGGCTTCATGAGCTTCTTCGTGAAGGCGGCCGTGCACGCCCTCAAGAAGTACCCGGTGCTCAACGCGTCGGTCGACGGCAACGACATCGTCTACCACGGCTACTTCGACATCGGCATCGCGGTGGGCTCGCCGCGCGGCCTGGTGGTGCCCATCATCCGCAATGCGGATCAGATGAACTTCGCCGACATCGAGAAGAAGATCGCCGAGTTCGGCCAGAAGGCCAAGGACGGCAAGCTCGGCATCGAGGAACTCACCGGCGGCACCTTCTCCATCTCCAACGGTGGCGTGTTCGGCTCGATGCTGTCCACACCCATCATCAACCCGCCGCAGTCGGCGATCCTGGGCGTGCACGCCACCAAGGACCGCGCGGTGGTGGAGTACGGCCAGGTCGTGGTGCGCCCCATCAACTACCTGGCGATGAGCTACGACCACCGCATCATCGACGGCCGCGAAGCCGTGCTGGGCCTGGTCGCCATGAAGGAAGCGCTGGAAGACCCCGCGCGCCTGCTGTTCGACATCTGACGCGAAAGGCCATCGATGTCCAGCAAGCAATTCGACGTCGTCGTCATCGGCGGCGGCCCCGGCGGCTACATCGCCGCCATCCGCGCGGCGCAGCTTGGTTTCAACACGGCGTGCATCGACGAGTGGAAGAACGCTGCCGGCGGCCCCGCCCCCGGCGGCACCTGCACCAACGTCGGCTGCATCCCGTCCAAGGCCCTGCTGCAGTCCAGCGAGCACTTCGACCACGCCGCTCACCACTTCGGCGACCACGGCATCAGCCTGGCCGAGCTGAAGATCGACGTGGCCAAGATGGTGGGCCGCAAGGACGCCGTCGTGAAGCAGAACAACGACGGCATCCTCTACCTGTTCAAGAAGAACAAGGTGAGCTTCTTCCACGGCCGCGGTTCGTTCGTGGCGGCCAAGGACGGCGGCTACGAAATCGCGGTGGCCGGTGCGGCCAACGAGACGCTCGTTGCCAAGCAGGTGATCGTGGCCACGGGCTCCAGCGCCCGCGCGCTTCCCGGCGCGCCGTTCGACGAGGAGCACATCCTGTCGAACGACGGTGCCCTGCGCATCCCGTCGGTGCCCAAGAAGCTGGGTGTGATCGGCTCCGGCGTGATCGGTCTGGAGATGGGCTCGGTGTGGCGGCGCCTGGGCGCGCAGGTCACCATCCTCGAGGCCATGCCGGCCTTCCTGGGCGCGGCCGACGAGGCGGTGGCCAAGGAAGCGGCCAAGGTCTTCAAGAAGCAGGGCCTGGACATCCAGCTCGGCGTGAAGATCTCGGGCGTGGAGAAGACGGCCGACGGCGTCACCGTGAAGTACGCCGACGCCAAGGGCGCCGAGCAGGTGCTGGCCTGCGACCGCCTGATCGTCTCCATCGGCCGGGTGCCCAACACCACCGGCCTGAACGCCGAGGGCGTGGGCCTGAAGCTCGACGAGCGCGGCGCCATCGTCGTGGACGCGGAGTGCCGCACCAACCTGCCTGGCGTCTGGGCGGTGGGTGACGTGGTGCGTGGCCCCATGCTGGCGCACAAGGCGGAGGAGGAGGGCGTGGCCGTGGCCGAGCGCATCGCCGGCCAGCACGGGCATGTCAACTTCGACACCATCCCGTGGGTCATCTACACCAGCCCCGAGATCGCCTGGGTGGGCAAGACGGAGCAGCAGCTCAAGGCCGAAGGCCGCGCCTACAAGGCCGGCCAGTTCCCGTTCCTGGCCAATGGCCGGGCGCGGGCGCTGGGCGACACCACCGGCTTCGTCAAGAGGCTGGCCGATGCGAAGACCGACGAGATCCTCGGCGTGCACATCATCGGCCCGTTCGCGTCGGAGCTGATCGCCGAGGCCGTGGTGGCCATGGAGTTCAAGGCCTCGTCCGAGGACATCGCGCGCATCTGCCACGCCCACCCGTCGCTGTCCGAGGCCACCAAGGAAGCGGCGCTGGCGGTGGACAAGCGCACGCTGAACTTCTGACCTGACGGTGACCGTCCGGGCGCTGTACCAGCAGACGCTGGCTGAGCGGGGTTACACGGCTGACCCCGCTCAGCTGCGCGCCATCGACGCGCTCGAGCGCTGCGAGAATGAGTGGCTGGCCTACAAGGCCCGCCGCGGCAACGTGGTGGCCAAGCTGCTGGTGCGGCCGCCCATCCCGCGCGGCGTCTACATGTACGGCGGGGTGGGGCGCGGCAAGAGCTTCCTCATGGACTGCTTTTTCCAGTCCGTGCCGCTCACCCGCAAGACCCGTCTGCACTTCCATGAGTTCATGCGCGAGGTGCACCGCGAGCTGCAGGACCTGAAAGGCCGGCAGAACCCGCTCGACGAACTCGGCGCACGCATCGCCCGGCGCTACCGCCTGATCTGCTTCGACGAGTTCCACGTGGCCGACGTGACGGACGCGATGATCCTGCACCGGCTGCTGGACTCGTTGTTCGCGCACCGCGTGTCCATCGTCACCACGTCCAACTTCCACCCCGACGGGCTGTACCCCAACGGCCTGCACCGCGACCGCATCCTGCCGGCCATCGCGCTGCTGAAGGACAAGCTCGAAGTGATCAACGTGGACGCCGGCACGGACTACCGGCGGCGCACACTGGAGCACGTGCAGCTGTACCACACGCCGCTGGGGCCGGACGCGGATGCGGCCATGGCCACCGCGTTCGACGAGCTGGCAGAGGCGCGTGACGAGTCGCCATTGCTGCACATCGAACAGCGCGAGATCCGCGCCCGGCGCCGCGCCGGCGGCGTGGTGTGGTTCGACTTCGCCACCCTGTGCGGCGGCCCGCGCTCACAGAACGACTACCTGGAGCTGGCCACGCAGTTCCACACGGTGCTGCTGTCGGATGTGCCGCAGATGCCGCCCCGCCTCGCTTCCGAGGCGCGTCGCTTCACCTGGCTGGTCGACGTGCTCTACGACCGGCGCGTGAAGCTGATCGTCTCGGCCGCCGTGCCGCCCGAACAGCTGTACACCGAGGGCCCGCTGGCGCACGAGTTTCCGCGTACCGTCTCGCGCCTGGTCGAGATGCAGTCGGCCGAGTTCCTGGCGCTCGGCCACCGGGACGTGGACACGTCCCTGACCTAACCGACGCGCGCTACTTCAGCGCTTCGACGCGAATGAGGGCCAGCGACAGGTTGTCGCCGGTGCCCCGGGCCCGTTGCCGGGCCTTGCTGATGAGCATCTCGCTGGCCTCGCGCGGGGACAGCGCATTGACGATGGCGCCCAGCTCCTTGGGCGAGAGGTAGTGCCACAGGCCGTCCGAGCAGGCCAGCAGCGTGTCGCCCACCTGAAGGGGCCCGATCTCGGCCACCTCCACCGGCGGGTCCTGCTGGGTGCCCAGGCAGCCGGTGAGCAGGTTGGACTGCGGGTGCGTGTTGGCCTGCGCCTCGGTGATCTTGCCTTCGTCGATCAGGCGCTGCACGTACGAATGGTCGATGGTGCGACGCACCATGTCCGGGCCGCGGAAGTGGTACACGCGGGAGTCGCCCGCATGCACCGTCCACGCCGACAGGTCAGGGCGCACGAGAAAGGCCGCCAGCGTGCTGTGCGGCTCCTCGTCGGCCGTGATCGCCGTGAGCTTGATCATCAGGTGCGACTCGACGATCAGCTGCCGCAGCATGGCGGCCGTGTCGTCCGTGCCCGGAGAGTAGCGGTCGAACACCTGGCGGGCGATCATCACCACCTGGTCGGCGGCGGTGCGCCCCCCGCTCTTGCCGCCCATGCCGTCGGCCACCAGGGCCAGGGCACAGCCGGGCACACGGGTGTGGGCGAGGATCTCCACCTGGTCCTGCTGGTAGGCGCGGTCACCGCGGTGCAGGCCGGTGGCGGCGGACAGGCGGAAGCCCTGGGTCGGGGTACTCATCATGCCCGGCAATATAAACTGGCCGGCTGTGACCGACGCGCCAGCGAACCCCGATAACCTGCATTCTCCGCATCGCCGGTTGATCGAGCTGCGCATGGAGCACGCCGATCTCGATGGGGTGATCGACCGCGTCGCCGCCCAGGCAGGGGCCGACGAGCTGGCCCTGCGGCGGCTGAAGAAGCGCCGCCTGGCACTGCGCGACGAGATCGCGCGGCTGGAAGCGGCGCTCGAACCCCCCGACCTCGCCTGATGACCGATGTGACCGCCCTGGACGGGCTGCGGCCCGCCGTGGAGCGCAGCTTTCTCGCTGACGGCCCGCTGGGGCGCGCCGACACGGGCTACCGCCCGCGCGAGGCCCAGTGGCGGATGGCCGACGCGGTGGCGCGGGCCATCGACGAACGGCAGGCGCTGGTCGTGGAAGCGGGCACGGGCGTGGGCAAGACCTTCGCCTACCTCGTGCCCGTGCTGCTGTCGGGCCGGCGCACCCTGGTGAGCACCGCCACCAAGAGCCTGCAGGACCAGCTGTTCTTCCGCGACCTGCCTCGCCTGCGCGACGCGCTGGGCGTGCCGGCCACCGTGGCGCTGCTCAAGGGGCGCGGCAGCTACCTGTGCCGCCATCGGCTCGCGCAGGCCCGGGAGGGCGCGATGCTGCCCGACCGCATGGCGGTGCGTGCGCTGGCACGCATCGAGACCTGGGCCCATGCCACGGTGACGGGTGACATCGGTGAGCTGGAGGGCCTGGACGAGCGGTCGGACGTCATCCCGCTCGTCACCTCCACCCGCGACAACTGCCTGGGCAGTGAATGCCCGGAGTTCGCCAGCTGCCATGTCATGAAGGCGCGTCGCGAGGCGATGGCCGCGGACATCGTCGTGGTCAATCACCACCTGTTCTTTGCCGACCTGGCGCTGCGCGACAGCGGGGTGGCGGAACTGCTGCCCACGGTGGATGTCGCCGTGTTCGACGAGGCACATCAGATGGTCGAGGCCGGCGTGCAGTTTCTCGGCCAGACGGTGGGCACCGGCCAGGCCATCGATGTGGCGCGCGACCTGCTGGCCGCCGGGCTGCAGCACGCGCGTGGGCTGCAACCCTGGCCCGAGCTCGCGGCCACGCTGGAGAAGGCCGCGCGCGACCTGCGCCTGACCGCCGCGGACGGTCTGCCCGATGTGCGCGCCCTCATCAAGCGACGGTGGGACGAGGTGGCCGGCCCGGCGCTGTCCCAGGCGCTGGGCACCCTGCAGGGGGCGCTCAAGGCCGTCGCCGAGGCGGCCCAGGCCGTGTCCGAGGCAGCGCCCGACTTCACCCGCCTGCAGGCCAGGGCGCAGGACCTGGCTGGGCAGGCCGCGCGTTTCCAGCAGCCGGGAGCGGATGACCATGTGCGATGGGTCGACCTCACGCCGTCGCAGGCGCGGCTGGTGGACAGCCCGCTGGACATCCGTGCCATGCTCACCCAGCAGCGCGCCCTGGCGCCGCGCGCCTGGGTGTTCACATCCGCGACCTTGGGCGACGACGAGGCGCTGAGCTGGTTCAGCGAGTCCACCGGCCTGGAGGACGCTCAGCACCTGCGGGTGGGCAGCCCCTTCGACTACCCGGCGCACGCGCGGGTGTATGTGCCGCCCCGGTTTCCGCCACCGGGGGACGACACCCACTACGCCCAGGTCGGCCGGGCGGCGGCGCACTGCGCGGCCGCCCTGGGCGGGCGCACCTTTGTGCTCACCACCACGCTGCGCGCCATGCGCATCGTGTCCGAGTCCCTCGGCGCCGAGCTGTCGACGCTGGGGCGGCCCCTGGAGGTGCTGGTGCAGGGCACGGCGGCCAAGCGGGCCCTGCTCTCACGCTTCCAGCAGGGCGGCTGTGTGCTCGTGGGCTCGCAGAGCTTCTGGGAAGGCATCGACGTGCCGGGGGACGCGCTGCAGTGCGTCATGATCGACAAGCTGCCCTTTCCGCCGCCGAACGACCCCCTGGTCGAGGCGCGGGTGCGCCAGCTCAAGGCGCAAGGCCGCGATGCCTTCAACGACTACTTCGTGGCGGAGGCGGCCATCGCGCTCAAGCAGGGGGCCGGGCGGCTCATCCGCACCGAGACCGACAAGGGCCTGCTCGTGATCTGCGACACCCGGTTGCGCGAGAAGCGCTATGGGGCGCGGCTGCTGGCGGCCTTGCCGCCCATGCAGCCGGTGGCCTCGGGGGAAGAGGCGCTCGCCTGGCTGAGATCGCTCAGGTAGGCCGGCGCGACCGGTCGCGCCGACGGGCTGTCACCAGAGCTGCCACCAGGCCTTCTCGTCGTCCCAGAACTGCCACCACGGCTTGTCGTGGCCCGGGTTGCCCTCGATGAACCGGCTGCTCGGGAAGTTGCCCTTGAGCACTCGGTCGGCGTCGTCGCGCAGCTGGTCCAGGCCCAGCTTGTCGTAGGCACGCGCCATGATGAACAGGGCTTCCTCGGTGGCCGCCGTCTGCGGGTAGGTCACGATGGCCTGCTGCGCACGGTTGGCTGCGGCCACGTAGGCCCCGCGGCGCAGGTAGTAGCGCGCCACATGCACCTCGTAGTCCGCCAGCGCATTGACGATGTAGTCCATGCGCAGCTTGGCGTCGGGCGTGTACTTCGACTCGGGGAACTGTTCGGCCAGCTGCTTGAACGCCTGGTAGGCATCGCGGGCGGCCTGCTGGTCGCGCTCGGACAGCTTCTGGCGCGACAGCGAGGCCAGCATGCCGATGTTGTCGTTGAAGTTGACCAGCCCGCGCAGGTACAGCGCGTAGTCCAGGCCCGGGCTGGACGGGTTCAGCTTGATGAAGCGGTCCAGCGTGGCGAGGGCGGCTGCCTTCTCGCCGGCCTTCCAGTTGGCGTAAGCGAGGTCGAGCTGGGCCTGTTGCGCCAGCAAGGTGCCACCCGCACGGCCTTCCACCCGCTCCAGCAGCTTGATGGCATTGAGCCAGCCGCCAGCGGCCATGTCGTCCTTGGCGTCTGCATACAATTTCTCCGCAGACCCCTGGATGTCCCCGTCGTCGGGCGTCGAGCTGCAGGCAGCCAGCAGCACAACCAGGGACGTCATCGCGGCGCGCGCCAGGCGGCGACGCATCAAGGCTTGGATCATCGGTGCAGCGGCATCGGCGAACGCCGTGCCGGAATGGTCTGGCGAGAAGGGAATCGATTATATGGGGGGGCCTCAAGAGCCCATGGGCGCGGACCTGCAGGAGCCCGACGCCGTCGACCTGCTGCCCGATGCCCCGCCGGACGAGGCGGGCGGGCAGGACGCCGAGTGTCGCGCATGGCGCGTGGATGCCACGGGCCACGCGCAGCGCCTGGACAAGGTGCTCGCCCAGGCCGTGCCCGAGTTCTCGCGCAGCCACCTGCAAGGGCTGATCGCGGCGGGCGAGGTGCGCGTGGATGGCGCGACCGCCACCACCCCCTCGCGCAAGCTGCGCGCCGGCCAGCAACTGGAGATCCGGCTGCTGCCGCCGGCGGAGGCCATGGCGTTCACGCCGCAGGCCATGCCGCTGGATCTCGTGTACCAGGACGAGCACCTGCTCGTGGTGCACAAACCGGCCGGCCTGGTGGTGCACCCCGCGCCAGGGCATTGGTCGGGCACATTGCTCAACGGCCTGCTGGCCCGCGATGCCCGCGCCGCCCGCCTGCCGCGCGCGGGCATCGTCCATCGGCTCGACAAGGACACCTCCGGGCTGATGGTCGTGGCCCGCAGCCTCGAGGCGATGACCGCACTGGTGCGCGACCTGGCCGCGCGCCACATCCACCGCCGCTACCTGGCGCTGGCCCATGGCGATGTGGGGCCGGATCCGTTCACGGTGGAGGCGCCGGTGGGGCGCGATCCGGTCTCTCGCATTCGCATGGCGGTCACGCCACAGGGCAAGCCGGCCCGCACCGATGTGCTGCCGGTGGCGCTGGCGGCGGTGGCCCAGGGCCCGGTGAGCGCGGTGCGTTGCGTGCTGCACACCGGCCGCACCCACCAGATCCGTGTCCACCTCGCGTCACGGGGCCATCCCCTGGTGGCGGACAGCCTGTACGGCGGGGCGCCTGCGGTGGGCATGCAGCGGCAGGCGCTGCATGCCGTGGAACTGCAGCTCGAGCATCCGCTCACGCGCACACCGCTGGCCTTCCGGGCCGAGCCGCCGGCCGACTTTGCCCAGGCCTGGGCGGCTGTGGTGCCCGGCTGACACTGCCGGGCCACCCTGCGTGCCGCGGGGCGGTGCGGGCAGGCTACAATGCGGCCCCAAGCCGACCGTCGTTCCGAACGGCAGGCGCCGTGGCCGAAGTGATGGCCGCGCCCGCCCCGAAGGAGAGCCGCACGTCGCCACACGCGATGCGGCGCAGGCGCCGATCGAGCCCCCCGCTGGCCGCCACTGGAGCCGCCAGCCACACCAACCAACGTATTGCCCCGCTGGCGCCACGTGCGCCTCGCCAGCCCGATGCCACTGCAGTGCCTCGCACCGCGGCGTCGCCGGGACGGTCGTGCCCCGGATGAGGGGCCTGTGGATGACAACGTCGCTGCCGGTCGATGGCAGCCTTGATGCCGGTCGATGAACACACAGGACGCCAAGCGCGTGCTTGAGACGGCGCTCATCTGCGCCAACCAGCCCATGCCGCTGCGCGACATGCGGGCGCTCTTTGCCGAGCAGGTGGGTAACGACACGCTGCGGTCCATGCTCGACGAGCTGGCGCGCGAGTGGGCCGGCCGAGGCGTCGAGCTCGTGTCGCTGGTCAGTGGCTGGCGTTTCCAGAGCCGGCCGGAGATGCGCGAGTTTCTCGACCGGTTGAACCCCGAGAAGCCGCCTCGCTACTCGCGCGCCGTGCTCGAGACCCTCGCCATCATCGCGTACCGCCAGCCGGTCACCCGCGGTGACATCGAAGACATCCGCGGCGTCGTGGTGTCCAGCCAGATCATGAAGCAGCTCGAGGACCGGGGCTGGATCGAGGCCATCGGCCACCGCGATGCCCCGGGCCGCCCGGCGCTGTATGCCACCACGCGCCAGTTTCTCGATGACCTGGGCCTCGACAGCCTGGACAAGCTGCCGCTGCTCGACAGCCCGGCAGGTGCCCAGGCGCTCGCGGCGCTGGGCGAGGCGCAGTCCGCGTTGCTGGTCGACCAGGCGCAACTGCCCCTGGAGCACGCCGAGGGCGACGCCGCCCCCGAGCCTGAACCTGATGCGCCTGCGCTCGATGCGCCGACGCCCGCGCCTGGCGCCGACACGGCGCCTGAAGCCAATGCGGCGCCTGATGCCAGCACGCCGGCCGATGCCGACGCCCAGGCCCTTCCTGACACCCCCTCCCTTCCGAGCTCCCCATCAGCATGAACCACGATTCCCAGCCCGACCTGCCGCCGTCCGACGCGGCCCCGGCGCCCGAGGGCGCCGACACCGGTGCGGCCGCGTCGCCGCGGCGCCGACCCCGGGCGCGCAAGGCCGAGGCGGCTGAGGCGGGCGACGCCGTCGGTGGGCCCGCCAGCGAGGCGCCCATCGACGCGGATGAGCCGCCCGCACCGGCGCGCAAGACGCCCCGGTCGCGTGCGCGCAAGGCCGCGGAGGTGCCCGCCGACGCGGGCGGCGCGGATGCGGTCGGGCCGGCCGACGACGGTGGCGCGCAGGCGCAGGCCCAGGAGCCCATCGACCGCGTGCCGACGCAGGCCGAGGCGCAGGCCGAGTTGCAGCCGGCAGGCACCGACGGCGGTGACGCGGGCGACGCGGGAGACGCGGGAGACGAGGAGGACGGGGAGGGCCGACGCGGCCGCAACCGTCGGCGCCGGCGCCGTGGCAAGGGCGAGCGCGAAGGCGCCTCGCCGGACGCGCCAGCCGGCGCAGACGCTGCCTCGCCCATGGGGGCCGCAGGGGTCGCCGTGCCCGATGCCGCCGACGCCTTCGCCGCGGTGCTGGCCGGCGAGTTCGACGGTGCCGAAGCGCCGGCGGCGGCAGAGGACGTGGGGCCCTCCGGTGACACCGCCGACGCCGGGGAAGACCTTGCCGCGGCGCCCACCGATGACACGGCGACCGAGGGCGGTGAGGGCGTGGACAAGCGGGTCCTGCTGCCCGACGCCGATGCGCCCAAGCTGCACAAGGTGCTGGCCCAGTCGGGCATCGGCTCGCGTCGTGACATGGAGCAGGCCATCATCGATGGCCGTGTGCAGGTCAATGGCGAGGTGGCCCACACGGGCATGCGCGTGTCGTTCGGCGACCGCGTCACGCTCGACGGCAAGCCCGTGCGCATCCGCATCGCGCCGCCGCCTGCCCGGGTGATCGCATACCACAAGCCCGTGGGCGAGGTCGTCACGCATGACGACCCCCAGCAGCGCCCGACGGTGTTCCGCAAGCTCCCGCGCCTGCCCCAGGGCAAGTGGCAGTCGGTGGGCCGTCTGGACATCAACACCGAAGGCCTGCTGCTGTTCACCAACTCCGGTGACCTGGCCAACAAGCTGATGCACCCGCGTTTCGGGGTGGAGCGCGAGTACGCGGTGCGCGTGCTCGGCACGCTCGAGAAGGATGCCCGCGAGCGCCTGCTCGCCGGGGTGGAGATCGAGGGCCAGCCGGCCGCGTTCAAGTCCATCGAGGATGGCGGCGGCGAGGGCGTGAACCACTGGTACCGTGTGGTCATCACCGAAGGGCGCAACCGCGAGGTGCGCAAGCTCTTCGAGACGGTCGGCCTGGCCGTGAGCCGGCTGATCCGCATCCGCTATGGCTGCGTGGTGCTGCCGCGCGGGCTCAAGCGGGGCGTCTGGGTGGACCTGGGCGAAGCGGACGTGCGTGCTCTGCGGCAGATGACCGACGGCCCGCGCGGTGGTGAGCCCCGCCGAGACGGCGGCCGGCAGGACCGAGGCGGCCAGACCAAGCGTGGCGGTGGTGCGCAGGAGGGTGGTCGCCCCGAGCGGCAGGATCGCCAGGACCGTGATCGCCAGGACCGCCAGAACCGCCCGGGGCAGCCGTCGCAGGCCCGCAAGGCCGGCCCTGACAAGGCACGCCGCGACCGGCCCGAGCGCGATCGCCCCCCGCGGGAGCGCGACCGCGAGCGCGACGCGGGCGACCGTCTGCCTGGCGAGCTGCGCGAGCCGGGCGACCCGACGCGCATCCCCAACCCGCTGATGCAGACCTACGACCGGCGCGCCGTGCAGGCCCAGCGGCAGCCGCGCCGTGATGAAGACTACGAGAACGGGCCGATTCCCAACCCGCTGCAGCAGACCTACGACAAGCGCTTCGTCCAGCCGCAGCGCGGCTTCGGCGGCAAGCCGGGCAAGGGCGGCAAGGGCGGGGGCGGGGGCGCGCAGCGCGAGCCCGATCCCATGCAGACGTCGGTCGGCTACATCGGCGCCGACGCCTTCGTGCGCAAGGTGCATGGCAAGGGCGGCGGCGGCGGACGCCGCGGCCGGCGCTGACGCCCCGGGGAGCCGGCCCATGGCCGGGCCGTGCACCTCGCTGCCACGATAGAATTCAAGGCTTTGCTTCCATCGGCATTCTGGAGAACACCATGGCCATCGAACGTACCCTCTCGATCATCAAGCCCGACGCGGTCGCCAAGAACGTGATCGGCCAGATCTACTCGCGCTTCGAAGGCGCCGGCCTGAAGGTCATCGCCGCCCGCATGATGCAGCTGTCGCGTGCGGACGCCGAGGCCTTCTACGCCGTGCACAAGGCCCGCCCGTTCTTCAACGACCTGGTGTCCTTCATGATCTCCGGCCCCGTCATGGTGCAGGTGCTCGAGGGTGAGAACGCCATCGCCAAGAACCGTGAGCTGATGGGCGCCACCGACCCGAAGAAGGCCGACAAGGGCACCATCCGTGCCGATTTCGCCGACTCGATCGACGCCAACGCCGTGCACGGCTCTGACGCCGCCGAGACCGCCGCCGTGGAAGTGGCGTTCTTCTTCCCCGGCATGCAGATCCACTCGCGCTGAGACTGCCTTCGGGCGGCAGGCGAGGTCGTGTCATGGCATTGGTGAATCTGCTCGACTTCGACCTGGACGGCCTGGCCGCCCATTGCGAAGGGCTGGGGGAGAAGCGCTTCCGCGCCACCCAGCTCTTTCGCTGGATCCACCAGAAGGGCGCCGGCGACTTCGGCGCCATGACCGACCTGGCCAAGTCGCTGCGCGACAAGCTGGCCGGCACGGCGGAGATCCGCCCACTGTCCGTCATCACCGAGCAGGCCTCGGTCGACGGCACCGTGAAGTGGCTGTTCGACGTCGGCAACGGCGACGCGGTCGAGGCGGTGTTCATCCCCGAGGACGACCGCGGCACTCTGTGCGTGTCATCGCAGGCCGGCTGCGCCGTGGGCTGCCGCTTCTGCTCCACCGGCCACCAGGGCTTCTCGCGCAATCTGTCCACCGGCGAGATCCTGGCCCAGCTCTGGCATGCCGAACACCACCTGCGCCAGCGCCTGGGCCTGGCCCCGGGCGGACGCGCCATCACCAACGTGGTGATGATGGGCATGGGCGAGCCGCTGCAGAACTACGGCGCGCTGGTGCCTGCCCTGCGCGTGATGCTCGACGACCACGGCTACGGCCTGTCGCGCCGGCGCGTCACGGTATCCACCTCGGGCGTCGTGCCCATGATGGACCGCCTGCGCGAGGACTGCCCCGTGGCGCTGGCGGTGTCGCTGCATGCGCCCACCGACTGCCTGCGCGACGAGCTGGTGCCGCTGAACCGCAAGTACCCGCTGGCCGAGCTGATGGCCGCCTGCCAGCGTTACCTCGACCGTGCGCCGCGTGACTTCATCACCTTCGAGTACTGCATGCTCGATGGGGTGAACGACAGCCCGGCTCAGGCGCGGGAACTGCTCGATCTGGTGCAGGGCAGGGTGCCGGGCATTCCTCGCGTGCCCTGCAAGCTCAACCTCATCCCGTTCAACCCGTTCCCGGCGTCCGGCCTGCTGCGCTCGCCGCGCGAGCGGGTGCTGGCATTCGCCAAGGTGCTGCAGGACGGCGGGGTGGTCACCACGGTGCGCAAGACGCGGGGCGATGACATTGACGCGGCGTGTGGCCAGCTCGCCGGCGAGGTGCAGGACCGCACGCGTGTGAACGAACGCCTGAAAAGGCTGCCCGTGCGTGTCGTGCCGGCGACGCCCGTGCCGCCGGGGCCGCGCTCGCGTTGACAATGCGGGCCATCGGCTGGTCTGGCTGGTTGAAGGAGAGATGGCGTTGACACCCAAGCATTCCGCCTCACTGCGCGCCTGGTGCGGCGCGGCCGCCCTGGTCGTGGCGACCACCGTGCTGCCAGGTTGCGTGGCACCCGCCGCAGCGCCCACGCAGGACCTGCGCACCGAATCCGACCAGACCGATGCCGACCGCCGGGCCCGGGTGCGCATGGAACTGGCCTCCGCCTACTTCGGGCGCGGCCAGAACAGCACCGCGCTGGACGAGGTGAAGCTGGCACTGCAGGCCAAACCCGACCTGACCGAGGCCCATAACCTGCGGGGGCTCATCTACGCCCGCATGGGCGAACACGCCCTGGCGGAGGAGAGCTTCCGACGGGCGTTGCAGCTCAGCCCGCGCGACGCCGACACCATGCACAACTACGGCTGGTACCTGTGCCAGCAACGGCGCTTTCCTGAGGCCGAGGCGCAGTTCAACGCCGCGCTGGCCGTGCCCAACTACCGTGACCTGACCCGCACGCTGCTGGCCATGGGCGTCTGCCAGGCGCGCAACAACCAGTGGGCCGAGGCTGAGCGCAGCCTGCAGCGCTCCTACGAGCTCGACCCCGCCAACCCCGCGACGGCCGTCAACCTCGCCGAGGTGCTGCTGCGCCGGGGTGAACCCGAGCGCGCTCGCTTCTACATCCGGCGGGTGAACAACAACGACCAGTACATCAGCGCCCAGACGCTCTGGCTGGCCGCCCGCATCGAACACAAGCTGGGCGAGACCGCCCAGGTGCGCGCGCTGGGCAACCAGCTGCTCAATCGCTTTCCCCAGTCGCCCGAAGCCACCCTGTACGAGAAGGGCCAGTTCGAATGACCGAGTCTGCCGCCACGGCGGGCGCGCTGCTGCGGGCAGCGCGCGAGAAGCAGGGCCTGCATGTGGCCGCCCTGGCCACCATGCTGAAGGTGCCTCCGCGCAAGCTGGAGGCGCTGGAGGCCGACCGCTACGACGAACTGCAGGGCGCCACGTTCGTCCGCGCCTTGGCGCAGGCCGCCTGCCGTGCCCTGAAGGTGGACCCGGCGCCGGTGCTGGAGCGCCTGCCGGAGCAGGACTCGGGCACCTTGAGCCAGCTCGAACGTGGGCTGAACACGCCGTTTCGCGAGCGCCACATCGCGCATGACAGCGCCGAGGTCAGCCGCTGGGCCAGCCCCCTGGTCGGCCTGGTCCTGCTGCTGCTGCTGGGTGCCCTGGCCTTCCTGTTGTGGCCGGCGGGTTGGCAGCCTTGGCCGGGTGGTCGCACACCGGCGGCCACGGAGCGCGGCCCCGACGCCACCGTGGTGGAGCCGATCTCGCTGCCCGCCCCGCTGGCGGCGTCCCCGGCCGCGTCGTCCGCCTTGCCCGCCCCGCTGCCGACGGCTTCGTCAGCGATCGAGGCGCCTGCGTCGCCCAGCTCGCCGACGGCCGGACTGCCGGTACCGGCAGCCGCGTCGGCCGTGGCCCGTGTCGCCGCGCCGGCCGCCAGCGTGCCCGCCGCGCCGTCCTCCGCGCCCACGGGCCATGGGCCGCTGCAGTTGCGTGCACGGCAGGCGTCCTGGGTCGAGGTGGTGGACGGCAAGGGCCAGTCGGTGTTCGGCCGCACCCTGGCTGCGGGCGAATCCGTGGGCCTGGACGGGGTCTTGCCGTTGCGTGTGAAGATCGGCAATGCGGCCGGCACCGAAATGACCTTCCGCGGCCAACCCGTGGCCCTCGTGGACGACAACGGCGACAACGTCGTCCGCCTTGAACTGAAATGACTGCTGCATGAGCGACCTGCCTCTGCCGTGCTCCTCCGCGTCGGACGAGCAGCCCATCATCGCGGCCGCGCCGGCCGCGCGCCGCACGCGCCAGGCGCGCGTCACCTGGGGCAGCCGGGTGGTGACCGTGGGCGGTGACGCCCCCGTGCGGGTGCAGTCCATGACCAACACCGACACGGTGGATGTCATCGAGACCGCGATCCAGGTGAAGGAACTGGCCATTGCCGGCTCCGAGATGGTGCGCATCACCGTCAACACGCCCGAGGCCGCGGCTGCGGTGCCGCACATCCGCGACCAGCTCGACCGCATGGGCATCGATGTGCCGCTGGTCGGTGACTTCCACTACAACGGCCATCGGCTGCTCGCCGACCACCCCGCCTGCGCCGAGGCGCTGTCGAAGTACCGCATCAACCCCGGCAACGTGGGCAAGGGCGACAAGCGCGACCGGCAGTTCGCCCAGATGGTCGAAACTGCCTGCCGGCTCGACAAGGCCATCCGCATTGGCGTGAACTGGGGCTCGCTGGACCAGGAGCTGCTCGCGTCGCTGATGGACGCCAACGCCGCCCGCGCGCAGCCCTGGGACGCGAGGCAGGTGATGTACCAGGCGCTCGTTCAATCGGCCTTGCAGTCGGCCGAGGCAGCGCGGGACGTGGGGCTGGACCCCAACCAGATCATCATCAGCTGCAAGGTCAGCGGCGTGCAGGACCTGATCTCCGTGTACCGCGCGCTGAGCCAGCGCTGCGACTACCCGCTGCACCTGGGGCTCACCGAAGCCGGCATGGGCACCAAGGGCACGGTGGCCTCGGCGGCGGCGCTGTCGGTGCTGCTGCAGGAGGGCATCGGCGACACCATCCGCGTGTCGCTCACACCGCAGCCCGGCGAGGCCCGCACGCAGGAGGTCGTCGTCGCGCTCGAGATCCTGCAGGCGCTCGGCCTGCGCAGCTTCAATCCCAGCGTCACCGCCTGCCCCGGCTGCGGCCGCACCACCAGCACCACCTTCCAGGAGCTGGCCAAGCAGATCGACGATTTCCTGCGCGCACAGATGCCGGTCTGGCGCAGCCGCTATCCGGGCGTCGAGCAGATGAAGGTGGCCGTCATGGGCTGCATCGTCAACGGCCCTGGCGAGAGCAAGCACGCCGACATCGGCATCAGCCTGCCCGGCACCGGCGAGGCCCCGGCCGCGCCCGTGTTCATCGACGGCGAGAAGGCGCTGACGCTGCGCGGCGAGGGCATCGCCCGCGAGTTCCAGACCATCGTCGAGCAGTACATCGAGCGGCGCTTCGGCACGGTCAACGCGGCGCATTGACGCCGTTCCGGACACGCCCGCCGGGCTGCGCGCCGCGCAGCCCGATCCTTCATCGCGCCCGCCGCCTGGCGGCCGGGCACGCCGCATCCGACACGCCTGCCTTCCCATGAGTGACACCCTCAAAGCCATCAAGGGCATGAACGACATCCTGCCGGGCAGCGTCCCGCGCAAGGACAAGCTGCCCGATTCCGCGTTGTGGCAGTGGTTCGAGACCACGGTGCGTTCCGTGCTCGGCCGCTACGGCTACCAGTACCTGCTGACCCCCATCGTGGAGCCCACGGCGCTGTTCGTGCGCGGCCTGGGCGAGGTGACCGACATCGTCGAGAAGGAGATGTACTCCTGGCACGACGCCATGAACGGCGACCACCTCACGCTGCGGCCGGAGGCCACCGCTGGCATCGTGCGGGCCATGGTGGAGCACAACGCCCTCTACAACGGCCCCCTGCGCCTGTGGACGATGGGGCCCATGTTCCGCCACGAGCGGCCGCAGAAGGGCCGCTACCGGCAGTTCCACCAGCTCGACGTGGAAGCGCTGGGCTTCGCCGGCCCGGACGTGGACGCGGAGTTGATCCTCATGGTGCGCCGGCTGTGGAAGGAGCTGGGCCTGGTCGAGGGCCAGCACGTGCGCCTGGAGATCAACAGCCTGGGCCAGCCGGCCGAGCGCGCGGCCCACCGGGCGGCCCTGGTGGCGCACTTCCAGGACCATGTCGCCGAGCTCGACGAAGACGCGCGCCGCCGGCTGCACAGCAACCCGCTGCGCATCCTCGACACCAAGAACCCGGCCATGCAGGCGGTGGTGGAGTCGGCGCCCAGGCTGATCGATTTCCTCGGCCCCGAGTCGATGGCGCACTTCGACGCCCTGCGGGCCATGCTGGATGCGGCCGGTCTGGCCTACCGTGTGAACACGCGCCTGGTGCGCGGCATGGATTACTACAACCTCACCGTCTTCGAATGGGTGACCGACCAGCTCGGCTCCCAGGGCACGGTCTGCGGTGGTGGCCGCTATGACGGGCTGTTCGCGCAGCTCGGTGGCCGGCCCACCCCGGCGGTGGGTTTCGGCCTGGGCATCGAGCGGCTGCTGCTGCTGATCCAGGAGCTGGGCCTGCCGGTGCCGGACGCGTCGCCCGACGCCTACGCAGTGGTGGCCGACGCGTCCGGCCTGCCCCAGGCGCTGGCCACGATGGAAGCCCTGCGTGGCGCCGGGGTGGCCGTGCAGATGCATGCCGGTGGCGGCAGCATGAAGTCGCAGTTCAAGAAGGCGGACGCCAGCGGCGCACGCTTCGCCCTCGTGTTCGGTGGCGACGAGCTGGCCCGCGGCATGGTGGGCGTCAAGCCGCTGCGTGATGCGACCCTCACGCAGGCCGACCAGCCCCTTGGTGATGTGGCGGCCTGGGCCGCCACGCTGCGCCGACCCGCCCCCGACGCATAATCGCCGTTTTCGCCCGCGCGGCCTTCGCTGCGGGATCCCCGACCTCTGAGGCTCGCCATCCACGTGGCGGGCCATCTCGCCCATGGCAAGCAATCTCGATCTGCAGGAACAGGAACAGCTCGACGAGCTGAAGGCGTTCTGGAAGCAATACGGCAACCTGATCACCTGGACGCTCACGCTGGCCCTGGCTGGGCTGGCCGCTTTCAACGGCTGGAACTGGTGGCAGCGTGAGCAAGGGGCCAAGGCGGCCGCCATGTACGACGAGCTCGACCGCGCGGTGCAGGCCGGCAACGCGGATCAGGCGGCCCGCGTGTTCGGCGATCTGAAGGATCGCCATGGCCGCACCTCCTACGCGACCCAGGCGGGCCTGGTGACCGCGCAGTTGCAGGCCGACAAGGGCCAGGCCGATGCCGCACAGGCCACGCTGGCCTGGGTGGTGGACAAGGCGGGCGACGACGAGACGCGCGCCCTGGCGCAGCTGCAGCTGGCCGGCCTGTTGCTGGACAAGAAAGCCTTCGACGAGGCGCTCAAGCAACTCGACGCCATCCAGGCGCCCGAGTTCGCGGCGCTCGCGAGCGACCGCCGTGGGGATGTGCTGCTGGCATCGGGCAAGGCCGCCGAGGCTGTGCAGGCGTTCCGCACGGCATGGCAGGGCTTGCCCGCGACGAGCGACTACCGCCGGGTCGTCGAGGCGAAGCTGACGGCCCTGGGGGCAGCCCCTGACGAGGCGGCCGCAGCCGCGGCCGCGGCGAGCGGGGTGGCGCAATGATGGGCGTGGCGCACACCGCGCGGCGCCTGCTGGCGGCGGCCTGCCTGGCGGCCGTGGCCGGCTGCGCCAGTGACCGACCCAAGCCTGCGCCGCTGCCGGTGGTGGAATCGCCCATCGCGGGCCGGCAGGTGTGGAGCGCCCGAGTCGGAGGCGTGACCTTCCCGCTGAACCTCGCCGTTCGCCAGGGCCGCGTCCATGTGGCGGGTGACGACGGCACCGTGCTGGCGCTGGACGTGGCCACCGGCCGCGAGATCTGGCGCGGCGATGCCGGTGGCCGGCTGGCGGCCGGCGTGGGCACCGATGGCCGTTTTGCCGCCGTGGTCACGCGCGCGCAGGAGCTCGTGCTCATGGACGCGGGCCGGGTGGTCTGGCGCAAGAAGCTGGACGCGCCCGTGGCCACGCCCCCGCTGGTGGCCGGCGAGCGCGTCTTCGTGCTCGGTGTGGACCGGGTGGTCCACGCCTACGACGCGATCGATGGCCGCTACCTGTGGGTGTTCAAGCGGCCGGGGGATGCCCTGACGCTGGCGCAGGCCGGGGTGCTGGCTGCCTACCAGGACACGCTCGTGGTGGGACAGGGCACGCGGCTGGTCGGCCTGGACCCGCTGCGCGGCAGCGTGCGCTGGGACACCGCGCTCACCACGCCCCGAGGCACCAACGAGGTGGAGCGGCTGGCCGACCTGGTGGGCCCGCCGGTGCGCCAGGGCAGCGTGTTCTGCATGCGGGCCTTCCAGAGCGCGGTCGGGTGTATCGACGCCGAGCGCGGCACGCTGCGCTGGGTGCAGAACCTGGGCGGCACCGAGGCCGTGGGCGGCAGCGAACAGATGCTCTTCGCGGCGGATGGCAGCGACCGCATCAGCGCCCGCCGGCGCGGCAGCGGCGAACTGGCCTGGACCAGCGAACTGCTGCTCAACCGCGCGCTCAGCGCGCCGGCCGCCGTGGGCTCGGCGGTGGTCTTCGGCGACTTCGAAGGCCACCTGCACTTCCTTGACCAGGCCACGGGCAAGCCGGTGCTGCGGCTGCCCACCGACGGCTCACGCATCGCGGCGCCGCCGGTCCTCGCCGACAACAACACGCTGCTGGTCGCCACGCGCGGCGGCGGCATCTACGC
Organism: Burkholderiales bacterium; assembly: GCA_016213265.1. Classification (GTDB taxonomy): domain Bacteria; phylum Pseudomonadota; class Gammaproteobacteria; order Burkholderiales; family Burkholderiaceae_C; genus Ideonella. The sequence goes on along the minus strand of JACRBA010000205.1, from coordinate 41,345 downwards.
TTTCCGTCCGGAGTAAGGTGAAACCTGTCATCGCCCTGGTGGGCCGCCCGAACGTGGGCAAGTCCACGCTGTTCAACCGCCTGACGAAGAGCCGCGACGCCATCGTGGCCGATTTCGCGGGCCTGACGCGCGACCGCCACTACGGCGATGGCCGGCTGGGGCAACGCGAGTTCATCGTCATCGACACCGGCGGCTTCGAGCCGGACAGCTCCACCGGCATCGTCAAGGAAATGGCCCGCCAGACCCGGCAGGCCGTGGCCGAGGCCGACGTGGTCGTGTTCGTCACGGACGTGCGCACCGGCCTGTCCGGCCAGGACCAGGACATCGCCCGCTACCTGCGCCAGGCCAACAAGCGCGTGCTGCTGGCGGTGAACAAGGCCGAGGGCATGAGCGAGTCGCCCCTGCTGGCCGAGTTTCACGAGCTCGGCATGGGCGAGCCCCATCCCATCTCCGCGGCGCACGGCCAGGGCATCCGCAGCCTGCTGGAGGCGGCCCTGGCCGATTTCCCGGAGGAGGACGAGCCGGAAGAAGGTGAGGGCCCCGACACGCCCGTGCGGCTGGCGGTCGCCGGTCGGCCCAACGTGGGCAAGTCCACGCTGATCAACACCTGGCTCGGCGAGGAGCGGCTCATCGCCTTCGACATGCCGGGCACCACGCGCGATGCGATCCGCGTGCCGCTGGAGCGGGCCGGGCGCCGCTACGAGCTGATCGACACCGCCGGCCTGCGCCGCAAGGGGCGGGTGTTCGAGGCCATCGAGAAGTTCTCCGTCGTCAAGACGCTCCAGGCCATCGCCGACGCCCACGTCGTCGTGCTGATGATCGATGCGACGCAGGGCGTGAGCGACCAGGACGCGCACATCGCGGGCTACATCCTGGACTCGGGCCGCGCGGTGGTGATCGCGGTGAACAAGTGGGACGCCATCGACAGCTACCAGCGCGAGATGCTGGAACGTTCGATCGAGCAGCGCCTGGCCTTCCTGAAGTTTGCGCCCCTGGTGCACATTTCGGCGCTCAAGCGCCAGGGCCTCGGCCCGCTGTGGCAGGCCATCGCCGACGCGCATGCGTCGGCCACCGCCAAGCTGCCCACGCCCGTGCTGACGCGTCTGCTGCACGAGGCGGTGGAGCACCAGGCGCCCAAGCGGGCGGGCGCCTTCCGGCCGAAACTGCGTTACGCCCACCAGGGCGGCATGAACCCGCCGATCATCGTGATCCACGGCAATTCGCTCGAGCACCTGACGGACGCCTACAAGCGCTACCTGGAGGGCCGCTTCCGCCAGCACTTCAAGCTGGTCGGCACGCCGCTGCGCATCGACACCAAATCGTCCCGCAACCCGTTCGCCGACGGCGAGCGCTGAATCCCTACGCGGTGGCGGGGGTGGGCGTGTGTTAACGTGCCCGCTCCAACACACTTCCAACACGGAGCATATCGTGAGCAACAAAGGGCAACTCCTACAAGACCCCTTCCTGAACCTGCTGCGCAAGGAGCACGTTCCGGTCTCCATCTACCTGGTCAATGGCATCAAGCTCCAGGGCCACATCGAATCGTTCGACCAGTACGTCGTGCTGCTGCGCAATACCGTCACCCAGATGGTCTACAAGCACGCCATCTCCACGGTCGTGCCTGGCCGCGCGGTGAACTTCCACGTCAACGATCCGGCCGACCAGGCCTGATCCCGCATCCCGCGTCGCCCTCGCAGGCGACCGGGTCGCCACCACCTTGAACCCTGACACCTCGCCGCCCGACCCCGCGGACTCCGACGTCGCGCGGGCCGTGCTGGTCGGGGTGGATCTCGGCCCCGGCTCCTCCTTCGATCCCACGCTCGACGAGCTGGCGCTGCTGGCCGAATCGGCCGGTGACGAGCCGGTCGCGCGCGTGCTGGCCAAGCGCAAGTCGCCCGATCCTGCCCTGTTCGTCGGCTCCGGCAAGGCCGACGAGATCAAGCTGCTGGTGCAGGCCCACCATGCGCACGGCGTGATCTTCGACCAGGCGCTGTCGCCCGCCCAGCAACGCAACCTCGAACGCCACCTTGGCGTACCGGTGGCCGACCGCACGGCGCTGATCCTCGAGATCTTCGCGGCACGCGCCAAGAGCCACGAGGGCAAGTTGCAGGTCGAGCTCGCCCGCCTGCAATACCTGTCCACCCGCCTGGTGCGCCGTTGGAGCCACCTCGAGCGCCAGCGTGGCGGCATCGGCACCCGGGGCGGCCCCGGCGAGGCACAGATCGAGCTCGCTCGCCGCATGATCGGCGACCGCATCAAGGCGGTGAAGGAGCGGCTGGAGAAGGTCAAGCGCCAGCGTGGCACCCAGCGCCGGGCGCGTGAACGCAGCGGCACCTTCCGCGTCTCGCTGGTGGGCTACACCAACGCCGGCAAGTCCACGCTGTTCAACGCCCTGGTGAAGGCCCGCACCTACGCGGCCGACCAGCTCTTCGCCACCCTCGACACCACCACGCGCTCGCTCTACCTGGGCGAGGCGGGCCGCTCGGTCTCCCTGTCGGACACCGTCGGCTTCATCCGCGACCTGCCCCACAAGCTGGTCGAAGCCTTTCAGGCCACCCTGCAGGAGGCGGCCGATGCCGACCTGCTGCTGCACGTGGTGGACGCCAGCAGCCCGCTGCTGCTCGAGCAACAGGAAGAGGTGGAACGTGTGCTCGCCGAGATCGGCGCGGAACGCATTCCCCAGATCCTCGTCTACAACAAGCTGGACCGCCTGGACCCGACCGCGCGCCCGCGCCAGCTGCGTGACGACATTGAACGCGCGGCGGGTGACCGCGTGCCCCGCGTGTTCGTGAGCGCTCTGAGTGGCGAGGGCCTGCCGGAGCTGCGAGCACTCATTGCGGAACAGGCGGCAGCGCAGGGCTTGCAATCCGGCCCATCTGCCACCATCTTGCCCGACGGCAGCACGGCGCCTCCGGCGTCGGTCTGACCCCCACCACCAACCCATTGCCCCACGGCATGAGCATGCAACCCGACCTCTCCGCCGGCACCCGGCCCCAGCGCCTGCGTACCCGCCTGGGCGCGCTGGCCCGCGCGGCCCGTGCCCTGGTGATGCACAACGGCCGCAACGACGGCCCGCCCGACCTGGACGAGCTGTGGCGCGACTTCAACCGCAAGCTGTCCGGCCTGTTCGGCGGCAAGGGCGGCGGTGGCAGCCAGCCGCCGCGCGGCGGCAGCGACGAGCCCGGCTTCCAGCCGCCCAACCTGAAGGGCGCCGGCATCGGCGCCGGCCTGATTGGCGGCCTGGTGCTGCTGGTGTGGCTGGGCAGCGGGCTGTTCATCGTGCAGGAAGGCCACCAGGCGGTGGTGACCACTTTCGGCAAGTACAGCAGCACGGTCTCGGCTGGCATGCAGTACCGGCTGCCGTACCCGTTCCAGGCCCACGAGACGGTGCCCGTCACCCAGCTGCGCTCCGTGGAAGTGGGGCGCAACACGGTGAGCCAGGCCACCGGCCTGCGGGATTCGTCGATGCTGACGCAGGACGAGAACATCGTCGACATCCGGTTCATCGTGCAATACGTGCTGAAGGATGCACGCGCGTTCCTGTACGAGAACCGTGACACCGACCAGGCCGTGGTGCAGGCCAGCGAATCGGCCGTGCGGGAGATCGTCGGCCGCAGCAACGTGGATTCGGTGCTGTACGAGCGCCGCGACGCGATCGCCACCGACCTGGCCAAGTCCATCCAGACCCAGCTCGACCGCCTGAACGCCGGCGTGACGATCCAGAACGTCAACCTGCAGAACGTGCAGGTACCCGAACAGGTGCAGGCGGCCTTCGACGACGCGGTGAAGGCGGGCGCAGACCGTGACCGCTTCAAGAACGAAGGCCAGGCCTACGCGAGCGACGTGATCCCGAAGGCCCAGGGCACCGCCTCACGCCTGCGGGCCGAGGCCGAGGGCTACAAGGCACGTGTGGTGGCCACGGCCGAAGGTGATGCCGAGCGCTTCAGCGCGGTGTATGCCGAGTACCAGAAGGCCCCGGGGGTCACCCGGGACCGGCTCTACACGGACACCATGCGCGACGTCTACAACAACGTCAGCAAGGTGATGGTGGACAGCCGCAATGGCTCGAACCTGCTGTACCAGCCCCTGGACAAGCTGATGCAGCAAGCCGGGGCGCCGGCCGCATCGACGACGGGTGCGGCGCCTGCGAACACGCCGGCGCCCACCACCGACGCCGCCTTGCCCGACCGCGGCACGCGCGATCTGCGCAGCCGTGACCGCGAAGCGCGCTGATCCGCCAGACGAAAAGAGACAGACATGAACCGATTTGCCGTCATCGTCGGCAGCGTGCTGGTGCTGCTGGTCGTCGCCGCCTCCACCCTGTTCGTCGTCGACCAACGCCAGGTGGCGGTGGTCTATGCGCTGGGTGAGATCAAGGAAGTGGTCACGGAGCCGGGCCTGAAGGTCAAGCTGCCGCCGCCCTTGCAGAACGTGGTCTTCCTCGATCGCCGCATCCAGACGCTGGACAGCCCCGAGGCGCGTCCGATCTTCACCGCGGAAAAGAAGACGCTGGCCATCGACTGGCTGGTGAAGTGGCGCATTGCCGACCCGCGTCAGTTCATCCGCAACAACGGGGTGGACATCCGCAACCTGGAGAACCGCCTGAGCCCCGTGGTGCAGGCCGCGTTCAACGAAGAGATCACCAAGCGGACGGTGGGGGCGGTGCTGGCCACCGAACGCGAGAAGGTGATGAACGACGTGCGGGCGCGCCTGGCCGATACGGCCAAGTCCTTCGGCGTGGAGATCATCGACGTGCGCATCAAGCGCGTGGACTTCGTCGCGAGCATCACCGACTCGGTCTACCGCCGCATGCAGTCCGAGCGCCAGCAGGTGGCCAACGCCTTGCGCTCCACCGGCCAGGCCGAGGGCGAGCGCATCCGCGCCGACGCCGACCGCCAGCGTGAGGTCATCGTGGCCGAGGCCTACCGCGACGCGCAGAAGATCAAGGGCGAGGGCGACGCCAAGGCGTCTGCGCTGTACGCGTCGGCCTTCGGGCGCGATGCCCAGTTCGCGCAGTTCTACCGCAGCCTGGAGGCCTATCGCTCCAGCTTCCGCAACAAGTCGGACGTGATGGTCGTCGACCCGTCGTCCGACTTCTTCAAGGCCATGCGCAGCAGCGGGGCCGGCGGCAAGTGAGGCGGCCCAGCGGCCCGCGCCAGCGCGCCGGGGTGCCCACGACGCCGGTGCGCCCATGAGCGACTGGCTGTGGCCCGCCCTGGCCCTGATGCTCGTCATCGAGGGGCTGCTGCCCTTCGTCAGCCCCCGGCGCTGGCGCGAGGTGTTCGTGCGCGCCACGCAGATGAGCGACGGCCAGATCCGCTTCATCGGGCTGACCAGCATGCTCATCGGCATGGCCCTGTTGCTGCTCTTCGGCGGGCCCTGACGTCAGGCTCCCGCCAGGGGGGTGGCCTGTACAATGCCGGTTTTAACCCCGGTGTGTTTTCATGTCCTCTGCTTGGCTGCTGCCAGAGCACATTGCCGATGTCCTGCCCGCCGAGGCCAGGCGCATCGAGGAACTGCGGCGCCAATGGCTGGACCGCGCACGCGGCTACGGCTTCGAGCTGGTCATGCCGCCGCTGCTCGAGTACCTCGACTCGCTGCTGTCGGGCACCGGCCGTGAATTGGACCTGAAGACCTTCAAGCTGGTCGACCAGCTGTCGGGCCGCACGCTCGGCCTGCGCGCCGATACCACGCCCCAGGTGGCGCGCGTGGATGCGCACCTGCTGAACCGCGAAGGCGTCACCCGCCTGTGCTATTGCGGCCCCGTGCTGCACACACGGCCCAGCGGCCTGCACACGAGCCGCGAACAGCTGCAGTTCGGTGCCGAGATCTTCGGCCACGCGGGGCTCGAAGCCGATCTCGAGGTGCAGGAACTCGCGCTCGACGGCCTGGCCGCCATCGGCGCGCGCCAGCTCACCATCGACCTGGGTGATGCCCGCCTGGTGCGGGCGGTGCTGGCGGGGGTGCCCCTGGACGGCCAGGCCCTCACCGAGCTGGTCGCGGCGCTCACCGCGAAGGATGCCAGTGCCGTGCAGGACCTGGCGCGCCGCTGCCCCGCGGACACCCGCGACGGCCTGGCGGCGCTGCTGGATCTGTATGGCGGGCAGGAGGTGCTGGCCGAGGCACGCCGACGTCTTCCATCGCGCGGCCCCATCGTGGCGGCGCTGGACGACCTCGCCTGGCTGACCGGCCACCTGGCCCAATCGAACCCCGAGGTGCGGGTGGGTTTCGACCTGTCCGACATGTCCGGCTACGCCTACTACAGCGGCGTGCGCTTCGCCGTCTACGGCCAGGGCTCGTCCAACGCCCTGGTGCGCGGCGGCCGTTATGACGAGGTGGGGGCGGTGTTCGGCCGCAACCGCCCGGCCGTGGGCTGCAGCCTCGACCTCAAGAGCCTGGCTGCCGTGGCCCCTGTCGCGCCGCCCCGGGCGGCGATCCGGGCGCCCTGGGCCGAGGACGCCGGGCTGCGCACGGCCATCCGGCGCCTGCGCGATGCCGGGGACACGGTGGTCTGCATTCTGCCGGGCCATGAACACCAGACGCAGGAGTTCGACTGTGACCGCGAGCTGGTCGCCGTCGACGGCCTGTGGGTCGTGCGCGCGCTGGCCTGACGGCCGGCGCGTCGCCCAACACTGACACGAGTCATCTCATGCAACAGAGCAACCCGAAGGCCGCCCTGCGTGGCCGCAACGTCGTCGTCGTCGGCACCCAGTGGGGTGACGAGGGCAAGGGCAAGGTCGTCGACTGGCTGACGGACCACGCGCAAGGCGTGGTGCGCTTCCAGGGCGGCCACAACGCCGGCCACACGCTGGTGATCAAGGGCGTCAAGACGGCGCTGCAGCTGATCCCGTCGGGCATCATGCGCGACGGCGTCGCCTGCTACATCGGCAACGGCGTGGTCGTCGACCCGTCCCATCTGCTGCTCGAGATCGAGCGGCTGGAGAAGATCGGCCTGGACGTGCGCTCGCGCCTGTTCCTGAGCGAATCGTGCCCGCTGATCCTGCCTTTCCACGTGGAGGTGGACAAGGCCCGCGAGGCCCTGCGCGAGACGAGCGGCGCCGGCAAGATCGGCACCACGGGCAAGGGCATCGGACCGGCCTACGAGGACAAGGTGGCGCGCCGTGCGCTGCGCGTGCAGGACCTGAAGCACCCGCAGCGCTTCGGCGACAAGCTGCGCGAGCTGCTCGAGCTGCACAACTTCGCCCTCGGCGGTTACCTGAAGAGCCAGCCGCTCGACTACGGCCCGATCTTCGAGCAGGCCATGAAGATGGCCGAGGCGCTTCGGCCGATGATGGCGGACGTGGGCTACCGCATCCACCAGGCCAGCCGCGCGGGCGCCAACCACCTCTTCGAAGGGGCGCAGGGCACGCTGCTGGATATCGACCACGGCACCTACCCGTACGTCACCTCCAGCAACTGCGTGGCGGGCAATGCCGCGGCGGGCGCGGGCGTGGGCCCGGAGATGCTGCACTACATCCTGGGCATCACCAAGGCGTACACGACGCGCGTGGGCTCCGGCCCGTTCCCCACCGAGCTGCCCATCGATGAGGCGGGCACGGTGGGCCACCACCTGTCCACGGTGGGCCAGGAGCGCGGCACCGTGACCGGGCGGGCGCGCCGCTGTGGCTGGCTCGACGCGGCCGCCCTGAAGCGCTCCATGATCATCAACGGCGTGTCGGGCCTGTGCATCACCAAGCTCGACGTGCTCGACGGGCTGAAGGAGATCCGCCTGGGCGTGGGCTACAAGCTGGGCGGCCAGTCCCTGGACATCCTGCCGCTGGACGCGGACGAGATCGCCGCCTGCGAGCCGGTGTACGAGACGGTGCCGGGCTGGGAAGGATCGACCGCGGGCTTGACCGAGTGGGACCAGTTGCCGCTGAATGCGCGGCGCTACCTCGAACGCATGCAGGACTTCATCGGTGCGCCCATCGACATGGTGTCCACCGGCCCCGACCGGGACCACACCATCCTGCTGCGCCATCCCTACCAGGCTGCCTGACCCGAGGAACGAGAGGAACCCCACGATGCTCACCGACGACGGCAAACACCTGTACGTTTCCTGGGACGAGTACCACCTGCTCATCGAACGGCTGGCGCTCAAGGTGCACGAGTCGGGCTGGCAGTTCGATCAGATCCTGTGCCTGGCTCGGGGCGGCATGCGGCCGGGCGACGTGCTGTCGCGCATCTTCGACAAGCCGCTGGCCATCATGTCCACCAGCTCCTACCGCGCCGAGGCCGGCACCATCCAGGGCCGGCTCGACATGGCCAAGTACATCACCATGCCGAAGGGTGAGCTCGCCGGGCGGGTGCTGCTGGGCGATGACCTGGCGGACTCCGGCGTGACCTTGCACGCCGTGGTGGACCGGCTGCGTGGGCTGCCTTCGATCGCCGAACTGCGCTCTGCCGTGATCTGGACCAAGGCCGCGTCGAGCTACACGCCCGACTACTACGTGGACATGCTGGCGACCAGCCCGTGGATCCACCAGCCGTTCGAGGACTACGACCAGCTGCGTCCCGAGGCGCTGGCGCGCAAGCTGGCCGGCCCCTGAGGGGCTGCAGGGCCCTGCTGGCGCGCGCGGCGCGCGGGCAGGGCGATTGCCGATGGGCGGCGGCGGCTGCCACGCGACAGCCCTCCACGCGACAGCCCTAAGAGCAAGGACGAGCTGAAGAGCCACGCCGGAAAAGCAAAAGGGCCGTCACGTGCGTGACGGCCCTTCTAAGATGGTGCCCAGGAGAGGACTCGAACCTCCACGGAGTTACCCGCTAGTACCTGAAACTAGTGCGTCTACCAATTCCGCCACCTGGGCATTTCAGGATTTTGTTTTCGTTGTTAAGCTTGAGCTCGTCAACGAAAGATAGGACTATACCATCAAAACAAAACAGATTGCAAGCCCCCCCGTCGCACACAGTGCACTGCTGAGCGAACTCGAGGGCATCGTGCTGGGCCACCGTGATGGCCACGGCTTCGTGCAGCGCAGCGACGGCGAGCCCGACGTGTACCTGTCGCCGCAGGAGATGCGGGCCGTGCTGCACCGCGATCGCGTGCGGGTGCGCATCATCCGCTACGACCGCAAGGGGCGGCCCGAGGGCCGCGTCATCGAGATCCTCGAGCGTCGCAAGGCGCCGATCATCGGGCGCCTGCTCCACGAGAACGGCATGTGGCTGGTGGCCCCGGAGGACCGGCGCTACGGGCAGGACATCCTCGTGCCCAAGAACGCCACGGCGAGCGCCGCGGCCGGCCAGGTGGTCGCCGTGGAGTTGACCGAGCCACCGTCGATGTACTCGCAGCCTGTGGGCCGCGTCACCGAGGTGCTCGGTGACATCGATGACCCCGGCATGGAGATCGAGATCGCGGTGCGCAAGTACGAGGTGCCGCACCGCTTCTCACCCGACACGCTGGCCCAGGCCGCGGCGCTGCCCGACAAGCTTCGCTCGGCCGACCTCAAGCACCGCATCGACCTGCGCGACGTGCCGTTGGTGACGATCGACGGCGAAGATGCCCGCGATTTCGACGACGCGGTGTACTGCGAGCCGCACAAGAGCGGCCGCGGCAAGTCGGCCTTCGTCGGCTGGCGTCTGCTGGTGGCCATCGCCGACGTGAGCCACTACGTCAAGCCCGGTGAGCCGCTGGACACGGACGCCTACGAGCGCGCCACCTCGGTGTACTTCCCGCGCCGCGTCATTCCGATGCTGCCGGAGAAGCTGTCCAACGGCCTGTGCTCGCTGAACCCCGACGTCGACCGCCTCACGCTGGTGTGCGACATGCTCGTCGCCAGTGACGGCGAGGTGCAGGCCTACCAGTTCTACCCGGCCGTGATCTGCTCGCATGCGCGGCTGACCTACACCGAGGTGGCTGCGGCGCTGTCCAACACACGCGGCCCGGAGGCCGCCCGCCGGCAGGAGGTGCTGCCGCACCTGCTGCACCTGCACGAGGTGTACCGGGCGCTGCTGAAGGCACGGCAGCGGCGCGGTGCCATCGACTTCGAGACCACCGAGACGCAGATCGTCTGCGACGAGAACGGGCGCATCGAGAAGATCGTGCCGCGCGTGCGCACGGATGCGCACCGGCTGATCGAGGAGGCGATGCTGGCGGCCAACGTGTGCGCGGCCGAGTTCATTGCCCAGGCGGAACACCCGTCGCTTTACCGCGTGCATGAGGGCCCGACGCCCGAGAAGCGCACGACCCTGCAGAACTACCTGCGCAGCCTGGGGGTGGCGCAGTCGGTGAGCGACGAGCCGACCCCGGGCGAGTTCCAGGCGCTGGCCGAGGCCACCAAGGACCGGCCCGATGCGGCGCAGATCCACATGATGCTGCTGCGCTCCATGCAGCAGGCGATCTACACGCCCCAGAACTCGGGCCACTTCGGCCTGGCCTACGCGGCGTACACCCACTTCACCAGCCCCATCCGCCGCTACCCCGATCTGCTGGTACACCGCGTCATCAAGGCCATCCTGGCGCGCAAGCGCTTCCACCTGGCCAGCGGCGAGCTGGCGGAGCCGGCAGCGCGCGTGCGCAAGGGGGGGCGCCTGGCCAAGTCACAGGTGCAGGAGCAGGAGCACTGGGAAGCCGCAGGCCTGCACTGCAGCACCAACGAGCGTCGCGCCGACGAGGCCTCGCGGGACGTGGAGGCCTGGCTCAAGTGCCGCTACATGCGCGAGCACCTGGGCGAGGAGTTCAGCGGCACCGTCAGCGCGGTGACGGGTTTCGGCCTGTTCGTGACGCTCGACTCGCTCTATGTCGAGGGCCTGGTGCACATCACCGAGCTGGGCGGCGAGTACTACCGCTTCGACGAAGCCCGGCAGGAGCTGCGCGGCGAGCGCACGGGCATCCGCTACACGATCGGGGCCCGCGTGCGGGTGCAGGTCAGCCGGGTGGACCTCGACGGGCGGCGGATCGACTTCCGCATGGTGCGCGAGGGTGAAGGTGAACGCCTGTTGGCACGCGGCCGCGCGGGCGCAGGCCGACGGGAGGGCGGCGCCTCCTCGGCATCCGATGCGCTGGCTGCCGTGCAAGCCGAAGACCGTGGGCACAAGCGCGCGGCCAAGGCGGCCAAGGCCTCGGCCGCCCGGGGGGGGCAGGCGCCGAAGCCGCGCAAGGCGGCCGGCGGCGAGGCCGAGCCCGCTGCCCGCCGATCGTCGGGCAGTGCGCGGAAGACGGCGTCGTCCAAGTCGTCGCGTGCCCGGCGTCGGGGCTGAGCCGAGGCAGGGGGCGTCGGTTGGCGGGCGGCGACGCCCGTCAGGTCGCCGACGCGCCCAGGCTGTCGGCGCGGGCGGCCATGGCGTCGGCGAGCCGGCTGGCCGGCAGTGGCAGCCCGGCGCCCGGCGACACCGCCGCGCCATGCAGCCACACCGTGCCCACGGCAGGAACGAGCGGGTCGCCTGCGGCCTGGGTGCTCCAGCATCCGCCGAGCCAGCCAGCCAGCACATCGCCCGTGCCGGCACTGGCCAGGCGGGGGCCGCCGGTGGGGTTGATGACCAGACGCCCATCCGGCCGAGCGACCACCGTGCCGGATCCCTTGAGCACCACCACGGCGCCGAACCGCCGGGCCAGCTCACACGCCGCGGCACGCCGATCTGCCTGCACCTCGGGGCTGGTCACGCCCAGCAGGCGCGCCGCCTCGAGGGGGTGAGGGGTGAGCACGCTGCCCTGGCCGCGCGATGCCCGGCCCGCCAGGGCCCGAGCCAGGGCCGGGTCACCCGCCACGGCGTTCAGGCCATCGGCGTCCAGTACCAGCCGGGGCGCCTGGTCGAGCAGCCAGGGCAGTGACTCGCCCAGCGCATCGCCTGCGCCGCACCCACACACCACGGTGGCCGAGGCGGCCAGGCCGCTGGCGCGTGCCGCCTGCCAGTCGCGCTGCATGAGCTCTGGCCACATGGCAGACGCCGCGGACGATGCGCCGCCGATGGCGCACACGTAGACCCGGCCGGCGCCAGCGCGCAGCGCCGCACCCGCCGCCAGCCGCGCGGCGCCTTCCATGCTGGGTGCACCTCCCACCACCAGCACGTCGCCGAAGCGGCCCTTGTGGCTGGCGTGCCGCGCGAGCGCGCGGCCCGCGAGGGCGACGCGGGCGTCGTCCGAGCAGGCCAGGCGCATGGGGGCGCTGGCCGGGTCCGAAGGCACGCCCAGGTCGTCGAACCACACATCGCCGGCGGCGTCGCGGCCATCTGCGGTGAACAGGCCCGGTTTGGCGGTGAGCAGGCAGAGCGTCGCGTTCGCCTGGACGCACACGTCGCCCAGGCGGCGGCCGGTGTCGGCACACAGGCCGGTGGGCAGGTCCACCGACAGCACCCGGCTGCCCCGCGCGGCCGACTGCCCGATGTGCTGAACGGCCACGGCGATGGCGCCCTCGAGGGGGCGTCGCTGGCCGAGCCCGAGCAGCGCATCGATCACCAGCTCGGGCGCGCCGACCGGGCCGTCACCCGGCGGGTGCAGCGCGATGCCGGCCGCCAGGGCAGCCTGCCGCGCGTGCGCCGCATCGGCCGGCACGGTGTCGGGATGCCCGTGCCAGGTGACGTGCACCTGGCGCCCCCGCTGCGCGAGCCACCGTGCGGCGACCAGCCCGTCGCCGCCGTTGTTGCCGGGCCCGGCCGCCACCCACACGTGGCGCGCATGCGGGGCCTGGGCCATGGCCCAGCGCGCCACGGCGAGGCCGGCCAACTCGATGAGGGCGTGCGCCGGTCGCAGCGCCAGTGCCTGGGACTCGATGGCGCGGCTGGCCGCACTGTCGTGCAGCCAGGTCGCCTGGTCGGCGCCGAGCAGCGCAATGGGGCCGGAGTGGGGCAAGGTCGGCATGGTGGGCTGCGGTGCGCGGGGCAGGCAACCTGGGCAGCTTAGCGCAGGCGTGCGGGCGAGAGCAGGGCAGCGTCGATGCCGTCGGGCGCGCGCCCGTCGATCAGGTCGGCAAGCAGCGCGCTGGTGGCAGGCCCCCACGACCAGGCGCGGGCGGCGAGCCCATGGTGCAGCCACAGGCCGGGCTGGCCGGCCGGGCCCACCACGGGCAGCCCGTCGGCGGTGAGCGCGGCAGCGCCGCGCCACAACTGGGCGCGGGCGGTGCGTGTGGCGCCGGGATACGCCTGCTCCAGGGCCGCGAACAAGGGTTGCACGGCGTCGGCCCCCGGGCGTGCGCCGGCCGGCTCGCCCAGTTGCCACGGGCCGGCGGCCCGCACACGGTCACCCATGCGGTGCAGGGTGATGCGGGCCAGCGGGTCCAGCCACGCACCGTGCGGGCCCACGGCCTCGGCGGCATGCTGTGCGTCGCGCAGGGGAACGGTCACCGTGGCCTGCACCGCCGCCCCCCAGGCCGCGCCCCCGCGGCCGCCCGGCACCAGGCGCACCACGGCGGCGCGGCTGCACAGCACCACCGCATCGAACGGCACGGTCTCGTCGTCGTCCTCGTCCGGCACGGCCGTGGGCGGCTGGCGCGTCGCCAGGCCGCTGTCGGCGTCCTCGGCGCGGCGCTGGCGCGCCACGCGCCAGCCGGCCCCGGCCGCGGACGACAGGGCGGTCACGTCCACCTGGAAGAGGAACTTCGCCCCCAGGTCCTGCGCCGCGGCCTTCACGGCATGGGCGAACTGCCGGCCGTTGGCCGCCTCACCCGCGGGCCAGTGCAGCGCACCCCGCACGTCGGCGGCTCCGGCCAGGCCGGGGTCGGCTTGCGGCAGGGCGTCGGCCTCGACCCAACGCACGCCGGGCATCCGTGCGGCATGGGTGTCGAGCAGCGCGCGGGCGCGCTGCACATCGGCTGGCCGCCTCAGCACGGCGACGACGCCGCTGTGGTGGTCGTAGGCCAGCTCGTACGCGGCACGCCAGGCCGCGCGTCGCGCTGCCCCGGCGGCATCCAGGGCCTCCTGGGCGGCGAGCCGCGGCAGCACGGCTGCCGGCTGGGCCGAGCGGTGCCTGCGCCATTGCCAGAGCCACTGGCCCCGGCCGGCCGGGGCGGGCACGCCGCTGGCGGCCCCCACCGCGGCGTGGGCCAGCCACAGCCCGCGGGCGGCCACGCAGGGCAGGGCATGGCTGCCTTCGGCGGCGATGCCGCTGCGGCGTTCGAAGACCACGGCCTCGTGGCCGCGAATGGACAGTTCAAGGGCGGTCGTGACGCCGGTCAGGCCAGCGCCGATCACTGCAATGCGCATCGGGGGCACAGGGACGCCGGAGCGGCCCTGCTATACTCCTTGGGTTTTGCTCTTGGCCCCCCAGTGGGGGCGGTCGGGGCAGACCGGGGGGTGTCGCCGTGGCGGACCGGTGCAGACGAAAACAGGGCAAGCCCTGCGTCATGCGGGTCGTCGAGGCCACCCTCCGAAGCTCGCGAACCCGGCGATACAAGGTGTCGCGGCTCGCGGTCGCTGCAGGCATTGTTGCCAGCGGCAACCGGTGCTGCGATGTGTGCCGGGATTCTAGATCCAACCTTTGGAGTTCCCATGCCCGTGTCGATGCGTGAAATGCTGGAAGCCGGCGTCCATTTCGGACACCAGACCCGCTTCTGGAATCCCAAGATGGCCCCCTTCATCTACGGCCATCGCAACAAGATCCACATCATCAACCTGGAGAAGACGCTTCCCAAGTTCGAGGAGGCGCTGAAGTTCGCGCGCCAGCTGTCGTCCAAGCGCGGCAACATCCTCTTCGTGGGTACCAAGCGCCAGGCGCGAGAAGTCGTCGCCATGGAAGCCCAGCGCGCCGGCATGCCCTTCGTCGACCAGCGCTGGCTCGGCGGCATGCTGACCAACTTCAAGACGGTCAAGGGCTCGCTGAAGAAGCTCAAGGACATGCAGGCGCAGAAGGAATCCGGCGCCGAGATGCGCATCAAGAAGGAAGCGCTGCTGTTCGACCGCGAGCTGGCCAAGCTCGAGAAGGACATCGGCGGCATCCAGGACATGAACGCGCTGCCCGATGCGCTGTTCGTGATCGACGTGGGCTTCCACAAGATCGCCGTGGCCGAAGCCCAGAAGCTGGGCATCCCCGTCATCGGCGTGGTGGACACCAACCACTCGCCCGAAGGCGTGGACTACGTCATCCCCGGCAACGACGACTCGGCCAAGGCCGTGGCGCTGTATGCCCGCGCGATGGCCGATGCCGTCCTGGAAGGCAAGGCCAACGCCGCCAGCGACCTGGTGCAGGCCGTGACGGCCGACGGCGACGAGTTCGTCGAGGTCAACGAGAACGCCTGACGGGCCCCACGCCCGGGCGCGCGCTGCCGCGCGCCGGCGACCAGGAGGGGCTGTCACAGCCCCTTTTTTCGTCGCCCTTCCATCGTCCCTTTCATGCCCCGGGCGCTGCCCGGTGGGAACTTCCGGCATCAGGCGGGCCCTGATGCCCACAGCAACGGAGAGATCAAGATGCCTGCTATTACCGCCAGCATGGTGGCCGAACTGCGCGCCAAGACCGACGCCCCGATGATGGAGTGCAAGAAGGCGCTGACCGAAGCGGACGGCGACATGGCGCGCGCGGAGGAAATCCTGCGCGTCAAGCTGGGCAGCAAGGCCGGCAAGGCCGCCTCGCGCGTGACGGCCGAAGGCGTGGTGTCCGCCTCGGTGGCCGGCGCCACCGGTGCGCTGCTGGAAGTCAACTGCGAGACCGACTTCGTCTCCAAGAACGACTCCTTCCTGGCCTTCACCAAGTCCTGCGCCGAACTCGTGGCCGAGAGGAACCCGGCCGACATCGCCGCGCTGTCCGCGCTGCCGCTGTCGCAGGACGGCTTCGGCCCGACCGTGGAAGACGTGCGCAAGGGCCTGATCGGCAAGATCGGCGAGAACATGGCCATCCGCCGCTTCAAGCGCTATGCCGGTGGCGGCAAGCTCGCGAGCTACCTGCACGGCACCCGCATCGGGGTGGTGGTGGAGTTCGACGGTGACGACGTCGCCGCCAAGGATGTGGCCATGCACATCGCCGCCATGAAGCCCGCCGCACTGTCCAGCGCCGACGTGCCCGCCGAGCTGGTGGACAAGGAGCGCAAGATCGCCGCGGAGAAGGCGGCCGAATCCGGCAAGCCGGCCGAGATCGTGGCCAAGATGGTCGAAGGCTCGGTGCAGAAGTACCTGAAGGAAGTGTCCCTGCTGGACCAGGTCTTCGTGAAGGCCGCCGACGGCAAGCAGACCGTGGGCCAGATGCTCAAGGACAAGGGCACCTCGGTGAAGGGCTTCACGCTCTACGTGGTGGGCGAGGGCATCGAGAAGAAGGTGGACGACTTCGCCGCCGAGGTGGCCGCCCAGGTTGCCGCTGCCAAGGGCCAATAAGCCTGCCGGCCCCCAGTGCGCGGCGGCCTGTGATCCAGGCCGCCGCGTACACTTGAACGATTGACCAGACCACTGCCAGACCCTGGGAGAGCCCTGCATGCCGGCGTACCGTCGCATCCTGTTGAAACTGTCCGGTGAGGCCCTCATGGGCGACGATGCCTACGGCATCAACCGCGCCACCATCGTGCGCATGGTCCGGGAGATCCAGGAGGTGACGCAGCTGGGCTGCGAGGTGGCCGTGGTCATCGGCGGTGGCAACATCTTCCGCGGCGTGGCGGGCGGCTCGGTGGGCATGGACCGTGCCACGGCCGACTACATGGGCATGCTGGCCACCGTGATGAACTCGCTGGCGCTGGCCGACACCATGCGCCAGGAGGGCATGACCGCGCGCGTGATGTCCGCCATCAGCATCGAGCAGGTGGTCGAACCGTACGTGCGGCCCAAGGCGCTGCAGTACATGGAAGAGGGCAAGGTGGTGGTCTTCGCGGCCGGCACCGGCAACCCGTTCTTCACCACCGACACGGCCGCCGCGCTGCGGGGTGCCGAGATCGGTGCCGAGGTGGTGCTCAAGGCCACGAAGGTGGACGGGGTGTACACCGCTGACCCGGCCAAGGACCCCACCGCGACGCGCTACGCCAACATCACGTTCGACGAAGCCATCGCCCGCAACCTGCAGGTGATGGATGCCACCGCGTTCGCGCTGTGCCGCGACCAGAAGCTGCCGATCAAGGTGTTCTCCATCTTCAAGCCGGGCGCACTCAAGCGGGTGGTGCAGGGCGAGGACGAGGGCACCCTGGTGCATGTGTGAGGAGAGCTGACCCATCATGACGATTGCCGACATCAAGAAGACGGCCGAGGCCAAGATGGCCAAGTCGATCGAGGCCCTCAAGAACGACCTGCAGAAGGTGCGTACGGGCCGCGCCCACCCCGGCATCCTCGACCAGGTGCACGTGGACTACTACGGCTCGATGGTGCCCATCAGCCAGGTGGCCAACGTGAGCCTGCTGGATGCCCGCACGATCAGCGTGCAGCCCTGGGAGAAGGGCATGGCCGGCAAGATCGAGAAGGCCATTCGTGAGTCCGACCTGGGCCTGAACCCGTCGTCGCAAGGTGACCTGCTGCGCGTGCCGATGCCGGCCTTGACCGAAGAGCGCCGCAAGGAGCTGACCAAGGTGGTGCGGCACGAGGGCGAGAACGCCAAGGTCGCGGTGCGCAACCTGCGACGCGATGCCAATGAGCACCTGAAGAAGCTGCTCAAGGACAAGGAGATCTCCGAGGACGACGAGCGCCGCGCGCAGGACGACGTCCAGAAGCTCACGGACCGCACCGTGGCCGAGATCGACAAGCTGGTGCAGGCCAAGGAAGCCGACGTCCTCGCGGTCTGAGACCCATGGCCGCCGATTCCGCCGCGACGCTGCCCGCCCGCGCACCGGGCGTTCCCCGTCATGTGGCCATCGTGATGGATGGCAACGGGCGCTGGGCGCGCCGCCGGTTCATGCCGCGCGTCTTCGGCCACAAGTACGGCATGGAGACGGTGGTGCGGGTCATCGAGGACTGCAGCCGCCGCGGGGTGGAGTTCCTGACGCTCTACGCCTTCTCTTCCGAGAACTGGAAGCGGCCGGAAGAGGAAGTCTCCGGTCTGATGAACCTGGTGCTCGTGGGCGTGTCCAAGTACCTCGCCCGGCTGGCCGGTGATGGCGTGCGCATCCGCGTGGTCGGCGATCGGTCGGCCGTGTCGGAGCGTGTGCGCCAGGCCTGGCACGAGGCCGAGGAGCGCACGCGCGACAACACCGGCATCACGCTCACCGTCGCCTTCAATTACGGAGGGCGGTGGGACATCGTGCAGGCGTGCCGGCGTGCCATGGCGGAGGGGATCACGGCCGAGCAGTTGACCGAGGACGTGCTGGGCCGTCACATGGCGCTGGCGCATGCGCCGGATCCTGACCTGTTCATCCGCACGGGCGGGGAGGTGCGCATCAGCAACTTCCTGCTCTGGCAGATCGCCTACGCGGAGTTCTACTTCACCGACTGCCTGTGGCCCGACTTCGACGGCGCCGAGTTGGACAAGGCCTTTGCGGCCTACGCCTCGCGCGAGCGGCGCTTCGGTGCCGTGCCCGCGCCTGCCACCGCGTCACAACCGGCGTCCGCCTGAGACTGCCATGCTGCTGCAGCGCGTCCTGACGGCGGTGCTCCTCGTGGCCGTGCTGGTGCCCGCCCTGCTGGCCACGCACCCGCTGCCGTTCGCCGCCCTGACCCTGCTGATGCTCGCCGCGGCGGGGTGGGAGTGGGCGCGCCTGAACGGGTGGTCGGGTGCCCGGGCCATCGCGCTCGGCGCGGCAGTGGCCCTCACCTGCGGCGCCGGCTGGTGGGCCGGTTGGGCAGCTGCGGCACCCGTCTGGCTGTGGTGGCTGGCCGTGCTGGCCTGGGTGGCGGGCGGTGCGATCGCCTTGCGTGGCGGGCCCACCGCCTGGCCGCATCTGCCGCAGGCCATGCGCCTGGTGCTGGGCTGGCTCATCCTCTGTGTCGCCTGGCTGGCGCTCGCCGCGGCCAAGCAGCGGGGCGTCGGTTTCGTGCTCTCCGCCTTGTGCGTGGTGTGGGCCGCCGACATCGCGGCCTACTTCGGTGGGCGACGTTTCGGCCGCCGCAAGCTGGCACCGTCCATCAGCCCGGGCAAGAGTTGGGAGGGGGTGTGGTCGGGCATGCTGGGCGTGGCCGTGCTCGCCGTGGCGTGGCTGGCCGCCGAGTCGGCCTGGCCCGCCCTGGGCCCGAGTGTGTTCTCCAGTGTCCTGGCGGCGGCGGGCCCCGTGGGTCTCGTGGCGGCAGTGGTGTGCCTGTGCGGGCTCAGTGTGGTCGGCGACCTGCTCGAGTCACTGGCCAAGCGCGCCGTCGGTGCGAAGGACTCCAGCCGTCTGCTGCCCGGCCACGGCGGCGTGCTCGACCGTGTGGACGCCCTGCTGCCAGTGCTGCCTGCCGTCATGGCGCTGGCGGTCGGTTGACGCGGCCACCCATCGCCTGCCGCCGACAACCCTTCGCGCGCGGCGCCCCTGTGCTTTCCCCCCATCCCTTCCCGATGCGACAGCGCCTTTGCATTCTTGGCTCCACCGGGTCCATCGGTGGCAACACGCTCGATGTCGCCGCGCGACACCCTGATCGCTTCGAGGTGGTGGCGCTCAGCGGCCACCAACGTGTCGACGACATGCTGGCGCAATGCCTGCAATGGCGCCCCCGCTTCGTCGCCATGGCCGATCCGGCCGCGAGCCGCCTGCTGGGCGAGCGCCTGCGCGCGGCTGGCTGCCGCACCGAGCTGGTGGATGGAGACGACGCGCTCGTGCAGCTGGCGGCGCACCCCGAGGTCGACACCGTCATGGCGGCCATCGTCGGCGCGGCAGGCCTGGGTCCGTGCCTGGCCGCGGCGCGCGCGGGCAAGCGGCTGCTGCTGGCCAACAAGGAGGCGCTGGTGGTGGGCGGCGCCGCGCTGATGTCGGCGGTGGAGCAGGGCGGGGCGACGCTGCTGCCGATCGACAGCGAACACTCCGCCATCTTCCAGTGCCTGCCGGAGGACCGCGCCGCCTGGCCGCAGCGCATCGACCACATCGTGCTCACGGCCTCGGGTGGGCCGTTCCGCCAGCGCGACCCCGGGTCGCTGGCCGATGTGACGCCCGACCAGGCGTGTGCGCACCCCAACTGGGTGATGGGTCGCAAGATCTCCGTCGACTCCGCGACGATGATGAACAAGGCGCTGGAGGTGATCGAGGCGCGCTGGCTGTTCGACCTGGCTCCCGAGCAGGTGAAGGTGGTCATCCACCCGCAGAGCATCATCCACTCGATGGTGGTGTGCCGCGACCAGTCCGTGCTCGCCCAGCTGGGCACGCCGGACATGCGCGTGCCGATTGCCTATGGCCTGTCGTTTCCCGAGCGCATCACCTCGGGTGCCGAGCGCCTGGACTTCCTCCGCCTGGGGGCGCTGACTTTCGAGGAGCCGCGGCCCGATCGCTTCCCCGGCCTGTTCCTCGCCTGGGACGCGTTGCGCGGGCCGCATGGCAGCACTGCGGTGCTCAACGCCGCGAACGAGGAGGCGGTGGCGGCGTACCTGGACCGCCGCATCCGCGTCGATCACATCCACCGCGTCAACGCCACCACGCTGGAGGCGGTGTCGCCCCAGGTGGCGCTGGACGCGCCGGTGGAGGCCCTGCTCGAGCTGGACCACCGGGCCCGCGTGCAGGCGCGCGCGGTGATCGCCGGCCTGGCGGCCTGAGGGCAGCGCATGTTCACCGTGCTGGGCTTCCTGCTCACGCTCGGCGTGCTCATCGTGGTGCACGAGTACGGGCACTACCGCGTGGCGCGATGGTGCGGCGTGCGCGTGCTGCGCTTCTCCGTGGGTTTCGGCCCGGTGCTCTGGCGCCGCCAGCGCAGCCACGCCGACACCGAGTTCACGGTCGCGGCCATCCCGCTGGGGGGCTATGTGCGCATGCTCGACCAGCGTGAAGCGCCCGTGGCGCCGCACGAGATGTCACAGGCATTCGACACGCAGCCGGTCTGGCGGCGTGCCGCCATCGTGGCGGCCGGCCCGGCGGTGAACCTGCTGCTGGCCATTGCGCTGTACGCGACTGCCCACCTGGTGGGCACGCAGGAGCCGGCTCCCCTGCTGTCCTCGCCTGCGCCGTCCACCTTGGCGGCCGAGGCCGGGTTGCGGCCGGGCGACTGGGTCGAGGCGGTGTCACGCGGCAGCGAGGAGGCGTGGCTCGAGGTGGCCTCTCTCACCGAGCTGCGCTGGCAGGTGACGCAGGCCGTGCTGGATGGCGAGGACCTGCGCTTGCGTCTGAGCGAGGGGGCCGGCGTCCACCGGCGCGAGGCCGTGCTTCGCCTGTCCACGCTGCAGACGGGCGAGGTGGACGATGCCGTGGTCCGTCGCATCGGGCTCGGGCCGGCCTTCATGCCGCCGGTGATGGGCGCTCCCACGGCCGATGGGCCGGCGGCGCGCGCCGGTCTGCGTGAGGGCGACGAGGTGCTGTCCATCGACGGTCGGCCGGTGCCGGACACCGTGGCTCTGCTGGAACGTGTGCGTGCCTACACCGACCTGGCCGCCGGCCCCATGCAGTGGGTGGTGGAGCGAGGCGGCACGCGCATCGAGCTGCCCGTGCAACCGCGCGTGGTGGACGAGGGCGATCGCCGGATGGGCCGCATCGACGCGCCGGTGGGTGGGCAGGTGCGCCTGGTGACCGTTCAGCTGGACCCGGTGGATGCCATCACCCGGGGCGCGCAGCGGACCTGGGAGATGGCGTCGCTCAGCGTGCGCATGCTCGGCCGCATGCTCACCGGCGAAGCCTCGCTGCGGAACCTCAGCGGGCCTCTGACGATCGGTGACTATGCCGGGCAGGCGATCCAGCGAGGCGCTTCGTACTACCTGGCGTTTCTCGCCATGGTCAGCGTCAGCCTGGGCGTGCTGAACCTGCTGCCGCTGCCCATGCTCGATGGCGGACACCTGATGTATTATCTTTTCGAGGGCGTGACCGGTCGTCCGGTCTCGGATCTGTGGCACAAATGGCTGCAGCGCGGCGGGGCCTTCCTCCTCCTGCTGATGATGACCATCGCCCTCTCCAACGACGTGGCCCGGCTCCTGGGCCTGCAGTGACACTCCCGATGCCTGTTTCCCATGCCTTGACCTCGTTGCGTCCGGCCGTCGCCTGTGTGGCCATGGCGGTCGCCACGATGGCCGCCACCTCGGCGCACGCCGTCGAGCCGTTCACCATCGGTGACATCCGCATCGAGGGCCTGCAGCGCGGTGACCCGGGCAGTGTCTTCGGCGCCTTGCCCTTTCGCGTGGGCGACGAATACAACGACGACAAGGGTGCCGCCGCACTGCGTGCGCTGTTCGCGACGGGCCTGTTCAAGGACGTGCGCATCGACATCGAGAACCGGGTCGTCGTGGTCGTGGTGGAGGAGCGGGCGCTCATCGCGTCGGTGAACTTCATCGGGCTGCGCGAGTTCGACAAGGACACGCTGGCCAAGGCGCTGAAGGACAACGGCATCTCCGAGGGCCAGCCCTACGACAAGGCGGTGATCGACCGCGCCGAGCAGGAAATCAAGCGCCAGTACCTCACGCGCAGCCTGTACGGCGCGGAGGTGGTCACCACCGCCACCCCCATCGAGCGCAACCGCGTCAACATCACCTTCACGGTGGCCGAGGGCGAGGTCGCCAGGATCCGCGACATCCGTATCGAGGGCGCCAAGGCTTTCAGCGAGTCCAGCCTGCTGGACATGATGGACCTGACCACCGGCGGCTGGTTGACCTGGTACACCAAGTCCGATCGCTATGCCCGGGCCAAGCTCAATGCCGACCTGGAGCGCATCCGGGCGCACTACCTGAACCGTGGATACCTCGAGTTCGACGTCAAGTCGACGCAGGTCACCATCTCGCCGGACAAGCAGGAGATCTCCATCAACGTCGTGATCGAGGAGGGCCAGCCCTTCACGGTGACCGGCGTGCGGCTGGAAGGCCAGTTCCTCGGCCGCGAGGAGGATTTCAAGCAGCGCGTGCGCATCCGCCCCGGCGAAGCCTACCGGGGTGACGACGTCACGGCGACGACGCGCGCCTTCTCCGATCTCTACGGCGTGTACGGCTACGCCTTCGCCCGCGTGGAGCCGCGCACCGAGATCGACCGCAAGACCGGCCAG
Source organism: Burkholderiales bacterium (assembly GCA_016213265.1). Classification (GTDB taxonomy): domain Bacteria; phylum Pseudomonadota; class Gammaproteobacteria; order Burkholderiales; family Burkholderiaceae_C; genus Ideonella. The sequence continues at coordinate 18,440 of JACRBA010000205.1, read as the reverse complement.
GTCGTGGTGGTGCTGCAAGGCCAGCCCGGGCAGCGGGTGAACGTGCGGCGCATCAACGTGGCGGGCAACACGGTGACCCGCGACGAGGTCATCCGTCGGGAGTTCCGCCAGTTCGAATCGGCGTGGTACGACAGCGGCAAGATCAAGCTCTCGCGCGATCGGGTGGAGCGTCTCGGCTTCTTCGATGAGGTCACCGTCGACACCCAGGAAGTGCCGGGCTCGCCCGACCAGGTGGACCTGCTCCTCACCGTGAAGGAAAAGCAGACGGGCAGCCTGCAGCTGGCCGCGGGCTACTCGTCCGCCGGCCTGTCGTTCTCGGGCGCCATCCGCAAGGAGAACGTCTTCGGCACCGGCAACTACCTCGGCCTGGAGGTGAACACCAGCCGGCTCAGCCGCAACCTGGTGGTCAGCACGGTGGACCCGTACTTCACGGACGACGGCGTGTCGCGCGCGGTCGACGTGTACTACCGCACCTCCAAGCCGCTGAACAGCCTGGCCGAGTCGTACCAGCTTGCCACCCCGGGCATGTCGGTGCGCTTCGGCGTGCCGTTCACCGAGTACGACACGGTGTTCTTCGGCGTCGGCATCGAGCAGACGATCATCGGCACCAGCCAGGGGGTTCCCTTGAGCTATCGCCAGTTCGTGCAGACCTTCGGCAACCATGCGCTGAGCGTGCCGCTCACCGTGGGGTGGGCGCGGGAGGAGCGCGACAACGTGCTCGTGCCCACCAAGGGCCGCTACCAGCGCGTGAACCTCGACTTCAGCGTGGCGGGTGATGTGCACTACGCGAGGCTGAACGCCCAGTACCAGCAGTACTTCAGCGTGACCAGCAAGCTCACGCTGGGTGTCAACGGTGAGGTGGGCCTCGGATACGGCCTGAGTGGCAAGCCGTATCCGCTGTTCAAGAACTTCTACGGCGGCGGGCTTGGCTCCGTGCGCGTGTTCGAGCAAGGGTCTTTCGGCGGCGTCGACGCAACCGGTGCGTACGATGGCGGGCCGAAGAAGCTGAATCTGAACTCCGAGTTGTACTTCCCGGTGCCGGGCAGCGGCAATGACAAGTCGCTGCGCATCTTCGCGTTCGCCGATGCCGGCAACGTCTGGCGTGACCACAGTGGGCGCGTCACCGACCGTGACCGTGAACGAGGCAACACAGGGACGCTGGAGGACCTGCGTGCTTCGGCCGGCGTCGGCCTGAGCTGGATCTCGCCGGTAGGCCCATTGAAGCTCAGCTACGGCACGCCTTTGCGCTCGTTCAGCGGCGATAAAATCCAACGCTTCCAGTTTCAGATCGGAACGGCCTTTTGATGATGAAGTCGCTTAGCACCTCCTTCCTCGCCGCGGCGGTCCTCAGCCTGTCGGCCGCCGGGCTGAGCGCCCAGGAGCTGAAGATCGGCTACGTGAACAGCGAGCGGGTCCTGCGCGAGGCGGCGCCTGCCCGCGCGGCCCAGGCCAAGCTGGAGGCCGAGTTCAAGAAGCGCGAGACCGAGCTGGCCGACCAGGGCTCACGTCTGCGTGGCGCCATGGAAAAGCTCGAGAAGGAAGGCCCGACCCTTCCCGAGGCCGAGCGCACCCGCCGCCAACGCGACCTGGCCGACCAGGACCGCGATTTCCAGCGCAAGCGCCGTGAGCTGCTCGAAGACCTGAACCAGCGCAAGAGCGAGGAGCTCGCTGCGGTGGTGGAGCGGGCCAACCGCGTGATCAAGCAGATCTTCGAGCAGGAAAAGTACGACCTGATCCTGCAAGAGGTCGTGTTCGCCGGGCCCCGCGTCGACATCACCAAGAAGGTGATCGACGCGCTCAACGCCGCCAAGTGAATGGCAGCCTGACGGCGGCCGACATCGCCGCCGCCATCGGCGGCGAAGTGCGCGGCGATGGACGCCGCGCTGTGGTGCGCATCGCTGCGCTCGAGCGTGCGGATGACGGCTCGGTGAGTTTTCTGGCGCAGCCGCGGCTTCGCCCGCTGCTGGCCTCCACGGCCGCCGGCACGGTGATCCTGCGCGAGAGCGATGCGGACGCGCTGGTGGCCCGCGGCCGCACGGCCATCGTCGTGGACGATCCGTACCGCGCCTACGCGGCACTCACGCGCTGGTGGGTCGCCCGCGAGCGGCCTGTCGGGGCGAGCGGCGTTCACCCTTCGGCTTACGTGGCGCCTGGTGTGCGTCTGGGGGCCCATGTCTGCATCGGCCCTTTCGCCGTGGTGGAGAGCGGGGCGGTGCTCGGGGCGCATGTGCATGTCGGCGCCCACGCCGTCGTCGGTGAGCGCGTTCAGCTGGGAGAGGGGGCGGTCGTGCATGCCCGGGCCACGCTGGGCCGGGGCTGTCGCGTGGGCGCCCGCGCGGTGCTGCACAGCGGCTGCGTCATCGGTGCCGACGGCTTCGGCTTCGCTCCGCACGAGGGGCGCTGGGAAAAGATCGAGCAACTGGGCGCCGTGTGGATGGGCGACGACGTGGAGATCGGCGCCAACACCTGCGTCGACCGCGGCGCACTGGACGACACGGTCATCGAAGACGGCGTGAAGCTCGACAACCTCATCCAGATCGCGCACAACGTGCACATCGGTGCCCACACCGCCATGGCGGGCTGCGTCGGCGTGGCGGGCAGTGCGCGCATCGGTCGCCACTGCACTTTTGGCGGCGCGGCCATGATCCTTGGCCATCTCGAGATTGGCGACCACGTCCACATCTCGGCGGCCAGCGTGGTGATGAGTTCCATCACGAAGCCGGGACAGTACAGCGGCGTGTTCCCGATCGACGAAAATGGCAACTGGGAGAAGAACGCGGCGACGCTGCGTCAGTTGCATCAACTGCGGCACCGTTTGCGTGCGCTGGAAAAGAAGAGCTCAACATGACAGTGATGGACATCCACCAGATCCTCCGGCGGCTGCCGCACCGCTACCCCATGCTGCTGGTCGACCGGGTGGTCGAGCTGGAGAAGAACATCCGCATCCTCGCGGTGAAGAACGTGACGATCAACGAACCGTTCTTCAACGGCCACTTTCCGCACCGGCCGGTGATGCCGGGCGTGCTGATCCTCGAGGCCATGGCGCAGTCGGCCGCGCTGCTGTCGTTCGCGTCCGCCGAGATCGACCCGGGCGACGACACGGTGGTGTACTTCGCCGGCATCGATGCCGCGCGCTTCAAGCGGCCCGTGGAGCCGGGTGACCAGCTGATGATCGAAGCCAGCATCGACCGCGTGCGCGCGGGCATCCACAAGTACAAGGCCCGCGCCACGGTGAACGGCGAGATGGCCGCCGAGGCCGAGCTCATGTGCACCATGCGCAAGGTGGGTGCCAACGGCTGACGCGGTTCGACCGTTTCCCTTCCCATGGTCCAGATCCATCCGACCGCCATCGTCGACCCCGCGGCCGAGCTCGACGCGCAGGTCACAGTCGGTCCTTACGCCGTCATCGGTCCGCATGTGCGCATCGGTGCGGGCACCACGGTGGGCCCGCACACGGTGATCGAGGGCCGTACCACCATCGGCCGCGACAACCGCATCTTCCAGTTCGCATCCATTGGCGCCGTGTCGCAGGACATGAGCTATGGCGGCGAGCCCACGCGGCTGGTGATCGGCGACCGCAACACCATCCGCGAGTTCTGCACGCTCAACCTCGGCACGATGAAGGAGGAGGGCGTCACCCGCATCGGGTCGGACAACTGGATCATGGCCTACGTGCATGTGGCGCACGACGTGGTGCTGGGCGACCACACGGTGCTGGCCAACAATGCCACGCTCGCCGGCCATGTGAGGGTGGGCGACTGGGCCGTCATCGGCGGCCTGTCGGGCGTGCACCAGTTCGTGCACATCGGTGCCCACGCGATGATCGGGTTCCAGGCCCATGTGGCGCAGGACGTGCCGCCCTACATGACGGCCGATGGTCACCCATTGGCTCTGCGTGCGGTGAACCTCACGGGCCTCAAGCGCCGTGGCTTCACGCCGGAACGCCTGGGCCTGATTCGGCAGATGCACAAGCTGCTGTACCGCGACGGGCTCACGCTCGACGCGGCGGTGGCGGCCATCGAGGCGCTGCGCGGCGGCGTGGCGGGCGGCGACGAGGACGTCGACACCATGCTGGCCTTCCTGGCCGGTGCCAAGCGCGGCATCGTGCGCTGACGGGCGGGGCGGACGTGACCACGACCACCTCGCCGCGACTGGCCCTGGTGGCCGGTGAAGCCTCGGGCGACCTGCTGGCCAGCCTGCTGCTGAAGGGCCTGCGCGAGCGTTGGCCGGGCACCCGTTCAGCCGGCATCGGCGGCCCCCGCATGGCGGCAGAGGGATTCGAGGCCTGGTGGCCGAGCGAGAAGCTGTCCGTCTTCGGCTATGTCGATGCGCTGCGCCATTACCGCGAGCTGGTGGGCATCCGCAGCGCGCTGCGCGACCGCCTGCTGGCGGAGCGCCCGGACGTGTTCATTGGCGTGGACGCCCCGGATTTCAACTTCGGCCTGGAGACGGCGCTGCGCGGCGGCGGCATCCGCACCGTGCACTTCGTGTGCCCGTCGATCTGGGCGTGGCGCGGCGAACGCGTGAACAAGCTCGCGGCGGCCGCCGACCATGTGCTGTGCCTGTTTCCCTTCGAGCCGGCGCTGCTGGCGTCCCACGGGGTGGCGGCCAGCTTCGTGGGCCACCCGTTGGCAGACACCATCCCATTGGACCCACCGCGCGCACCGGCGCGTGCGGCGCTCGGGCTGGGCGACGGTGACACCGTGGTGGCCCTGCTGCCCGGCAGCCGCCGCAGTGAGATCCGGCACATCGCGCCGGCGATGCTGCAGGCGGCGTCGATCATGGCGCGGCAGCGGCCTGGCCTGCGCTTCGTGCTGCCGGTGGCCCCGGGCCTGCGTCCCCTGGTGGAGCCCCTGGTCGCCACCCATGCCGGCGACGTGGCGGTCCAGCTGGTGGACGGGCGCTCCCACGAGGTGCTGGCCGCCTGCGACGTGACGCTGATCGCCAGCGGTACTGCCACGCTGGAGGCGGCCCTGTTCAAGCGGCCCATGGTCATCACCTACCGCCTGCACTGGCTCAACTGGCTCTACATGCGCCGCCGCGCCTACCAGCCCTGGTTCGGCCTGCCGAACATCCTCTCGCGCGAGTTCATCGTGCCCGAGCTGTTGCAGGACGCGGCCACCCCCGAAGCGCTGGCCCGCGAGGCCCTGGCATGGCTGGACGATGCACCCCGTCGCGACGCGCTGGGGCGGCGCCTGACCGACATCCACCTCAGCCTGCGCCAGGACACGGCGCGCAAGGCCGGCGATGCGATCGCGCAAGTCCTCGGCGCCTGAGCAGATCCGGCTCGTCTTCGATGCACCCGGCCTGGTGGCGGGTGTCGACGAGGCGGGGCGCGGGCCGCTGGCCGGCCCCGTGGTGGCGGCCGCGGTGATCCTCGACGAGCTCCAGCCCATCCGTGGCCTCAAGGACTCCAAGGTGCTCAGCGAGAAGCGCCGCGAGGCGCTGTACGACGAGATCCGGGCCAAGGCACTGTGCTGCAGCATCGCCGAGGCGAGCGTCGATGAGATCGATGCATTGAATATCCTGCAGGCGACGCTGCTGGCCATGCGCCGGGCGGTGGAGGGCCTGCGGCTGCTGCCGGCCAAGGTGCTGGTCGACGGCAACCGGCTGCCTGTGCTGCGCGTGCCGGCGGAGGCCATCGTGCAGGGAGATGCGCGGGTGCAGGCCATCTCGGCGGCGTCCATCCTGGCCAAGGTCCACCGCGACCGCCTCTGCGCGGAGCTGCACGCCGCCCACCCCCAGTACGGCTTTGCCGCCCACAAGGGCTACCCCACGCCGGACCACCTCGAGGCCCTGCGCCTGCATGGCGCGTCGCCCGTCCACCGCCGAAGTTTCGCGCCGGTGCGACTGGTGATGGGGGAGTGCGTGGAATGAGTGGCCAGGCGCCGCTGCCCGAGCTCCTGACGGCGCGCGACAACCCGCTGTTGCAGCGCATCCGCCGGCTGGCCGCCGATCCCGGTGCGTACCGCCGGCAGGGCGTGGTGTGGCTCGAAGGTGACCACCTCGTCGGCGCAGCGCTTGCCCGAGGCGTCGATCTGCAGGCGCTGGTCTACAGCCAGGGCGCGTGGGCGCAGGCGGCAGCGCCGTGGCACGCCTGGGCGCCACGGGCGCGCCGCGCCGTCCAGGTGCCCGACACCCTGTTTGCCAGCCTGAGCGCCCTCGAGTCACCGGGCCGCGTCGGCGCGCTCATCGAACGGCCGACGGCCATGCAGATCGACCCGCAGGCAGCGTCGGTCGTCCTCGACCGGGTGCAGGACGCCGGCAACGTGGGCAGCATCCTGCGCAGCGCGGCCGCGTTCGGCGTGGCACAGGTCATCGCCCTGAAGGGCACGGCGGCGCTGTGGTCGCCCAAGGTGCTGCGCGCCGGCATGGGGGCGCATTTCGCGCTGCGCCTCGTCGAAGGCGTCGAGCCCGAGGCGCTCGATGCGCTGCAGGTGCCTTTGCTGGCCACCAGCCCGCACGGTGGCCTGCTGCTCGGTCAGGCCCCGCTGCCGCGGCCGTGCGCCTGGGTGCTCGGGCACGAAGGGCAGGGCGTCTCACCCGACTTGATGGCGCGCTGCGCGCAGGCGGTGCGCATCCCGCAGCCGGGCGGGGAGGAGTCGCTCAACGTGGCGGCGGCCGCCGCGGTGTGCCTGTTCGCCGGATTGGCGGGTGGCGTGGCCGGCCCACGGCCCGAGGCGGGTCAGTAGATCAGCCGATCCGGGCGGATGTCGCGCAGGTTGGTCGTGGCGATCTCCTCGATCGACTTGTGGGTCGAGCTCAGCCAGGAGATGCCGCTGCGCTTCATCATCTGCTCGGCGGCGTGCACCTCATAGCGGCAGTTCTCGATCGACGCGTACTTGCTGTCGGGCCGCCGCTCGTGCCGGATCTGCGCCAGCCGATCGGGGTCGATCGTGAGGCCGAAGCACTTGCGCTTGTGCGGCGCGAGTGAGGTGGGCAGGTGGCCGCGCTCGAAGTCTTCGGGAATCAGCGGGTAGTTGGCCGCCTTGATGCCGTGCTGCATGGCCAGGTACAGCGAGGTGGGCGTCTTGCCGCTGCGGCTCACGCCCACCAGGATCACGTCGGCCGCCTCGAGGTTCTTGGCCGACTGGCCGTCATCGTGGGCGAGCGAGAAGTTGATCGCTTCGATGCGGTCGTTGTACTCCTGGCTCTTGGCCGCATCCGAGAAGCGCCCCACCCGGTGGTTGGACTTGATGCCGAACTCGCGCTCGAGCGGCTCGACGAAGGCCGCGAACATGTCCATCACCATGCCCTTGCAGTGGTCGTCCGTCAGGATGCGGCGGATGTCCTCGTTGGCCAGGGTGATGAAGACGATCGGACGCCGGCCCTCGGCCTCGGCGATCGAGTTGATCTCGGAGACCACCTTGTCGGCCTTGTCGGCCGTGTCGATGAAGGGGCGGCGGATGTGGCGCGGCCGGGCGGAGAACTGCGCGAGGATGGAATTGCCGAAGGTTTCGGCGGTGATGCCGGTGCCATCGGAGACGAAGAAGACGGTGCGGTTGGGCATGCAGGGCTCGCGGTGGTTTCAGCCGGGTTTCAGCGATGATAGGCAATCCCTCCGTAGAATTCGCCCCCATTGACGTGCTCCTTGACCCGGCCCCCGTGGCCGGGCGGCCCGCCGCGCATGCGACCCTGCAGCCTCGAAGAACAACGCCAACGCGCTGCAGCGTGGTCCGCCGGTGTGGGCGCATGGGTGGCATGGCGCCAGGTTTTTTGTCATCAAGGAGCTTTCCCATGTCATCCAGCCCCCTGGCGACCGCCCTGGTCGCGCCGTTCGAGCAGCTGAGAATGTCCGATGTCGAGGTGGTCGGCGGCAAGAACGCCAGCCTCGGCGAAATGATCAGCCAGCTCGCCGCCTCGGGCGTGCGCGTGCCCGGTGGCTTCGCCACCACGGCGCACGCCTTCCGCGAGTTCCTGGCCTTCGGCGGCCTCACCGACCGCATCAACCAGCGCTTGGCGGCGCTGGACACGGACGACGTGCGCGCCCTGGCCGAGGCCGGCAACGAGATCCGCCAATGGGTGGTCGACGCCCCGTTCCCGCCGGCGCTCGAGCAGGCCGTGCGCGACGAGTACGCCCGCGTGGCGGGCGATGCGCCCGACGCCACCTGGGCGGTGCGTTCGTCCGCCACCGCCGAAGACCTGCCCGACGCCTCGTTCGCGGGCCAGCAGGAGACCTTCCTCAACGTGCATGGCATCGACGACGTGCTGCACAAGATGAAGGAGGTGTTCGCCTCGCTCTACAACGACCGCGCCATCAGCTACCGCGTGCACAAGGGCTTTGCCCACGCCGACGTGGCGCTGTCCGCCGGCGTGCAGCGCATGGTGCGCTCGGACATCGGTTCGGCCGGGGTCATGTTCACCATCGACACCGAGTCGGGCTTCAAGGACGTGGTGTTCATCACCTCCAGCTACGGCTTGGGCGAGACGGTGGTGCAGGGCGCCGTGAACCCGGACGAGTTCTACGTGCACAAGCCGGCGCTGGAGGCGGGCAACTTCCCCGTGATCCGCCGCAGCCTCGGCTCCAAGCTCATCCGCATGGAGTTCGCCTCGGCCGAGGAGAAGGCGCGCAGCGGCAAGCTGGTGAAGACGGTGGACACGCCGCCCGAGCAGCGCAACCGCTACTCGCTCACCGACGACGACGTGGTGGAACTCGCCCGCTACGCGATGGTGATCGAGAAGCACTACGGCCGCCCGATGGACATCGAGTGGGGCAAGGACGGCGCGGACGGCAAGCTCTACATCCTCCAGGCGCGGCCCGAGACGGTGCGCAGCCAGGCCGAGGGCCAGGTCGAGCACCGCTACAAGCTCAAGGGCCACTCCACCGTGCTGGCCGAGGGGCGTGCCATTGGCCAGAAGATCGGCACGGGCCCCGTTCGGCTGGTGCACTCCATTGCCGAGATGGACCGCGTGCAGCCCGGCGACGTGCTGGTCACCGACATGACCGACCCCAACTGGGAGCCGGTGATGAAGCGTGCCAGCGCCATCGTCACCAACCGCGGGGGGCGCACCTGCCACGCGGCCATCATCGCGCGCGAGCTGGGCATCCCCGCGGTCGTGGGCTGTGGCGACGCGACCGAGAAGCTCACCGACGGCGCGCTGGTCACCGTGGCCTGCTCCGAGGGTGACACCGGCCACGTGTACGACGGCCTGCTGGAGACGGAAGTCACCGAAGTGAACCGGGGCGAGCTGCCGTACTGCCCGGTGAAGATCATGATGAACGTGGGCAACCCGCAGCTGGCGTTCAACTTCTCGCAGGTGCCGAACTCCGGCGTCGGGCTGGCCCGCCTCGAGTTCATCATCAACAACAACATCGGGGTGCACCCGAAGGCGATCCTCGACTACCCCAACGTCGACCCCGACCTGAAGAAGGCCGTGGAGTCCGTGGCGCGCGGCCATGCCAGCCCGCGCGCGTTCTACGTGGACAAGCTCGCCGAGGGTGTGGCCACCATCGCCGCGGCCTTCTGGCCCAAGCCGGTCATCGTGCGCCTGTCCGACTTCAAGTCCAACGAGTACAAGAAGCTCATCGGCGGCTCGCGCTACGAGCCGGATGAAGAGAACCCGATGCTGGGCTTCCGCGGGGCCTCGCGCTACATCAGCGGCGAGTTCAGCGACGCCTTCGGCATGGAGTGCGAGGCGCTCAAGCGCGTGCGCAACGAGATGGGCCTGACCAACGTGGAGATCATGGTGCCGTTCGTGCGCACCGTGCGCCAGGCCGAGCGCGTCAACCAGATGCTGGCCGAGCGCGGCCTCAAGCGAGGGCAGAACGGCCTGCGCCTCATCATGATGTGCGAGGTGCCCAGCAACGCCATCCTCGCCGAGGCCTTCCTGGAGCACTTCGATGGCATGTCCATCGGCTCCAACGACCTCACCCAGCTCACGCTGGGCCTGGACCGTGACTCCGGCCTGGAGCAGCTGGCCGACGATTTCGATGAGCGCGACCCGGCGGTCAAGGCCCTGATCTCGCGTGCGATCGCCGCCTGCCGCGCCACCGGCAAGTACGTGGGCATCTGCGGGCAGGGCCCCAGCGACCACCCCGACTTCGCGGACTGGCTGGCCCAGGAAGGCATCGTGTCGATCTCGCTGAACCCCGATTCCGTGATCGAGACCTGGCAGCGCCTGGCCGCCGTGCGCTGACCCCCCCGCCGCCCGGGTGCCTCGGCGCCCGGGCGGCTGGCGCCGGGTGTGCCATAATGTCCGGCTTTCCCTTGCCGCACCTGCACCGACGCGCGGGGCGGCTTCCCTCAGCGTTTGAGGAACCCACAAGGAGTGTTCATGCGTCACTATGAGATCGTTCTGCTGATCCATCCGGATCAAAGCGAACAGGTTCCGGCCATGCTGGAGCGCTACAAGACCCTGGTCACCAATGGCGGTGGCAAGGTGCATCGCGTGGAAGACTGGGGCCGCCGCCAGCTGGCCTACATGATCCAGAAGCTCGCCAAGGCGCACTACCTGTGCCTGAACATCGAGTGCTCGAAGGACGTGCTGACCGAGCTCGAGACCGGCTTCCGCTTCAACGACGCCGTGCTGCGCCACCTGACCGTCAAGGTCGACAAGGCCGAGACCACGCCGTCGGTCATGATGCGCTCGGTGGAGAAGGAAGAGGCCCGCAAGGCCGCCCAGGAGACCACCGCCTGAAGCCCGACGGGTCGTCGCCCGCTGCCGGGCTGACGCCATGAACCGTCTGGTTCTGGCGGCCCAGGTGGTGGAACGCGGCGCGCTGCGCTACACGCCTGCCGGACTGCCGGCCCTCGACCTGGTGCTCGACCACCGGTCGCAGGTGTCGGAAGACGGCCAGCCTCGCCAGGTGGCGATGCAGCTCAAGGCAGTGGCGATCGGCGCGATCACCCGGCCCGTCAGCGCCCTGTCGCTCGGATCCCCGGCCCAGTTTGCCGGCTTCCTGGCGGCCTCGCGCAACGGTCGCGGCCTCGTGTTCCACGTCACCGAAGTGCACGCTTCCGACGCCCCTGTCGCACCTGTTTGAACACCGGATAGACAACTTTCAGAGGTCATCATGCCCCCGCCCAAGTCCCGCTTTTCCAAGGACCGTCGTCCCAAGCGCAACCAGCAGTCGCTGCTGTTCCGCCGCAAGAAGTTCTGCCGCTTCACCGTGGCCGGCGTCGAGTCCATCGACTACAAGGACATCGACCTGCTGCGCGATTTCGTCGGCGAGAACGGCAAGATCACGCCGGCCCGCCTGACCGGCACGCGCGCGTTCTTCCAACGTCAGCTGACCACCGCCATCAAGCGCTCGCGCTTCCTGGCGATGCTGCCGTACTCCGATCAACACAAGGTCTAAGAGGAGCACCGTCTCATGCAAGTCATCCTCCTGGACAAGGTGGCCAACCTCGGTAACCTCGGCGACATCGTCAAGGTGAAGGACGGCTACGCCCGCAACTTCCTGATCCCGACCAAGCGCGCCCGTCGCGCCACGGAAACCGCGATCAAGGAATTCGAGGCCCGCCGCGCCGAGCTCGAGAAGATCGCCGCCGACAAGCTGGCTGCCGCCCAGGCCATGGGCGAGAAGCTCGCAGGCATCACCGTGACCATCGCCCAGAAGGCCGGCGTCGACGGCCGCCTGTTCGGCTCGGTCACCAACCACGACGTCGCTGAAGCCCTGGGCAAGACGGGCTTCCAGATCGCCAAGGCCCAGGTGCGCATGCCGCACGGCCCGCTGAAGGCGGTTGGCGAGTTCCCGGTGAGCGTCGCGGCGCACACCGACGTGGTCGTGGAAATCACCGTGAAGGTCGTCGGCGAAGCCGACTGATCATTCGCGGTTTCCGCACCCTGGCAGAGGCCGGCGTCATCGCCGGCCTTTGTCGTTTCAGGGGCCCCGGTTGTCCACCGCGTGACCCCATCTGATCCACAGGCTTGTCCACATGCCCACGGTCTTTGACGCCCCCGATCCCCGGTCCGAGCCGCGCGACGACGAGGTGGCGCGGCTGCGCGTGCCGCCGCATTCCATCGAGGCCGAGCAGAGCGTGCTGGGCGGCCTGCTGCTGGACAACGGCGCGTGGGACCGGGCGGCCGATGTCCTGAGCGAGAGCGACTTCTACCGCTACGAGCACCGCCTGATCTTCGGCGCGGTCGGCGGGCTCATCAGCGCCTCGAAGCCGGCGGACGTGATCACCGTCTTCGAGCAGTTGCAGTCGCTGGGCAAGGCGGAAGAGTGCGGCGGCCTGGCCTACCTGAACGCGCTGGCGCAAAGCGTGCCCAGCGCCGCCAACCTGCGGCGCTACGCCGAGATCGTGCGCGAGCGTGCGGTGCTGCGCAAGCTCATCGCGGCCAGCGACGAGATCGCCACCCAGGCCTTCAACCCGCAGGGCCGGCAGGTCTCGCAGATCCTGGACGAGGCCGAAGGCAAGATCTTCAAGATCGGCGAGGAAGGGCAGCGCACCAAGCAGGGTTTCCAGAGCATGGACACCCTGGTGATGCAGCTGATCGACCGGGTGACGGAGCTGGCCGAGAACGGCGCCGAGGAAGTCACCGGCGTGCGCACCGGCTTCTACGACATGGACCGGATGACGGCCGGCCTCCAGGGTGGCGACCTCATCATCCTGGCGGCCCGCCCGTCCATGGGCAAGACCGCCTTCGCGCTGAACATCGCGGAGAACGTGGCCGTGCAGGAGGGCCTGCCGGTGGTGGTGTTCTCCATGGAAATGGGCGCCTCGCAGCTGGCCCTGCGGATGGTGGGCTCGCTGGGCCGCATCGACCAATCGGGCCTGCGCACCGGCCGGCTGCGCGACGACGACTGGGGCCGGCTCACCGAGGCGGTGGACAAGCTGTCCAAGGCGTCCATCTTCATCGACGAGACGCCGGCGCTGAACCCGGCGGAACTGCGCGCCCGCGCCCGCCGCCAGGCGCGCCAGTGCGGCAAGCTGGGGCTGATCGTCATCGACTACCTGCAGCTCATGAGCGGCACCGGCAGCTCCAGCGGCGAGAACCGCGCCACCGAGATCAGCGAGATCTCGCGCGGTCTCAAGGCGCTGGCCAAGGAGCTGCATTGCCCGGTGATCGCGCTGTCGCAGCTCAACCGCTCGGTGGAGACGCGCACGGACAAGCGGCCCATGATGAGCGACCTGCGCGAATCGGGCGCCATCGAGCAGGACGCGGACGTGATCATGTTCATCTACCGCGACGACTACTACAACAAGGACTCCAAGGAGCCCGGCGTCGCCGAGATCATCATCGGCAAGCAGCGTAACGGCCCGGTCGGCACGGTGAAGCTCACCTTCCTGAAGCCGCTCACCAAGTTCGACAACATGGCGCCCGACGCCTACGGCCAGGAATACTGAACCGGGCGAAAACCGCCGCGCCTGAAGGGACGTGCGGCCCACCTGCGCGGCGCTCGGTGGCAATACTGTATATATCCACAGTATGCCGCCGCTGCCGCCTGTCGCCCAACCCGTCCATCTCCAGCCGCCCAAGGGGCGCGGCACCGGCTGGGCGATCCAGCACCGCTTTGCCGCGCAACGCCGCGAGGGGTTCGACGATGGCTGGGGCACGCTGGATCAGCAGGCCAGCGCCGAGGTGTTGCCGCCGGCCACCCAGGTGATCGAGCAGCGGGTGAAGAGCATCCTCACCGGCAACGAGTCGCCGGACATCCCGTTCGACCTGTCGATCAACCCCTACCGGGGCTGCGAGCACGGCTGCATCTACTGCTTCGCCCGACCCACCCACAGCTACCTGAACCTCTCGCCCGGCCTCGACTTCGAAACGCGCATCGTGGCCAAGGTGAATGCGGCCGAGCGCCTGCGCGCGACGCTCGCGGCGCCGGGCTACGAGCCCGTGCTGCTCAACCTGGGCTCCGCCACGGATGCGTACCAGCCGGTGGAGCGCCACCTCGGCATCACGCGGGCGGTCATCGAGGTGTTGTCGGAGTTCCAGCACCCCTTCTCGGTGATCACCAAGTCGAGTGGCGTGGAGCGCGACCTCGATCTCATCGCCCCCATGGCGGCGCAGCGCCTGGCGGCCGCCTATGTGTCCATCACCACGCTCGACCCGGCGCTGGCGCGCATCCTGGAGCCGCGGGCGGCCTCGCCTCAGCGCCGGCTGCAGACCGTGCGGCGGCTGGCAGACGCAGGCGTGCCGGTCGGCGTGAGCGTCTCGCCGGTCATTCCCTTCATCAACGAGCCCGAGCTCGAGCACATCCTCGAGGCCGCGGCCGAGGCGGGCGCCCGCAGCGCCTTCAGCATCGTGCTGCGCCTTCCGTGGGAGGTGAACCCGCTGTTCCAGCAGTGGCTGCAGGCGCACTTCCCCGAACGTGCGGCCCGCGTCATGGCGCGCCTGCGCGAGATGCGGGGCGGGCGCGACAACGACGCACGCTTCGGCCACCGCATGACGGGCCAGGGGGTGTGGGCGCAGCTGCTGCGCCAGCGCTTCGACAAGGCCTGCGCCCGGCTGGGGCTCAACCGCGAGCGGGTGGAGCTCGACCTCACGCGCTTCGCCCGCGCCGCCGCACCCCCGCCCGTCCCGGCTCAGCAGAGCCTGTTCTAGGCGGCGCGCGCCACCGGCGGCGTGGCGTCGGCCACCGTGGCGTCGGCCGCCGTGGCGGTCGCGGTGTCGGGCGAGGGCGCCGTCGCGGCCGCTTCGCCCGCTGGCGCAGCGGTGCGCAGCGCCAGGCCGCCTGACTGGCGGCCGCCCGTCGCTCCACTCAGCGACGGGGCGGAGGAGGCGGCGAAGCGCCCATAGAGGTCGTCGGCCAGCGCCTGCAGGTCCGCCGCGTCGGGGATCTTCTCGGCATGGCGCTGCAGCACCATGCGCGCCATGTCGATGAGCTTGGTGTTCTGCGTCTTGCCGCCATGGGTGAGCAGGGCCTTCACGGCGGCGCGGGGTTCGCCATTCAGGCTGTGGTTCATGGCCGCTTCGGCCAGGGCGGTGACCTTGGCATGGGCCCCGCGCACCTGGTCGGCGTAGGGCGGGTGGACGCTCGCTGCGCGGCTCAGCAGCTCGGACAGGCTGCGCGACACGCAGAACCGCATGGCCACCGAATCCACCCAGTGCGACGCTTCGTCCAGCTGAAGCTCGGCGGCCGCCAGCTCGGACAGCAAAGTGAGGAAGTTCAGCGCCGATTCGATGTCGAAGCCGGGGCTCTTGAGCTCGCCCGCCATCTGGCGCAGCGATTCCACCACACGGGCCACCTGGCGGTTGAGCATCAGGCTGAGCGCCTCGATCAGCCAGACGAAGCGGCGCAGGCGCGTGCTCGCGGTGTTGCGCTCGTACACGTGCCGCACGTTGTCCAGGCAGCGCTGCAGGCCCTTGCCGTCGCGGTCGCGAAAGCGTGAGAAGGCCAGCAGCACCATGGACTGCAGGTCGAACATCTTGGAGGTGACGCCGATGCTGGCCGCGCGCTCCAGGGCGCGACGGGCCTCGGCATGCTCGCCCAGGTAGAACGCCAGCATGCCCTGGCGCTGCAGGCGCTCGATGGAGCCAGGTGTGAGCTGGGTGGCCATGCGGTAGGTGTCCAGCGCCTCGGCCAGCGAGCCCTGCTCCACGTGCACGCGGCCCATCACGTCATAGGCGTCGGCGTGGCTGGGGTCGTCGGAGATCAGCACCTCCAGCGTCCGGCGGGCCTGCTGCAGACGCCCGCCCTCCAGCTGGGAGCGGGCGATGCCCAGGCGCGCCCAGGGCAGGGCCTGTGCGTCGATGACGGCCTGGAAGAGCTGCTGGGCGGCATAGTGCTGGCCCAGCCGCAGCAGCAGCTCGGCGCCGATGCGCGCGGCATAGAGCCAGTAGGGCGCGCGGGCCTGGAAGCGCACCAGGCACAGCCGGGCGGCGTGGTCGAAGTTGCCGGCTTCGATGGCCTCGAAGATCTCCCGCAGCACCCGCTTGCGCTTGCGCGACTGCACCAGCCGCTCCGCCAGCGAGGACGCGGCGAAGGGCTTCAGCAGGTAGCTGTCCAGCGCCGACTCGGCGGCTTCGGCCACGGCGGTGTAGCTGGCCTCGCCGGTCACCATCACGAAGACGGTGGAGAACGGCAGCAGCTGGGCGCGCCGCAGGTCATCCAGCAGCGACTGGCCGGAGGCCTTGTCGTCCTGGAAGTGCTGCTCGCACAGCACCAGATCGAACTCGCGGGCCTCCAGATGCCGCCGGGCGTCCGCGATGCGGCCGCACTGGATGACGGTGCCGACCCCCAGGTCGCGCAGCTGGGCCGAGAGGATGCTGCGCGACGTCGGGTGGCCGTCGATGATCAGCGCCTTGCACGGGGAGAAATCGTGGTCGGCGAAGGTCATGTCAGGCCTTATCGGCCCGATTCCCGTTTACTTGAACAGGTCTTTCACCCGGTCGGTCCAGCTCTTGGCGTTGGGCGAGTGCCGGTCGCCGCCCTTGCGCAGCGATTCGTCGAGCTCCTTGAGCAGCTTGCGCTGGTGCTCGGTGAGCTTGACCGGCGTCTCCACCGTGACGTGGCAATACAGGTCGCCCGGGTAGCTGGAGCGGATGCCCTTGATGCCCTTGCCGCGCAGGCGGAAGGTCTTGCCGTGCTGGGTGCCCTCGGGCAGCTCGATCTCGACCTTGCTGCTCAGCGTGGGCACCTCGACGCTGCCGCCCAGCGCGGCCGTCACCAGCCCGACCGGCACGGTGCAGTGCAGGTCGTCACCGTCGCGCTCGAAGATCTCGTGCGGCTTGATGCGGATCTCGATGTAGAGATCGCCCGCCGGGCCGCCATTGGTGCCCGGCTCGCCGTTGCCGGCCGAGCGGATGCGCATCCCCTCGTTGATGCCGGCGGGGATCTTCACCTCCAGCGTCTTCTGCTTCTTCACCTTGCCGGCGCCGTCGCACACCGTGCAGGGCTCGGGGATGATCTTGCCGGTGCCGTGGCAGTGCGGGCAGGTCTGCTGGATGGCGAAGAAGCCCTGGCGCATCTGCACCGTGCCGCTGCCGTTGCAGGTGTGGCAGGTCTTGGCCTTGGTGCCAGGCTTGGCGCCGGTGCCGCTGCAGGCGTCGCAGTGCTCCCAGCTGGGGATGCGGATCTGGGTGTCCTTGCCGAGCGCCGCCTCTTCGAGCGTGATCTCCATGGCGTAGCTCAGGTCGTTGCCACGGTAGACGCGCTGGCCGCCCCCACCGCCGCGCCGGCCACCGCCGCCACCCTGGCCGTTGCCGAAGATGTCGCCGAAGATGTCGCCGAAGGCTTCGGCGAATCCGCCGAACCCTTCCTGCCCCGGGCCGCCGCGGAAGCCGCCGGCGTTGGGGTCGACCCCGGCATGGCCGTACTGGTCGTACGCCGCGCGTTTCTGGCCGTCCGAGAGCATCTCGTAGGCCTCCTTGGCCTCCTTGAACTTCTCCTCGGCTTCCTTGGCCCCGTCGCCCTGGTTGCGGTCGGGGTGGTACTTCATGGCCAGCTTGCGGTAGGCCTTCTTGATGTCGTCCTCGGAGGCGTTCTTCGCCACCCCCAGAACGTCGTAGTAATCGCGCTTTGCCATGTCAGCTTGCTCGCAGTGCTCAAACGAAACCGCCGCGTTGAGCGTCAGGCCCATGGGCCTGACGTTCGAACGCGGCGAGATAGGACGTCACGCCGCGGCGTGACGGCTTATCACTTCTTGACTTCCTTGAACTCCGCGTCGACCACGTTGTCGTCGTCCGCCGGCTTGGCCTGGGCCTGCGGCTGCTCACCGGCATCGCCCGGGGCGGCGCCGGCAGCACCGGCTGCGGCCTGCTGCTCGGCGTACATCTTCTCGCCCAGCTTCTGGCTGGCGGTCATCAGCGCCTCGGTCTTGGCCTCGATGGCCGCCTTGTCGTCGCCCTTGAGCGCTTCCTCGGCGTCCTTCAACGCGGCCTCGATCTTCTCCTTCTCGCCCGCGTCGAGCTTGTCGCCATGCTCGGCCAGGCTCTTCTTGACCGAGTGGACCATCGCGTCGGCCTGGTTGCGGGCCTGCACCAGCTCCAGCTTCTTCGCGTCTTCTGCGGCGTTCAGCTCGGCGTCCTTCACCATCTTCTGGATCTCTTCCTCGGACAGGCCGGAGTTCGCCTTGATGGTGATCTTGTTTTCCGTGCCGGTGCCCTTGTCCTTGGCGCTCACGTGCAGGATGCCGTTGGCGTCGATGTCGAAGGTCACCTCGATCTGCGGCAGGCCGCGCGGCGCCGGCGGGATGCCTTCGAGGTTGAACTCGCCCAGGCTCTTGTTGCCCGAGGCCATCTCGCGCTCGCCCTGGTAGACCTTGATCGTCACGGCCGGCTGGTTGTCGTCGGCCGTGGAGAAGGTCTGCGAGAACTTCGTCGGGATGGTCGTGTTCTTCTTGATCATCTTGGTCATCACGCCGCCGAGCGTCTCGATGCCGAGCGACAGCGGGGTGACGTCCAGCAGCAGCACGTCCTTGCGCTCACCACCCAGCACCTGGCCCTGGATCGCCGCGCCCACGGCGACCGCCTCGTCCGGGTTGACGTCCTTGCGCGGCTCCTTGCCGAAGAACTCCTTGACCTTCTCCTGCACCTTGGGCATGCGG